>CAZJJC010000150.1:0-5166 GCA_964546195.1 uncultured Enterobacteriaceae bacterium | reverse complement strand
CTCCGGCATGACGGTCACCACGGCCGGGTGGGAGCGCGTGAACCTGATGGCGCTGCCGCTGATCGCCGTGGTCGCCGCCGCGCTCCTGTGGTTCGCCCTGCACCAGCGCGCGTCCAGGCCCGCATGATCCAGGCACCGCCCGCCGCGCTCGGACAGCGCCTCGCGGAGGTCGACACCCCGGCGCTGGTGCTCGACCTCGACGCGTTCGAAAGCAACATCGCGACGCTGAACCGCGCGGTCGGCCAGCGCGTGCGCGTGCGCGCGCATGCCAAGACCCACAAGTGTCCGGACATCGCGCGGCGCCAGATCGCCGCCGGCGCGGTCGGCGTGTGCTGCCAGAAAGTCTCGGAGGCCGAGGCGCTGGTCGAGGGCGGCGTGCACGACGTGCTGGTCAGCAACGAGATCGTCGGCGCCCCCAAGATCGCGCGGCTCGCAGAACTCTCCAAGCGTGCGCGCTTGGGTGTGTGCGTCGACAACGCGCAGAACGTCCGGGCGCTAAGCGACTCGAACGCCAGCCTCGACGTCTACGTCGAGCTCGAGGTGGGCATGGCGCGATGCGGCATCGCACCGGGCAAGCCGGCAGTCGCTCTGGTCCGGGAAATCCTGAATTCGCCGAAGCTGCGCTTCGCCGGCGTCCAGGCCTACCACGGCCGCGCGCAGCACGTGCGCTCCATGGCCGAGCGCAAGGCTTCGATCGACCGGGCGGCGGACGCGGTTCGCCTGACGAAGCAACTGCTGGCGGAAGAAAAGATCGAATGCCCCATCGTCACCGGGGCGGGCAGCGGGACTTTCATGTTCGAGCTCGAGTCCGGCGCGTGGGACGAGATCCAGCCGGGCTCGTACGTGTTCATGGACGCCGACTACGCGCGCAACGAATGGGCGGCGCCGCTGCCGCGCTTCCGGCACGCGCTGTTCGTGCTGACGACGGTGATGAGCCGGCCGCGGCCGGAAGTGGCGATCGTCGATGCGGGCCTGAAGGCCTCCAGCGTGGATTCCGGCATGCCCACCGTCTGGGAGCGCCCGGGCCTCGCCTATACGCATGCTTCCGACGAGCACGGCTGGGTGGAAGGGGCTCCGGCGCCGGCTTTGGGCGACAAGCTCCTGCTCGTGCCCGGTCATTGCGACCCGACGGTCAACCTCTATGACTGGTACGTTTGCGTGCGGGGCGGAATCGTCGAGGATTTGTGGGCTATTTCGGCTCGCGGCGCTTTGTACTAGCTGCCTGCTTGGCTTTTCTTGGCTTCGAGCGCTGGGCAGCTTACCGCAATGGCGTACGAACGTAAAAAGGCCCGGGCTTTTGACGGCTCGGGCCTTCAGTCGCCAAGCCAAGCTCGTGAGAGCAGGCCGGCAACGCAGTCACTTTAAGCCGGCAAGCGGGGATTGGATATAGGCCGGCCGGCCAATGCAGGCGCGCGCAGGCGTTGTATTAACAAGACAATCGTTAATTACTTGCTTCCCTGCGCGTGCGCCGACCGGCACTATGGAGGCGCAGGTTCTGGAGGCCTGCACGCAATGGGAAAGTCGGCTTACCGCCGGTCCGTCGAGCTGGCCACCGAGATTCTCGGGGGACATGACGCCGTGGCGCAGTATCTCGGCACCACGCCCGACATGGTCGCGAGCTGGGCCGCCGGCAGCAGCGAGCCGGCCGTCAACTTCCTGCTGCGCCTGGTGGAGCTCATCGAGCAGAAGACCGTAGCCGCCGCGCGGGCGGCAACCGTCGTGCGCCGCAGGAAGGACGAAGCGGTCTAGCTCCCCGGTGGCCGCTGCCGCTAGCGAGGCAGCGGGAAGCGGTGCTCGCTGCCGATCGCCTGGACCAGCAGCTGGACCAGCGCCCGGATATTGCGGCTGGTCTCGGTCCCGAGCGAGGTGAACTCGACCCCGAAGCGGTAGCGCCCCTCGTGCGGCTTGGCGTTGACGATCCGGCCGTAGAGGTCGGTCGCCCGGTAGCCGGTGAGCGGCAGCTCCACGTCGAGCTTGAGCTCCTCGAACAGACCCAGCTTGCGGTCCAGCTCGATCAGCACGCCTCGGGCGCCGAGGTACAGGATGGAGCCCTGCGCCCGGACCTGCGAGACCAGGTCGTTCGCCAGCAGCTGGTAGGAGAACGGGATGCGCACCTGCACGCGCGGGCTGCGCCGGCCCTCCTGCCGCGGCACCCGCTTGCCCGCCGACGGGATGCCGTGCACTTCGCGCAGCATCACGCTCTGGTCGCGCCCCTTGACATGCACTTCCATGGGCTCGCCGGTCTGGGCGAACTCGCCGCACAAGCCGCAGGTTACCTCGCTCGCGAGGATCTGCCCGCGCAGGCAGAACGCCTCGATGCGCGCGGCGAGGTTCACTTCCTCGCCCACCACGGTCTTGGCCGAATAGAGCGGCGAGCCGAGCACGCCGGCGACGACTTCGCCGCTGTTGACGCCGATTCCCAGGTAAATCTCGGGCAGCTTCGCGTCGCGGTGGGCGCGGTTGACGCCCTGCATGGCGACCTGCATGTCCACCGCGCACTCCAGGGCGCGCCGCGGGTCGTCGAACACCACCATGATGGCGTCGCCGATGAAGCTGTCGATCGTGCCCTGCTGGGCGATGGCGATCTCGCTCATGCGCACGAGCCAGCGGTTGAGCAGCTCGAACATCTTCGCCGGCGCGCAGGCCGAGAAGATGGCGCTGAAGCCGCGCAGGTCGGCGAACAGGATGGTGGCCTGGCGAAGTTCCATGGACGCATTATCATCGCGCTTGCTGGTCATGAAATGAAACAAGAAAAATACGGCTGGGTGGTGGTGGCCGCGGCCTTCACCCTGATGTTCGTCGGTTTCGGCGCGGCCTACTCCTTCGCCGCGTTCTTCACCGCGTTCGAAACCGAGTTCGGCGCCTCGCGCGGCCATATCGCGCTGGTGTTCTCGCTCGCGGCGCTCACCTGGTTCCTGAGCGGCGCCCCCGGCGGGGTGCTCGCCGACCGCTTCGGGCCGCGGCGGGTCGCGCTGGCCGGCGTGGCCTGCCTCGCGGCAGCGCTCGCGCTCGCGAGCGTCGCCGGGTCGGTGACCATGCTCTATACCACCTACAGCATCGGCATCGGGCTAGGCGTGGGGCTGGTGTACGTTCCTGCCGTGGGGGCGGTGCAGCCCTGGTTCGGCGCCAACCGCGCTTTCGCCTCCGGCCTCGCGGTCGCCGGCATCGGCGCCGGCAACATCGCCGGCCCGCTGCTCGCCGCGGGCTGGATCGCGCAATTCGGCTGGCGCGGCGCCTGCCTCGCGCTGTCGGCGTCCATCCTGGTGGTGGGCGGCGCCGCCGCCTTCGCCATTCGCCAAAGGCCCGGAACGCAGCGCCAGTCCGCCGGCGGCAGCGGCGTGCGCACGGCCATGAAGACCCCGGCCTTCTGGCTGCTCTACGCCTCGCTCATCCTGAGCTGCGTCGGCACCTTCGTGCCGATGGTCCACCTCGGCCCCTTTGCGCAGGACGCCGGCCTCAGCGCCGCGCAGGGCGTCACGCTGGTGAGCCTGATCGGCCTGGGGAGCCTGCTCGGGCGCTTCACCATCGGCCCCTTTGCCGACCGGCTCGGCCGCCAGGCTTCGCTCGCCGCCATGTACGGCGGGCTGGGGGCGATGCTGCTGGTATGGCTCGCCGCGCAGAGCTACTGGCTGCTTGCGCTCTTCGCGGTGGTGTTCGGCGTGTGCTACGGCGGTTATGTCGCGCTGCTGCCCACCCTGGTGATGGACCGCTACGGCGCTCGCTCGGTGTCGGGCATCATCGGCTTTCTGTATACCGGCGCGGGCCTGGGCACGCTGCTCGGGCCCTGGCTCGCGGGCGTGGCCTACGACGCGCTCGGCGCCTACGACCTGCCCATCGTCGCGGGAGCGGCATGCGCCTTCCTGGCCGCCGCGTGCATCCTGGTACTCATGCAAAGTGAAAAAACGCCAGCCCGGCATAGCCGTTAAAGGTCCCACGATCGCTGTCAGCGATGAGCGCGGGGTGCGCTCGCTGCATGTCGGCGGCGAGGCGATCCAGAGCTCGATGAAGATCGGCGACCCGTTCGCGCTGGCGCTCGACTACACGCGCTGCATGATGGCCTTCCTGCTGTTGCATCCGCAGCCGCGCGAAGCGCTCATGATCGGCCTGGGCGGCGGCTCGCTCGCCAAGTTCTTCCACAGGCACCTGCGTTCGACGCGCGTCCGGGTGGTGGAGCTCGACGCGCGCATCGTGCACACCGCGCGCGCGCACTTCGCGCTGCCGCCGGACGACGCGCGCCTCTCGGTCGAGATCGGCGACGGCGCCGAGGCGCTCTCGCCCGAATGCTGCGACGTGCTGATGGTCGACGCCTACCACGACGAAGCCCACGTGCCCAGGCTCGCCAGCGCCGAGTTCTACGACGCGGCCTACCTCGCGCTCGAGGCCAAAGGCGTGCTGGTGGTGAACTACATGGACGACGATCCGCTGTTCGACCGGTACCTGCAGCGCCTGGAAGCGGCTTTCGGCGGCGCGGTGCTGATGATGCGCGCCCTGTACGACCCGAACATCATCGCGCTGGCCTTCAAGGGCCTGCCGCGCGAGCCCGACTGGGACGAGCTGCGCCGGCGCGCCGGCACGCTCGAAGCGCGCCTGGGCCTGCCGTTTCGCAAGTACGTCTCGCGCCTGCGCGCCTCGGCATGATCGACCTCGCCGAGATCGCCACGCTCGCCGCGATCGCCTTCCTCGGCGCGCTCATCTTCGGCATCACCGGCTTCGGCGCCGCGCTGGTCACCATTCCGCTCGCCACGCACTTCGTGCCGCTGCAGTTCGCGCTGGCGCTTTTCGCGCTGGGCGATCTCGCCATGGCCTTCAGCGTCGGCCTCGAGAACCCGAAGAACGCGGTGCGCGCCGAATGGACGCGCCTGGTGCCGATGATCGTGGCCGGCACCGCACTCGGGGTTACGCTGCTCGTCCACCTGCCGCGCGACGCAGCCATGCTGCTGCTCGGCCTTTTCGTTTCTGGCTTTGCCGTTTACTCGCTCTTGAAAAGAGCTTCACCCCGGGTCATTCCTGCGCTATGGGGCTGGGTCGCCGGCCTGGTCGGCGGCATCACCAGCAGCGTGTTCGGCGCCGGCGGTCCGCCGTACGCGATCTACCTTTCCCAGCGCGGCCTGACCAAGGAGCAGTTCCGTGCCACCATGGGCTTTGCCACCATGACCAGCATCTCCC
>CAZJJC010000149.1:0-10414 GCA_964546195.1 uncultured Enterobacteriaceae bacterium | reverse complement strand
GTCTGGCCGTGGAACTGGGTGCGCACGATGCGCGCCGAGAGCGTGAAGCAGGCGCGCTGCCACAGGTCGTCGGGGATCAGCTTCACGCCCTTGGGCGCGAGGCCGCGCGTCTCCATGAAGGCCGCCAGCGCCTCGAAGATGCCCGAGCGGAAGCCCGCCTCGTGCGTGCCGCCCGAGCGCGTCGGAATGAGGTTGACGTGGCTGTCGGCGAACACGTCGCCCTCGGCCACCCAGCCGATGGCCCAGGAGGCGCCTTCGCCGGGTTCTACTTCGGGAATGCTGCTTTCCTTGAAGAAGCGCTCCCCCGTGAAGAGCGGAGCGACGAGCTCGCGCCCGGCGAGCATCATCTCGAAGTACTGCTCCATGCCGCGGTCGTAGGTCCAGCTCCTGGACTCCTTGCCCTCCACGTTCAGCACCATGGTGAGCCCGGGCAGCAGGTAGGCCTTGGAGCGCACCAGGTGCTCGAGCTCGGCGAGCGGCACGGTGGGCGAGTCGAAGTACTTCGGGTCGGGCCACAGCCGCACGCGGGTGCCGCTGCGCTTGTCCTTCATCTTTTCGCTCTTCAGCTTGTGCTTGAGCTCGCCGCCCTCGAAGGCGATGAAGTGCTTCTGGTGGCCGCGGTAGACCACCACCTCGCAGCGCTTCGACAGCGCGTTCGACACCGCCACCCCCACGCCGTGCAGGCCGCCCGAGATGTGGTACACGCCGTCGCCCGAGCGCGAGAACTTGCCGCCGGCGTGCAGCATGGTGAAGGCCACTTCCACC
Organism: uncultured Enterobacteriaceae bacterium; assembly: GCA_964546195.1. Lineage (GTDB taxonomy): Bacteria > Pseudomonadota > Gammaproteobacteria > Burkholderiales > SG8-39 > SCGC-AG-212-J23. Next base: position 9,649 of record CAZJJC010000149.1, on the reverse strand, counting down.
GCCGGCTTCTTCTCCACCGGGTGCATGTCGACCGGGATGCCGCGGCCCTCGTCCTCGACCTCGACCGAGCCGTCCTTGCGCAGGCTGACGGTGATCCTGCGGCCGAAGCCGGCGAGCGCCTCGTCGACCGCGTTGTCGATCGCCTCCTGCATGAGGTGCAGCGGGTGCACCGTGTGCGTGTACATCCCCGGCATGCGCCGCACGGGCTCCAGCCCCTTGAGCGCCTGGATCGCGGATGCGTCGTACACCTGCGCTTTTGCCATAAATCTAGTTCGATTTACCTTGGCGTCTACTACCTATTGTAGTTCGAACTTTCATGCGGTTAACGCCTTTCTGGCCGCCTCGAGGTCGAAGTCGGCCTGCAGCTCCATCCAGAAGCGCGCCGCGTTGCCGAAGCGCTTCGCGAGGCGCAGCGCCGTGTCGGCGCTGATACCGCGCTTGCCCAGGATGATCTCGTTGATCCGCCGCGGCGGCACGCCGATCTCGCGCGCCAGCGCGTTCTGGCTCAGGCCGGCTGGCTTCATGAACTTCTCGTGGAGGATCCTGCCCGGGTGGGAGTTGCGCTGTTTTTTCATCTTATGACGGGGCTCGTTATATAACGAACTCCGTCATAGCGCAAGCCGCTTCTTCGAAGCGTAAGCCTGCACGAAACGCGCGATGCTTTCCTCGACCGACGCGGCGAGCGGGGCTTCGTCCCAGAGCTGCAGCAGCTCTTTCTGCAGCTTCAGCGCCAATCGATCGCCGGCCAGGAGGCTTTTTACCACCCGCTCCACCGCCTCGTCGCCGCCGATCTCCTCGACCAAACCCCACTCGTACGCGCGGCGCGCGTCGATCGGCTCGCCGGTGAGCACCAGCCAGGCCGCGCGGCCCGAGCCGATGAGGCGCGGCAGGAGGGCGGCTTCCACCACCGAGGGGATGCCGAGGCGCACTTCGGGCATGCAGAACTTCGTGCCCTCGGCCGCGATGCGCAGGTCGCAGGCGGCGGCGATCTCGAGGCCGGCGCCGATGACCGCGCCGTGCAGCCGCGCCACTACCGGGACCGGAAGCTCGCGGAGCGCCTGGCAAACGCGGTGGATGCGCTCCACGAACGCGCCCGCGGTCGCTTCGGTCAGGCGGGACAGCTCATCGACATCGGCGCCGCCGCAGAAGGCGCGGCCGCGGCCGCCGAGCACCGCGGCACGCAGATCCTTGCGCCTTGCCAGGTCCTCCAGCGATGCAAGCAATGCTTCGAGAAGCGGCGTGTCGAGCGCGTTGGCCTTCCCTTCGCGGTCGAGGAGGAGGCGCGCGACCCCGGCGTCGACCTTCAGCGCTACGCTCATGTCCAAAAATAGGGTACGTCCCTATTTCTGCAGCGGCAAGCGCCTTTAGAATCCGGTCATGGCCAAACAAACCGAATGGGCGTTCCCCGCCGAAATGCGGCCGCGTCCCGAGGACTGGCGCTTCGACCTGGACGGGGCGCTCGATGCCGTGGTGCAGCTGCGCGCCGAGATCCCCGAGGACGCCTTCACCGCTCAGATCCTGGGCACCGAGCGCGTCGGCAACGGCGTGGTGATCCGCGACGACGGGCTGGTGCTCACCATCGGCTATCTCATCAGCGAGGCGAGCACGCTGTGGCTCACCACCAACAAGGGCGTCGTCGTTCCCGGCTTTGCGCTCGCCTATGACCAGGTCACCGGCTTCGGGCTGGTGCAGCCGCTGGGCAAGCTCGGCGTGCGGCCCCTGCCGCGCGGCTCGGCGGCCTCGTGCCGCGTCGGCGAGAACGTGGTGGTCGCCGGGCACGGCGGCCGGGCGCACGCGCTGCGCGCCACCGTGTTCGCCAAGCGCGAGTTCGCCGGCTACTGGGAGTACGTGCTCGACGAGGCGCTCTACACCGCGCCCGCCCACCCGCAGTGGGGCGGCTCGGCGATGATCGGCTCCGACGGCAAGCTGCTCGCGATCGGCTCGCTCCTGGTGCAGGAGAAGGTCGACGCCGGCACCCTGCAGGGCAACATGCTGGTGCCGATCGAGCTGCTCGCCCCGATCCTCGAGGACATGCTCAGGCTGGGGCGGCCGGCGCAGCCGCCGCGGGCCTGGCTCGGCCTGTACACCACCGAGGCCGGCGGCAAGCTGGTGGTCGCCGGCATCGCGCCCGGCGGCCCCGCCGAGCGCGGCGGCATCAAGGTCGGCGACGTGGTGCTCGAGGTGGCCGGCGAAAAACCCGACAGTCTCGCCCGCCTGTGGCGCCTGATCTGGGCGCTCGGCCCCCCGGGCAGCGACGTGCCGCTCAAGCTGATGCGCAAATCCGCCTTGGTGAACGCCCGCCTGCGCTCCGCCGACCGCCACGACTTCCTCAAAAAGCCCCACCTGCACTAATTCGGGGTCAGAGCCCGATCTCGCTCTCCACGGCATAAACGGCTGACGGGGAACGCGCGCGGGGACCCGGTTTGCTGGGCTCGAGCTTCACCCCCAAAGGGGTGATGACCTTCGCGATGAAGGATTCGCTCGCCAGTGGATAGCCGCCGTTCGTGGCATTTCGAATCATTTTCAGTAGCGCGTCATTCAGCCCCTGCTCGAGCAAGGCTCGGTACGAAGCGTGGCGCTTTCCAGCATCCATCCCTAGCGCGCAGAACTCGGCATGCGAGGCAATCAACGGATCTCCGCGCATGCCGGAATTGACCGCGTAACTTGACCAGAGGTAGGAGGACGGGTGATGCACCATTCCAGCTCGCACCGGGTTGAGCTCTATGTAGCGATAACAGCCGAGTACGTACCGGGACGATTCGACCACGCAGGATCGGTACCTGCCTTCCCACAAGGTTCCGCTGCGATCATGGCGCCGATTGAAGTACTGGACATAGCGCTGGCCGAGGTCGCGCATCAGGCCAGTGCACGCACCAGCTCCACTTGGTGTGACGAGCAGGTGCACATGATTCGTCATGAGGCAGTAGGCGTGCACGGCACATTCGTACTTGTCGGCCAGCTGGCGCAGATGCGCCAAGTACACGAGGTAGTCGCCGTCCTCCCTGAAGCAGGCCACGCGGTTGTTGCCGCGCTGAATGATATGGACTGCCACGCCGGGCAGGATCAGGCGCAATGTCCTGGGCATGCCCGGAAAACGATTATCCCTGCGCGGCGTTGACGCGGATCGGGCTCTGACCCCGATCTATTTTTCGAGTTCGGGCTCTGACCCCGAATTAGAGGGCGTAGCGCTTGACTGCATCCCAATCGATCAGGCTTGAGAGATCCGCCTCGTCGGACAGTTGCAGCGTTCCATCGCGCACGGCGGGCACGAGTTTCGACACCTGCGCGGCAAGCATGAGGAAGAAGGAATGTTCGGGCGGGAGTATCTGGGGGCTCGCCAGGCGGGTGGCGATCTGCGGCGCGATCTGGGTACCGAGCGCGCTCTCGTAGTACATGCCGAGCGACACGCGTGCACCGCATCGCGCAGCAGCCGCGTCTATTTCACAGGCTTGCGACAGGCCCACGCGGCCCGGCTTGATCATCAGCGCCTGCGCGCCGCGCTCGAGATAGAGCCGCGCGTCCCGCGCCGAAGTGCAGCCGAAATCGACGAGCAAAGGCAGGGCGCATTCGCGCTGCAGGGTCTCGAGCGCGCGGTCCGGCGGCAGCTCGCACGGATCCTCCGCGACGCTGACGCCGGCATCGGCGATCGCGCGCACATACGACGCGATCCCTTCGCGCGGATAGGCGCCATTTGCATCCATGGACAGCTCGACCTCCGGACCGACTGCGGCGCGCACCTCGGCGAGCACCCGCAGGTCGGTCTCGCGGCCCTGGCCGCCTTTTACCTTGAGGGAGCGAAAGCCATGGCGCTCCCTCACCTCGGCAGCCTCTGCAGCCATGCGCGCGGGCGTCTGCCGCGTCACGATCCACGATAGCTCGAGCCCCGGCGTACCGCCCCACAGCTTCCACAGCGGCTTTCCGGCCGCCATGGCGCGCAGCGTCCAGCATGCGTTGTCGACCAGCGCTTTCGCGGTGCCGTTTTCTGGAACCTTGCCAAGTGCGATGGCCACCGCATCCGGATCCGCAAGATCAGTGTTCCGGATCAACGGAACGAGCACGTCCTCGAGCGCCGCAGCAAGCGAGCGCGGGGAGAAGCCGGTGCGGCTCGCTTTCACCACCCCTTCGGCAATCCCTACGGCGCCGTTATCCGCGGTGAGCATCACCAGGGCGTAGTCGCTTGCGCTTTCGGAGGCATAGGCCCACGTGACCTCGCGCTTGTACGGCAGCCGATAGAAGTGCAGCGACCAGCGGGCGAGTTTCATGCTGGTATTCTGGATCAAATGCGAAAAGCGACGGCCTTACTTGTAATTTGTTCCATTCTCGCGGGCTGCGCCGGTACGCCGCCGCGCGCGGACGTGGTCGCCGGCACGGTCGCGGTGGTTCCCTCGCCCTACGAGCCCGCCGCGCAGCTCGGCGCCGGCGGCAAGGGCAGCGCCGCCGAGGGCGCGGTGATTGGCGCGGCCGGCGGCGCGGGCATCGGCGCGATGTCGGCCAAGGCCTCGGCGGGCCTGCTATGCACCCTCGGCGGTCCGCTGTGCTGGATCGTGATGGTTCCGGCGGCGATCGTGGGCGGAGTGATCGGCGGGCTGGCGGGCGGCGCGGTCGACGCCCTCACCACCGATCCGGGCAACCGCATCGCCGATGCGCGCGGCGCCATCGAGCAGGCGGTGGCCGAGATGCGCCTGACCGATTCGCTTGCCGCGCAGCTGCGGCAGCCGGACGAGGCGACGGCTTCGCCCTACACCCTGGAAGTGGGCGTCACCGATCTCGCTTTCCTCGCGCGGGAAAAGGACATGGCGGTGGAGCTGCGCGCGCGCTCGCGGCTGTACCGCGCCTCGGACGGCGCGCTCCTCGACGAGCGCACGGCCGAAGCGCGCACCGGCTATCGCAAGTACCAGGACTGGGCCGCCGACGAGGCGCTGCCGCTGCGCCGCGCGATCGACGAGGCGATCGCGCAGCTCGGAAAAGACATCAGCCCAAGGTAGGCATGTTGAACCCCGGGGCCGGCGTGTCCTGGTGCGGCCAGCGCGTGGTGACCACCTTGGTGCGCGTGTAGAACTTGACGCTTTCCGCGCCGTGCACATGCAGGTCGCCGAAGAGGGAGCTTTTCCAGCCGCCGAAGGAGAAGAACGCCACCGGCACCGGGATCGGCACGTTGATGCCGACCATGCCGACCTGGATCTCGTTCTCGAAGCGCCGCGCCGCGCCGCCCGACTCGGTGAAAAGCGCGGTGCCGTTGGCGTACGGGTTGCGGTTCACCAGCGCGATCGCCTCCTCCAGCGTATCGGCCCTCAGGACGACCAGGACGGGCCCGAAAATCTCGTGCCGGTAGATTTCCATCTGGGGCGTGACGTGGTCGAAGAGCGTCGTGCCGAGGAAAAATCCTTGCTTGATCGGCGCCTGGCTGCCGTCCAGCACCACGGTCGCGCCTTCCTTTTTTCCTTTCTCGATGAACGAGGCCACCTTGTCGCGGTGCTGCGCGGTAACGAGCGGGCCCATGTCGACGCCCTCGGCATCGCCGGATCCGACCTTGATGCCTTTCGCTTTCGCTTCCAGCAAACGAACCAAGGCGTCGCCTGCCGCCCCAACCGCCACCACGGCCGAGATCGCCATGCAGCGCTCGCCGGCCGAGCCGTAGGCCGCGCCGATCAGCGCGTCGGCGGCGAACTCGAGATCGGCGTCGGGCAGCACCACCGCGTGGTTCTTCGCCCCGCCCAGCGCCTGCACGCGCTTGCCGTGCTTCGCGCAGGTCTCGTAGATGTACCTGGCGATCGGCGTCGAGCCGACGAACGATACCGCATGGATCGCCGGGTGGGCGAGGATGGCGTCAACGGCAGCCTTGTCCCCCTGCACCACGTTGAACACGCCGTCCGGCAGCCCGGCTTCCTTGAACAGCTCCGCCATGCGGATGGACGCCGAGGGCACTTTCTCCGAGGGCTTGAGGATGAAGGTATTGCCGCAGGCGATCGCCATCGGGAACATCCACAGCGGCACCATGACCGGGAAGTTGAACGGCGTGATCCCGGCGCACACCCCCACCGGCTGGCGCACGGTATGGGTGTCGACCTGCGTGCCGACGTTCTCGGCATGCTCGCCCTTCAGGAGCTGCGGGATGCCGCAGGCGAACTCCACCACCTCGATGCCGCGCTGCACCGAGCCCATCGCGTCGGGCAGCGTCTTGCCGTGCTCTTCGGTGATGAGGGCAGCGAGCGCTTTTTGCTCGCTTTGAAGCAATTGCAAAAACCTCTGCATGACGCGCGCGCGCCTGAGCGGCGGCGTATCGCGCCAGGCGGGGAATGCCGCCGTGGCCGCCTGAACCGCAGCATCGACCATTCCGGAATCGGCAAAAACCACGCGCTTGGTCACCTGGCCGAGCGCCGGGTTGAAGACCTCGCCGTAGCGCGCGGCCGAGGCGACGGCCTTGCCGTCGATCCACACAGGAACGGTCTCGAGCTTGACCGAAGGATGAAATTCGGCGGGCTTGTTCATGCGGCAGTCCTTTCCTTCGCTTTCAATCCACAGGCTTCGAACGCGGCGCGCGTGGCCGCCTTTTCCGGCTCGGTCAACCCGAGCAGCGGCGCGCGCACCGGCCCGCCGGCCTGGCCGAGCAAGTCCTGCCAGTATTTCTGGTGCGCCGCCGCCTTGCCCGCGGGCCGCGTGGCCTTCAGGGCTTTGCGAACCGGATTCAGGCTATCCCGGACGGCGCGCGCTTGTTCCAGCTTTCCTTCAAAAGCGAGCTCGGTGTACGCGTGCATGCGCCGGTCGGCGGCGGTCTGCAAAAGGTAGGGCGGCGTCGAGCAAAGGTACACCGGCCAGCCGAGCTCGACGATGTTGTCGAGCCAGTCTTCCTCGCTCGAGCTGCTGACGATCAGCTTGCCGGCGGCGAGGCGCGTGAGCTCGGCGTAGGTGGCGCGCGGCACGCTGTACTTGATGGCGACCACGTTGGGCAGCTCGGCGATGCGCAGGCACACGTCGGGCTCGAGCAGGTAGCCGCAGTCCGGCGGCTGGTTCCAGAGCGCGATGCCGATGTCGACGTGGTCCGAAATCGTCTTGTAATACGCGACCAACGTATCGGGCGTATGGGCGCCGAAGTAAAGCAGCGGCGTGTGCACCACGATGTAGTCGGCGCCGATCGCCTGCGCGTGCCTGGCCAGCTCGATCACCGTGTCGAGGCTCTGGTCGGAGCAGGACACCATGACGCCGCCGCGGACCGCCGCCGCCTCCTCGACGGCGAGCTCCGCGGTGCGCTTGCGCTCCTCGAGCGACATCGCGTAGAACTCGCCCTGCTTGCCGTTGACGAAAAGGCCCGCGATGCCAAGCTCGCGGGTCCAGTGGCGCAGGTTGCGCCGCCAGCCGGCCTCGTCCAGCTCGAGCTGCGGCGTGAACGGGGTCAGCGTCGCGGCCCAGATGCCCCTGAGGTGCCTGCGCGCGTAGTCCTTCGCCTCGGCCTTCCGGTATTCCATCAGCGCAAGTCTAATAGGAGAGTGCTGGTCCCGGCCAAACTGGAATTCGTCGACGGCGTGCCGTACTCGGCCGCCTTCGGCGACCTCTACCACAGCGCGGCAGGCGGCGTGGCGCAGGCCCGGCAGGTGTTCCTGCAGGGCAACCAGGTCGTGGAGCGCTGGGCGGGGCGCGAGCGCTTCGTGATCCTGGAGACCGGCTTCGGCGCCGGCATCAATTTCCTCGCCACCTGGCAGGCGTGGCGGCGCGACCCGGCGCGCTGCCGGCGGCTGCACTTCGTTTCCGTCGAGAAGCATCCCTTTGCGCTTTCCGATTTGAGGGATTTGCTCGGCCGCTACCCGGACCTCCAGGCTGAAGCAAACGAGCTCGAAGCAAGCTGGCCGCTGCTCGTGCCGGGCGCGCAGCGCCTGGAATTCGACGGCGGCAACGTCGTGCTGACGCTGTTCTTCGCCGATATCGGCGTGGTGCGCGACCTGCGCCTCGCGGCCGACGCGTTCTACCTCGACGGCTTCGCGCCGGCGAAGAATCCCGACATGTGGTCGCATGCGCTGATGCGCTCGCTGTCGCGCCTCGCCGCGCCCGGCGCCACCGCGGCGACCTGGAGCGTGGCCGCGGAAGTCAGGAAAGCCTTGCAGGAAACGGGCTTTGCCGTGGAGAAGCGCCCCGGCTTCGGCGGCAAGCGCGAAATGCTGATCGCCCGGCACGAAAAACCGGGACGTACCCCATTTATTCCTCGAAGAAGCGCGGCGGTCGTGGGCGCCGGCCTTGCGGGCGCCGCGGTCTGCGAGCGCCTGTGCGCGCGCGGCTGGGACGTGACGCTGTACGAGCGCCATGCCGCCCCGGCGCAGGAAGCCTCGGGCAACCACGCGGGCAGCTTCCACCCGGTCATCACGCCCGACGACAGCCTCTTTGCGCGGCTCACGAGGGCCGCCTTCCTCGCTTCTCTCAAGAGGTTCGCTTCGTTGCAGAATCTTCGATGGGACCCCTGCGGCGTGCTGCAGCTCGCGCGCGACGACAAGGAAGACGCCTCGCAGCGCAAGGCGCTCGCGGCGCTCGGCCTGCCGCCGCAATACGCGCAGCATGCCACCGCGCAAGAGGCGAGCGCGCACGCCGGCGTGCCGCTCGCGGCAAGCGGCGTTTGGTTTCCGCGCGGCGGCTGGATCCAGCCGCGCTCGCTCGTGCAAGCGCAGCTCGCGGCCTGCGGGAATCGCCTTTCCATGAAGTACGCGACAGAACTGAAGGTATTGCCAAAAGCCCCGGTGGTAATTCTCGCCAACTCGGGTGAGGCAACGAAGCTGCACCCGGTGCCGCACCTGCGCCTGCGCCGGGTGCGCGGCCAGCTCACCTACGTTCCGGCGGGCGAGATCGAGCCGCCGCACGCCGTGGTGCTGCGCGGCGGCATGGTGCTGCCGCCGGTCGAGGGCCTGTGCGTGGTCGGCGCCAGCTACGACATCGACGACGAGGACGCCTCGCCGCGCAGCGAAAGCCATGAAGGCAATCTGCTGCGGCTGGAAGCGATCACGGGAACCCGCATACAAAACAAATCATTCGAAGGCCGCGTGGCGTTCCGCGCGGTGGCGCCCGACCGCGTGCCGGTGGTGGGCAGGCTCGGCGAAGGCGTGTACGGGGCCTTCGCCTACGGCTCGCGCGGCCTCATCTGGGCGGCGCTCGCCGCCGAGCTCGTCGCGGCCGAGCTCGAGGGCGAGCCGCTGCCGCTGGAGGGCAAGCTCGCCGACGCGATGGACCCGGGGCGCTTCGCCCGGCGCGCCGCGCTCAGGCGCGCGTGAGAATCGCCGGGCTCGCGGCGCGCACGTCGCGCAGGCCGCACAGCGCCATGGTGACGTCGAGCTCGCGCCGGATGAGCTCCAGCGCGAGCGCCACGCCGGGCTCGCCCAGGGCGCCCAGGCCGTAGACGTAGGCGCGCCCGATCAGCGCGGCGCGCGCGCCCAGCGCGAGCGCCCTGAGGACATCCTGGCCGCTGCGGATGCCGCCGTCGACCCACACTTCCAGCTTGTCGCCCACCGCGGCGGCGATGTCGGGAAGCGCGCGGATCGAGGACAGCGTGCCGTCGAGCTGGCGGCCGCCGTGATTGGACACCACGAGGGCGTCGGCGCCGCTTTGCGCCGCGATCTTCGCGTCCTCCACGTCGAGGATGCCTTTCAGGACGAGCTTGCCGCCCCAGAGCTTC
>CAZJJC010000148.1:0-13541 GCA_964546195.1 uncultured Enterobacteriaceae bacterium | reverse complement strand
CGACCCGGTGTACGAGGGCATGATCATCGGCATCCACAGCCGCGACAACGACCTGGTGGTGAACCCGTTCCGCACCAAGCAGCTCACCAACATCCGCGCCAGCGGCAAGGACGAGGCGATCCTGCTCACCCCGCCGATCGGGCTCACGCTCGAGTACGCCGTCGAGTTCATCGGCGACGACGAGCTGGTGGAGATCACGCCCAAGTCGATCCGCCTGCGCAAGCGCTTCCTCAAGGAGAACGAGCGCAAGCGCGCGGAGCGCGCTGCCGCCTAAGCTATAAGCCGAGCGCGCCGGTCACCAGGCGCCGCAGCTCGCCGCGCAGGCGCCCGCGTACGCCGGCGGCGGCGCGGCTGCGCACGAGATTCCTGAGCTCGTAGGGGTCGCGCTCGAGGTCGTAGAGCTCGTCGAGCTCTCCGCTGCGGCCGCGGTTCACCCAGTGGATGTACTTGTGGCGCTCGGTGCGCACCGCCTTGTAGCTCATGCCGACGAGCCAGGGCATGGCGTTCTCGGCCCAGTACTCGATCAGGATCGACTTGCGCCACGGGGCGCGGCCGGCGAGCAGCGGCAGCAGCGAACGGCCCTGCACCTGCGGGCCCGGCCGGCCCCCGGCCAGCTCGAGGAAGGTCGGCGCGATGTCCTGGCAGATGACCAGGCGCCGCTCGCGCCGCCCGGCCCTCGCCTTGCGCGGATAGCGCAGCAGGAACGGCGAGCGGATGCCCTCCTCATAGGCGAAGCGCCGCTCCGGCCCCAGGGCGTGCTCGCCGAAAAAATAGCCGTTGTCGCCGAGGAACACGATCGCCGTGTCGTCGAGCTCGTCCCTGCGCTCGAGCGTCTCGAGCAGCGCGCCGACGCCTTCGTCCACGCAGGCCATCATGCGCGCGCGCTGCCGGATCTCCTCCTGCGTGCCGGCCTGGATGGCCTTGAGCTGGGCCTGCGCATGATCCTCCTCCTTCAGCGCGAACGCCTCGGCCCAGGCGGGCTTCGCCTTCGCCACCTCGGCGCTCGCCAGCATGTTGGGCTTCTTCGGAAACTCGCCGTCGCGGTACAGATGGCGATGGCGCTCGGCCGCGACATACCCGATCATCGCGAACGTGCCGTCGGCCGCCTGCTCGGCATCCGGATGCACGGCCTTGTGCGCGAGAAACAGCGCCCAGGGCTTGTCGCGGCTGCGCGCGACGAACTGCACCGCCCTCTCGTTCAGAATGTCGGTGATGTAGCCTTGGTGCTGCACATAGCGGCCGTCCTCGTTGAGCTTCGGGTCCGTGATGCGGCCGTGGCCGTCGAAGCTCAGCCACGTGTCGTAGCCCGGGCGCGGTGTTCCGTCGTTGCCCATGTGCCACTTGCCGATGTGCGCCGTCTCGTAGCCCAGGCGCTGCAGCTCGAGGTGGTAGTTCGGCAGCCGCTGGCTCAGCGCGTCGCGCGCCACGTTGTCGATGACGCCGTGGCGGCTCGCGTACTGCCCGGTGACGATGGAGGCCCGGTTGGGCGAGCAGATCGGCGTGGTGTGGAAGGCGCGCTCGAACAGCACGCCCTCGTGCGCGAGGCGGTCGATGTGCGGCGTCTTCATGTACGGATGGCCGCCCGCGCCGAACTCGTCGTAGCGCAGATCGTCCACCAGGATGACGAGCAGGTTCGGCTTTTTCTTCATCAGGTTTCGAGGACTCGAAGGATGCGTCGCGCGGGGTCGATCTCGACCTGCGCCCCATGCGGCACCTGGGAGGTGATGTCGCACTCGAAGCCGGCGAGCATGGCAAGCCCGGCAAGAGCCGCGCCCTGCGCGAGGATCGGGTTCACGCTGTTGAACACCAGCGCCGCCGGCGCCCTGCCGCGCGCGGCCATCTCGCGCAGCATCCAGGCGCTCGCCACGCCGCCCTTGGCGGTGTCGAGCACGAGGATCTTCCCCACGTAGGACTGCCCGGCGAGCTTGTGGCTCGGCCGCGAGAAAGACCCGTCGATGCGATCGAGGTCGTAGCGCGCCGAGAAGCCGTCGCTCGCCACCAGCGCCTCGCCCTTCAAGCCCGAGCCCATGGCGTGCTTTGCCTGGAACTCCTTCATGGCAGCTTGCCCGTCACCGCCGCCTGGACGCAGCGCTCCATCGAGGCGAGCAGCGGGACATAGCCGTAGCCGCCTAGGATGTTGACCATCTTCGCGCTGTTGGTGGCGAGCCGCTTCCAGCCATTGGCCTCGGCCACCTCGCGCGCGTAGGACTGGTAAAAGCACATGCCGGCGAGCACGTGGCCGCCGGCGGCCTCGATGCGCTGCGTATAGCCGAAGCGGTCGGCATCGGGCTTGACCTGCGGGCTGGTGACCGCGAGCAGCGGCTTGACGAAGCGGCGGCCGTCGCACAGCGCGGCGAGCGCGCGCAGCTCGTACAGGCTCAATTGCGGCGCGGAGAACACCACGACGTCGACCTCGTCGGTGCCGGCATACGCCGCCTGCAGCGCCCGCACCTCGGCTTCGCCGACGCGATGCGCGACCGGCAGCGAACCGGGCGCCGCCTCGGGTGTGACGCCCATGAGATGGAACATCGCCACCGAGCCGAAGCTCGCCATCGCGGCGCCGAAATGCTTCAGCGCGTCCGAGCCGGGCGAAGCGTCCTCGAGCCCCTCTATGGCGGGCACGGCCCAGTAGTTTCCCGCCAGGCGCCCGATCACGCCGCCGAGCGCGCCCCAGTCGTTAAGGCTTTCCGGCGCGTACTCGACGCGCACGCGCAGGGTGGCGCGGCGCTGCCCGTCGAGGTGAAAGCCATAGCGCGGCGTGCGCCCGGTGAGCCCGGCGGCGAGCGCCGAGGGCCCGCCTTCGAAGTTGGAGCGCGCGCCGCACACGGAATTCGCGTAGATCACCACGCCGGTGTCGCCGAATGCGACGCTCTCGCCGCGCGTCGGCGCCTGGATCGTCTGGTAGTTGATGCAGGTATCGGTCATCGCGACGCCCAGGCGCACCAACGCCTCGATCGCGCGCCGCTCGAGCGCCAGCATCCAGTGCGCCTGCTTGAGGAGTGCCGCCTTCGCGAAATCCGTGCCGCGCGGATCGGTAATGGTCGGCACGCGCACGCGCGCTCCCTCTTCCAGCGCGAGCGCCTCGAGCCATGCGACGCCGGACTCGCCAAGGCTCTCGGTGTCGGCCATGACGTGCGCCTGCGTAACCTCGACGAACTCCGCGGCGCCGAAGAACTCACCGACCTGGACCTGGTGCTCGAGCGCCTTCTGCGGTGCCCCGCCGAGCTCTCCCGCGAGCATCGCGCGCTCCAAATCGTTGAGCTTCATCGACCTGATGTTAATCGACTAGGCCAGCGCCTCGCGCGCGGCACGCTGGCCGGTTTGCAGCGCGCCGGCCACCGTGCCGGAATCCGCCGGGTGGGTCGCCTCGCCGGCGAAGAACAGCGTGTGGGCGAGCGGGGCCGCCAGGTCTTCGCGCGCGCCTTCCCCGCCGACCAGCACGTAGCTGTAAGCGCCACGCGCAAACGGATCGCTCTGCCAGTTCTGCACCAGGACCTGGTCCGGGCTTTCGCATGTCACGAAGACGCTCTTCAAGCTTTTCAAAATGGCGCCCAGCACGTCCACCATCCCGGAAAACACTTCGGCCTTCGGGCCGCCGGCCCAGGCGATCAGCAACGGCACGCGCGCCGGCAAAGGCGTCCAGAACGTGGGAAACGGGGCGCGCGGAGCGTGAAAGAAGGCCACGCCGGGGGCGCGGCTTTCCCAGAACGCGCTCGGGAAGCGAAGCGCGGCCTTGATCACCGGGCCCGAGGCGAGCCGCTTAAGCGCCGCTTGCTTTTCGAGATCCGGAGAAAAGCGCACCTCGCGCGACTGCAGTACGCCCAACGGAAGCGTTACGACAGCGCGGCGGGCGGTGAAGCGGAACGAGTCGCCCAGCACTTCCACGCGGCCGCGCTTCCAGCGCACTTCGCGCACCACCGACTGCATGCGCAGCCGCCCGCCGCGTTCGAGCAGCCGTTGCGCCAGCCAGTCGAGCATCGGCCCGTAGCCCTCGCGCGGCCTGGGCTGCGCGCCGCCGAGCGCGCCGCCCTCGCCCCATTCCTGCGCGATCGCCCGTGCGCTCGCCCGCGCCGGATCGGCGGCGTCGAAGCCCTGCACCATGAGGCGCGCGAAGGTCCGCGTGAGGGCGGGCAGCCGGCGCTGGCGCGCGAGCAATTCGTCGAAGGACAGATCCTCGCTTTCGAGAAGGCGCGGGTCCTGCATCGCGAGCTGCGCCTGCCGGAATGAATCCACCGCATGCAGCCGCCCGCCCGCGGCGTAGCGCTGAACCCGGCCCGAAGCGACCGTTCGCATTCCTGCCTTCTTGAGAAGGGCATAGGTGACCGCGGCCCCGCCATGCACGAACTCGGCGCCGAGCTCGGCCGGGACGGCGAGCCCGGGCATGCGGCGCGTCCAGACGCGCCCGCCGATGCGCTCGCGGGCCTCGAGCACCAGCACCGAGCGGCCGGCGCGCGCGAGCGCCTCGGCCGCGGCTAGTCCGGCTGCGCCAGCGCCGATGACAACTACTTCACAAGCGGGGTTCATCGAGTGCCGCTATCCTTGCGCCGACATGGTTCGCACGCCCGTCATCGTTGCCTTTCTGGCGCTGCTCCTGCCGGCCTGCAGCAGCACGCCCGGCGCCGCCGTAAAGCGCGTCGAAGCCACCTCCCAGGCATCCGAGCGCGCGGCGAGCCACGCGCTCAGGATGGTCGGCCGGCCGTACCGGGCGGGCGGCGAGAGCGCCTCGAGCGGCTTCGATTGCAGCGGCCTGGTGCAGTTCAGCTATCGGCAGGCCGGAGTGGCGGTGCCGCGCAGCACCGAGCTGCAGCTGCGCGCCTCCAGAACGGTGCCGCGATCCCGCGTGCGGCGCGGCGACCTGGTGTTCTTCGACCAGGAAGGCAAGAAGAAATCGCATGTCGGCATCTACCTCGGTGAAGGCCGCTTCGTCCACGCGCCTTCCTCGGGAAAGCACGTGCGCATCGACCGGCTCGATTCGCGCTACTGGCAAGCTCACCTGTCGGACGTGCGCCGCTTCTGACGCCGGTTCTGTCCCCTCACCCCGACAATTAAGGGCGGTTTCAGGAGTCCCGGGAAGCTCGCCCGGCGGCCGCTTATAATCCGGCCCCTTGAAACCATGATCAAGATCGAAAACCTGGTCAAGTCGTTCGGCGCCAAGCGGGCGGTCGACGATGTGTCTTTCACCGTCGAGCGGGGGGAGGTGCTCGGCTTCCTCGGGCCGAACGGCGCCGGCAAGTCGACCACCATGCGCATGATCACCGGCTTCATGCCGCCCAGCGCGGGACGGGTGAGCGTGGGCGGACACGACGTGGCCCAGTCGCCGCTGCGGGCGAAGCGCCTCATCGGCTACCTGCCGGAGAACGCCGCCTCTTACCCCGAGATGACGGTGCGCGGCTTTCTCAATTTCGCCGCCGAGCTGCGCGGCCTCTCGGGCGGCGCGCGCAAGAAGGCGGTGGGCCGGGTGGTCGAGCTGTGCTTCCTGCAGTCGGTGCTGCACCAATCCATCGACACCCTTTCCAAGGGCTACAAGCACCGCACCTGCCTTGCGCAGGCGCTGATCCACGACCCGGAGGTGCTCGTCATGGACGAGCCCACCGACGGTCTCGACCCGAACCAGAAGCACGAGGTGAGGAATCTCATCCGCGAGCTCGGCCGCAACAAGGCGATCGTGTTCTCGACGCACATCCTGGAAGAGGTGGACGCCGCCTGCACCCGCGCCATCATCATCGACCGGGGCCGCATCGTCGCCAACGGCACGCCGGCGCAGCTGCGCGGCATGTCCGAGCTCGCCGGAGCGGTGACGCTGTCGGCGCGCGGCGCGGACGAGGAAGACCTCGCCAAGCTGGGACGCGTCGAGAAGCTGAACGGCAGCCTGCGCGTCTATCCGCGCGACAAGGCCAAGGCCGCCGAGCTGGCGCAGGCGATCATCGAGCTGGTGAACCGCCGCGGCTGGAAGGTCGAGGGCATGTACAGCGAGCGCGGCGAGCTCGACGAGGTGTTCCGCCGCATCACCCTTCCCGATACGGTGAGGAAATGAGGGTCATCCGCACCATCGCCAAGCGCGAGCTGGCGAGCTACTTCGCTTCGCCGGTCGCGTACGTATTCCTGGTGATCTTCCTGCTGCTCACCGGCTTCTTCACCTTCACCGCGGGCAACTTCTTCGAGCGCGGCGAAGCGAGCCTCGCGGCCTTCTTCGGCTGGCACCCATGGGTGTACCTGGTGCTGGTGCCGGCGGTCGGCATGCGCGTCTGGGCCGAGGAGCGCCGCTCCGGCACCCTCGAGCTGCTGCTCACCATGCCGGTGGCGCCCTGGCAGGCGATCGTCGCCAAGTTCCTGGCGTCGTGGCTGTTCCTCGCCCTGGCCCTGGCGCTCACCTTCCCGGCCATCGTCACGGTGAATCTGCTCGGCGACCCGGACAACGGCGTGATCGCCGCCGGCTACCTCGGAAGCCTGCTGCTCGCGGGCGCCTACCTCGCGATCGCCTGCATGACTTCGGCCATGACGCGCAACCAGGTCGTGGCATTCATCCTCGCGGTAGTGATCTGCCTGTTTCTCATCCTGGCGGGGTTCAATCCGGTCACCGACCTCCTGGTGCGCTGGGCGAGCCCGGCGGTGGTCGATACCGTCGCGGCCTTCTCGGTGGTGACGCACTTCGACGGCTTCCAGCGCGGCGTCATCGACGGCCGCGACCTGCTGTTCTTCCTGTCGATCATCGGCTTCGCGCTGTTCGCGACCGGCGTGATCATTCGCGGCCATCGGTCCGGATAGATGAAAAAATACGACCATCTGATCTACTCCGCGGTGGGGCTGGCGGCCCTGCTTCTGGTGCTGGTGGCGGTCAACTTCCTCGCTTCGCGCGTGCCGGCGCGCCTCGACCTGACCGAGGGCGAGCTCTACACGCTCTCCGAAGGCACGCGCAAGATCCTGCGCAACCTGCCCTCGCCGGTGAAGCTGAAGCTGTACCTGTCGCAGGGCGAGACCGTGCCGGTGCCGCTGCGCGGCTTCGCGCAGCGCGTCGAGGACGTCGTGCAGGAGTTCAAGCAGGCGGCCGGCTCGAATCTGGTCGTGGAGCGCTACCGCCCGCGGCCCGATTCCGAGGAGGAGGACGCGGCCCAGCTCGACGGCATCGAGCCGCAGCAGCTCATGTCCGGCGAGCAGTTCTACCTCGGCATCGCGGTGAGCCAGCTCGATCGCAAGCAGGCGATCCCCGCGGTGTCGCCGCAGCGCGAGCGCCTGCTCGAGTACGACCTGATCCGCGCCATCGCGCGCGTGGGCAACCCGGAGCGGCCCAAGATCGGCCTGATGGCCGGGGTGCCGGTGATGGGCGAGAAATTCAACCCGTTCACGCGGCAAAGCTCCGAGCCGTGGGTGCTCGCCAACGAGCTCAAGCGCGATTTCGAGGTGAAGGAAGTGCCGATGAGCGCGAAGGAGATCGACAAGGACCTGAGCGTGCTCCTGCTCATCCATCCGCGCGACATCCAGCCGCCGGCCGAGTACGCGCTCGACCAGTTCGTGCTGCGCGGCGGCAAGCTCATCGCCTTCGTCGACCCGTACATGTATTTCGACCAGCAGCAGCCCATGATGCCCGGCATGCCGCCGCAGCCCTCCAGCTCGACCCTGCCGGCGCTGTTCAAGGCCTGGGGCCTCGCCATGGATCCGGGCAAGGTCGTCTCGGACGTGGTGTTCGGCTCCGGCGGCGGCCAGCGCTACACGCCGAGCGTGCTGTCGCTCAACCGCACCGCCTTCAACCGCGACGACATCGTCACCAGCCAGATCGAGACGCTGCTCTACGCTTTTGGAGGGGCTTTCGAGGTCAAGGCTCCCGATTCCCTGCGGGTCACGGAACTCGTCAAAAGCTCGCCGGATTCCATGCTGGTGGACAACGCCGACGCCACCAAGTCGGGCGACGAAGCCACCAAGGCCTTCAAGCCCTCCGGCACGGCCATGCCCCTGGCGCTGCGCCTCACGGGCAAGTTCACGACCGCCTTCCCCGAAGGCGTGGAAGGCGAAAAGCGGGAAGGCGAAAAGCAGGAAGGCGACAAGCCGGTGGCGGACACCCCCGGGCTGCGCGAATCTGCGGGCGAGAACTCGGTCGTCGTGGTGGCCGACGTCGACATGCTGGCCGACGGCGCCGCGGTCGACATCCAGGATGTGTTCGGCCGCAAGGTGGTGGTGCCTTCGAACGGCAACCTCGCCTTCGCCATCGGCATGGTCGAGCAGCTCTCCGCCGGCGAGGACCTGATCGCGCTGCGCAGCCGCGCGGCGGCTTTCCGGCCGCTCACCGTGGTGCGCGAGCTCGAGGCCGAGGCGCAGAAGCAGTACTTCGGCCAGATCCAGGCGCTCGAGGAAGAGCTGCAGAAGACCACCGCCAAGCTCGAGGAGCTGCAGAAGGACGGCGGCGGCGCGGGCAAGGCCGGGCAGATCCTCAGCCCGGAGCAGCAGGCCGAGCTCGAGCGCTTCCGCAAGACGGTCGCCGAGAGCCGCCTCGCGCTGAAGGAAGTGCGCAAGAACCTGCGCCAGGACGCCGAGGGCCTGGTGTTCTGGACCAAGGTGGCCAACATCGCGCTGATGCCCTTGCTGGTGGCGCTCGCCGGCCTTCTCGTGGCTCTCCTGAGAAGGCGAAGAACGGCATGAACGCGCGCGTCGCACTGGCATTCGTGGTGCTGCTCGCGGTGCTGGGCGGCGCGGCGCTCCTCTTCTATTACCAGGAGCGCGGCCGCCAGGCAGGCAACGTCGGCACGCTGGGCCAGCCGGTTCTCAAGGACCTGCAGGCCGCCGAGATCGCCTCGATCCGCATCGCCGAGCCGAAAGCCGCGCTTACGGTGCAGCGCAAGGACGAGCGCTGGGTCATCGCCGAGCGCGCCGGCTTCCCGGCCGACGTCGGCAAGGTACGCGGGTTCGTGCTGCAGGCGCTGTCGCTCAAGGTCGGCCAGAGCGAGCCGCTCGGGGAGAAGGACCGCGCGCGCCTCAACCTGGACGCCTCGGGCACGCAGGTCGAGTTCGCGGACGCCGAGGGCAAGCCGCTCGCCAGGCTCATCGTCGGCAAGAAGTACTTCAAGCGCGAGGTCGACGACCCGGACAAGGCGCGCGCCGACGGCCGCTTCGTCGCGCTGCCCGGCGAGCTCGGCACGGTCTATCTCGTCTCCGACCCGCTCGCGCAGGCGAGCGCGCGCAGCGCGGAGTGGATCGAGCGCAGCGCCTTCCAGGTCGAGAAGGTCAAGTCCCTCGAGCTGCGCTACCCCGACGGCGGAGGCTGGCGCATCGAGCGCGACGGCGACAACGCCGAGTGGCGCCTTGCGGGGGCGCGCGCGGGCGAGAAGCTCGACGTTTCCAGAGCGAACGCGGCTTCGTATTCGCTGAGCCTGCTGGAGCTCGCCGATGTCGCCCCGAAGGACACCCACGACACGGGGCTGGACAAGCCGATCAGCATCGAGGCGACGACGCTCGACGGCCTCGCCTACTCGATCAAGGTCGGCAAGCTCGAGGGCGACAACCACTACGTCAGCTTCACCTCCTCGGGCAAGGGCGCAAAGGAAGACCAGAACGCCGACCGCAGGAAGCTTCTTTCGCAGTACGTGCTGCTGGTGCCCAAGGCCAAGCTCGAAGACACGCTGAAGCGGCGCCCGGAGCTTCTCGAGACGGCGGACGACCGGAAGAAGTGAAGTAAATTGGAGGGATGACCCTCCACGTCCCGGAAATCCGCTTGCTCCTGTTTCTTAGGGAGATTTTCCTCGCCGTGTCCACTCCCCGGCATGTGCCCCGTTAGGACCCTTCCCCGGCGCCGGGGGTTGCTGCTATAACTCGGCGCGAGGAGGATGGCCCGTGCCACATTCAATTGAGCGTATAAGGACGATCGCGCTGGTCGGCCAGTCGGGAGCGGGAAAGACGACCCTGGCCGAGGCGCTGCTCGCGCAAGCGGGGGCGATCCCCGTTGCGGGCAGCGTCGAGCGCGGCACCACCGTGTGCGATTACACCCCGCTCGAAAAGGAGCTGCAGCACTCCCTGAAGCTTGCGGTCGCAAGCTTCGAAGCCAAAGAATCCCGCGTTCACCTGCTCGACACGCCGGGCTACTCGGATTTCCTCGGGCACGCGCTGCCCGCCCTGGCGGCCGTCGAGACCGCCGCCATCGTCGTCAACGCGCAAAACGGCATCGAGATGATGACCGGGCGCTTCATGCTGTGGGCCGCCAAGCGCGGCCTGGACCGCCTGGTGATCGTGAACAAGATCGACGCGGACAACGTCGACCTGGAGCAGCTGCTCGAGCGCATCCAGCAGGCGTTCGGCAAGGAGTGCCTGCCGCTCAACCTGCCCGCGGCCAACCGCAGCAAGGTGTCGGACTGCTTCTTCGCGCCTGCCGGCGAATCGGATTTCTCCTCGGTGGAGGAGGCGCACCGCCGCCTCGTCGACCAGGTGGTCGAGGTCGACGAGAAGCTGATGGGGTCGTACCTGGAAAAAGGCGAGGTGACGCCCGAAGAGCTGCACGGCCCGCTCGAGCGCGCCTTGCGCGAGGGACACCTGATTCCGGTGGTGTTCACCTCGGCCAGGACCGGCGCCGGCATCCGCGAGCTGATCGACGTCATCGTGCAGCTGCTGCCCAATCCGACGGAGGGCAATCCGCCGGTGTATGTGAAAACCGCGGGCAACGGCCAGGGCGAAGACCTGCGCGCGACGCCGGACCCGAGGCAGCACGCGCTCGCCCACGTGTTCAAGATCGAGATCGATCCGTACATCGGCCGCCTCGCAGTGTTCCGCGTGCACCAGGGGCGGCTCACCCCCGGCGGGCAGCTTTTCGTCGGCGCGGGCCGCAAGCCGATCAAGCCCGGGCATCTGTACATGCTGCGCGGGAAGACGCAGACCGAGGTGAGCGAGGCGCTGCCGGGGGACATCTGCGCCATCGCCAAGGTCGACGAGATCCAGTTCGACCAGGTGCTGCACGACTCGGTGGAGGACGCGCAGGTGCATGCGCGGCCGCTCGAGCTGCCGACCTCGGTGTTCGGCCTCGCGGTGCAGCCGAAAAAGCGCGGCGACGAGCAGAAGGTTTCCGACGTGCTGCACAAGATCGCGGCCGAAGACCCGTGCTTTCGCATCGAGCACAACTCCCAGGCGAACGAGACGGTGATGCGCGGCCTGGGCGAAATGCACCTCAAGGCGGTGCTGGACAAGATGTCCTCGCAGTACAAGCTCGAGCTCGACACCCGCCCGCCGTCGATTCCGTTCCGCGAGACCATCGCGGCGAAGGCCGAAGGCCACAACCGCCACAAGAAGCAGACCGGCGGCGCCGGCCAGTTCGGCGAAGTGTTCCTCAAGGTCGAGCCGCTGCCGCGCGGCACCGGCTTCGAGTTCGTCGACAGCGTCAGGGGCGGCGCCATCCCGAACCAGTTCATCCCCGCAGTCGAGAAGGGCGTGCGCGGCGTGCTCGAGGCGGGCTACCTGGCCGGCTATCCGCTGCAGGACGTGCGCGTCATCGTGTACGACGGCAAGAGCCACCCGGTCGATTCGAAGGAGGTGGCGTTCGTCTCGGCGGGCCGCAAGGCGTTCCTGGACGCGTTGGGCAAGGCGCGCCCCATCGTGCTCGAGCCGATCGTGAACGTCGATATCACCGCGCCC
Source organism: uncultured Enterobacteriaceae bacterium (assembly GCA_964546195.1). Taxonomy (GTDB): domain Bacteria; phylum Pseudomonadota; class Gammaproteobacteria; order Burkholderiales; family SG8-39; genus SCGC-AG-212-J23. The sequence continues at coordinate 1,937 of CAZJJC010000148.1, read as the reverse complement.
GAGGCCAAGATGGGCGACGTGGCGGGCGAGCTTTCCGGCCACCGCGGCCACATCAAGGGGTCCGATACGCCGCGCCCGGGCACCGTGCAGATCCTGGCGCAGGCGCCGCTGTCGGAGCTGGAGCATTTCCCGGCGCGGCTCAAATCGCTCACCGCGGGCCACGGCTCCTACAGCATGGAGTTCAGCCACTACGAGGCCGCGCCGCCGCAGCTGCAGCAGAAACTGGTGGCGGCTCACAGCCCGGAGCAGGCCGAAGAGTAGCCTGCACTTCGTTCGCCAAGGGCGCGGCCGCCCCGCGCTCGTCTTCGTGCACGGCTTCGCGTGCAGCCACGAGGACTGGCGCTCGCAGCTCGAGTACTTTCAGGATAGACACGAGGTGGTGGCCTGCGATCTGCGCGGCCATGGCGAGACGCCCGGGCAGGCGCACGAGTGCTCGATCGCGCATTACGGCGGAGACGTCGCCGCTCTGCTCAACAACCTCGAGCTCTCCGATTGCATCCTGGTCGGCCACAGCATGGGCACGCGCGTCGTGCTCGAGGCGGCGCGCATCGACCCCGAGCGCGTCGCCGCCCTGGTGCTCATCGACGGCAGCCGCCAGGCGAGCGGCGACCCCGACGCCGCCGAGGCGGCGATGCGCGCCGCGATCGAAGCGACCGGCTTCGCCGCCTTCCGCGAGAACGTCTTCCGCCAGATGTTCTTCCGCTGGTCGGGCGAGGCCGAAGCCCTGCTCGCCCGCTCGAAGAAACTCTCGGCCGAGGCCGGGGCGGCGCTGTGGATGCGGATGGTGCGCTGGGACGCCGAGCATTGGGACGCCGCCGTGGCCGCCGTGCGCGTTCCGCTGCTGGTGATCCAGAGCACCTACCTCGACGCCTCGCGCAAGCGCGCCCCGCTGCGGGCCGGCCAGAGCATCCCGTTTCTCGACCAGATCCGCAGCAAGGTTCCGGGCGCGCGCATCGAGATCCTTCCGGGCGTCGGCCACTTCGCCCAGATCGAGGCAGCCGGCGAGGTCAACCGGCTCATCGCTGGTTTCATCAAAAAGCTGGAAAAATCGGAGTCAGGCTCCGATTAAGCGACCAGCGTCCCTGAATGACCGGCCGCGACCTATTCTGTTGAAAAACTCTCCGTTTCGCCGTCGGCAAAAAATGTGAAGCGCTTTAAGCGTCGGTGGCGCCGCCTGGCTGGGGGACCAGCACAGAGGACTGCAAACTCAAGCTAGCGCCTCTGCACTGCGCCGAATCACCTTCCGGCTTGATGTCTCTGCTGTAATGCTCCCAAGCTGACATTTATAGCACCGAGCCACCCGGCAGCGGCCGAGCTTTCCTTGCGATGTCAGCTTGGTGTTCACGATGGCACCAGCCACGCCGTTCGGTGGTCCTGTGTCGCCCGGAAGGACGGGCGTGGTCGGCGCGCAAGCCAGAATGAGTTTTGACAGCAACACGGGACGATGTCTTGTTCAGCCACTCGCGGTACTGCCATGACACACTCGTGCGCAGGCTCGAGCGGCCGCTTCAATTGGTAATGTATGGGCGCTAAGTGCTTATGGGAATGATTCGAGCAGGCCCGATGCCTTACACCACGATGAGCGCTGTGCGTCCGAGCATCGGTGCGCAGGAGGAGCTACGCACGACGCAAGATACTGGTCCTATCGGTGAAATAGTTTTGCGCGATAACCGCCGACGAATACTCCGGCTATTCGCGGCTGTCGCGGTACACCCTCTTCTGGCGCTGCCGCTCGGCGTCCGTGCCGCTGCCGCTCCCCACCACCTGAGCTTTCGCGCGCTGCGCAACGGCTCAGCGATCGGCGTGCATACGGTCAGCTTTCAGCAAGACGGCGAGCGGCTTGTGGTCACGACCAGCATCGATATCTCGGTCAATGTACTGGTCTTTACCGCGTTCTATCTCAAGCACGAGGCGGAGGAGGTCTGGCAGGCTGGTAG
>CAZJJC010000147.1:0-15511 GCA_964546195.1 uncultured Enterobacteriaceae bacterium | reverse complement strand
GATCCGCGCGGGCAACGACTACGAGTTCGTGCGGCCGGTGCTGCCGAGCGACCGCATCTCGGTCACCTGGAGGCTCGAGGACATCGTCGAGCGCTCGAGCTCGCGCGGCGGCACGCAGCTTTTCGTCACCTCGGTGGCGCGCTACTTCGACGCGGACGGCGCGCTCGTCGCCACCAACCGTGAGACTTTGGTGTACCAGCCATTGTGATCAAGGATACGTTGAAGCCAGGAGGTGTTTCAGTGGGGGAAAATCTTCCACCCTTGGAACGTCGCTTCACTGCGGTCGACCTGGTCGCCTACGGCGCCGCCACCTGGGACTGGCATCGCTTGCACTACGACGTCGAGTACGCGCGCAGCGTCAACCTGCCTGGCGTCGTGGTCGACGGCCAGGCGTTCGGCGCGCTGCTCGCCCGCGCGGCGCTCGACTGGGCGGGGCCGCGCGCCTTCATCACCCGCCTCTCCCTTCGCATGAAATCGATGGCGTTTGCCGGCGACACGCTGCGCGCCGAAGGCTCGGTGACCACAGTCAAAGGCGATGTCGTGGTTCTCGCACAGCGCCTAGTCAACGCCGGGCGCCTGGCCGCCGAGGCCACCACCGAAGTCCGGCTTCCCGGATGAGCGATGCGGCCGGTCGTCTTCGCTTCGCTGCAGTGGACCGTCGCCCCCATGCCGGGAAGCAACGCGCCGGTGCAGCTCGCGAGGTTGCCGAACGTTGCCGACGGCGCCTTCCGGGCGTTCGTGCGTTTTCCCGCGGGATGGAGGCGCCCGGGGACCGGGCATTACCCGGTGGCCGAAGAAATCCTCATTCTAGAAGGCGATCTGCGCCTGAACGACCACGTCTGGCGCGCGGGCGGCTATGCCTGGATCCCCGCCGGCCGGACGCGCTCGCAGTCGCGATCCGACTCCGGCTGCCTCGCCTTTGCGTGGTTCGCGTCCGCGCCACGGTGGGTCGCGGGCGAGCCGGCCGGCGCCGCGCCTTGCGGCGATGTGGCGTTCGCCCACTGGCGCGACGCGCCCGGAGGTAGGCTTTATAGCGCGCCCGAGCATCGCACCTGGATCGCGAAGCGCCGGCAAGCCGCCATGCTCGCCGCCTCCTGGATGCGGTGCGAGACGCTCGACCTCAGGGATCGCACCTGGCGCCCGGACGCCGGGCACGAGGCCGGCGACGACCCGGCGCAAGCCGTGCTCCTGCGGGTCCGGTCGCTGGAATAAGCTTCCGTGCCCGGCGTTCATGATCAAATAACCCCAACCGACGAAAAGGAGAATGCGCGATGACTGGGAAAGCTGCGGTAGCGATGGCACTGTGTATCGGCGCGGCATTGGCGGCGCAAGGCGCGGCGGCGCAGAGCGTGAAGGTGACGCCCCTGGGCAGCCACGACGGGGAGTTCTGCCCGCTCGACCGGGCGCTCATCTTCGAGGACCCCGACGGCACGCGCATCCTGTACGACGCCGGGCGCACGGTGCGCGGCGCGGACGACCCGCGCCTGGGCAGGATCGACGCGGTGCTGCTCAGCCACGTGCACGGCGACCATCTCGGCGACCTGATCCAGCCCTCGGCCAATGCCGGCGAGTGCGGCAAGCCGGACTTCTCGGTCAAGGCCACCCCCAACTCGAACACCGTCAACATCGCCGCCGGAAAGAAGGCGCGGCTCATCGTCGGCGGCGAGATGCCCTCGTTCTTCCAGGTGAAGGTGAAGGCGGCGGGCGGCGATCCGAAGCAGGTGCAGCTGCTGCGCTTCGGCGCGCACACCCGCGTGGGCAAGGTCGGCGTGGTGAGCGTGCCCGCGGTCCACGCCAACGGGCTGCCGCCGTCCTTCCTCGAGAACGCCGAGATGCTCGCGGCCAACGGCCTCACCGCCTACGTCGGGCCGCCGGGAGGCTATGTGCTGCAGTTCAGCAACGGGCTGGTAGCCTATCTCTCCGGCGATACCGGCATCACCGCCGAGCAGGACCTCGTCGTGCGGCGCTACTACAAGGCCAACCTAGCGGTCATGAACATCGGCGACGTCTTCACCACCGGCGCCGACGAGGCCGCGTACGTCATGAACACGCTGGTGCGGCCGAAAGCGGTGATCGCCTCGCACGCCAACGAGGTGGCGACCAAGGGCGGCAAGCTGCTTCCCAACACCAGGACGGCGCGCTTCAAGAAGGCGACCAAGATGCCGGTGCACCTGCCGCTCAGTGGCAAGACCATGGAGTTCGACGGCAGCGCGAAGTGCGTCAAGGGCTGCTGAGGCGGGCGAACCGGCGCTTCTCCGCGTTGACCTGGGCGAGGTAGGCGGCGAGGCCGTGCTCGCCGCAGCGCTGGCCCGCGCCGCTGCGGAACCCGCCGCGCGCGTACGCCTCGCCCGGGCCCGCCCCGCACAGGTGGATCACCGCGGCGAGGTCCTGCTTCTGCTGCAGCGTGGCCCTCGGGACGTGCGCGCGCGCCCCCACCTGCGCGACCCGGCGGTCCAGAAACGCCGCGGTGAGCTCCACGGCGTGGCTCGGCAGCAGGCGGTTGTACAGGCCGTTGAACCAGCACGCATCCTCGACCGCCCGGTGGTTGTGGATGCAGTAGCGCCTGGCCTCGGCGAAGCGCGCGTCGGTGATCTGCAGCATGCCCACCGCGCTGGAGGCCGGCTGGTACAGCTCGAAGGGATTCCACGCGAGCTGCCAGCGCCAGTAGGTGCGCGCGAGCGGGTTGCCGCCCCCTTCCACCTGCGTCAGCGCCGCCAGCAGCTCCGGCGTCATGATCGGCGTGGCATGCTTGCGGAACAGCGGCGCGTAATCGCGCCAGGTGGCCTCGGGCGTCTTGTAGAAAGCGCCGCTGACCGGGAAAAGAATCTCCGAGGGCTTGCGTGCCGCCTGGTAGATCCAGTTGGCGAGGGCGAACAGCGCCAATAGCGCGCATCCGGCGGCCGCGAGACGCAATTTCCGCTTCATAGCGCGGCATCTTCGTTCTTTCGGACTATCGGCGCGCGGTCGGACTTCACGCTCGCGCTCTAGCATCGCGGGCATGCCGTATCCCTTCGCCCACCCCGCCGCCATCGTGCCGCTCGTCGGGCCGATGGGCCGCTTCGCCGTGCCCTCGGCGCTGGCGATCGGCAGCATGGTCCCGGACGCGTGGTACTTCGTGCCGCTGCTTGCGCGCGACGACAGCCACGGCCCGGGCGGCCTGCTCTGGTTCTGCCTGCCGGCGGGCCTGCTCGCTTACCTCGCCTTCCACCTCCTGCTCAAGCAGCCGCTGCTCGCGCTGCTGCCCGAGCGGGCCGCTTCAAGGCTGGCTGCCTTCGCGTTTCCGCGTCTACCGCGGGCGCCGTGGCATGCGGTGCTGCTTTGCCTGCTAGCCGGCGCCTGCACCCACCTCGCCTGGGATGCGCTCGCGCATACCTCCCGCGTGCTGCAGCACGCGAGCACGCTGCTCGGCACGGTATTCATGGCGTGGTGGACCTGGCGGCGCCTGCAACGCGCCCCGCTGCGCCCGCTGCCGCGCAGCCTGATGTTGTCGCCCTGGGCCCGGCACAGCATCCTTGGCCTGGTTATCGCGCCGTCCATCGCCTGGGCGGCGTGGGTGGCCTCGGGCGACGCCGTGAGCCTTACCCGCGATGCCGCGGGGCTGCGTCAATTCCTGCGCGGCGCCGGCCTCGCGGGCGTGCAAGCCCTGGGCGCGGGGCTGCTCGCGTACGCGCTGCTGGTTACGGCTCTGACCCGGAACCGTCCTCGCGATACAAGCCCAGCGCCTCGATCACCGGGCGGTCGCTGATCGAGAAGAGCAGCGCGTCCTCGGCGCCGCGGTTCTCGTGGGCGTGCAGCGCCCAGGAAGGCAGCGCGAGGATGTCGCCCTTTTCCCAGTCGAAAGCCCTGCCGTCGATCATCGTGCGGCCCTTGCCGCGCACTACATGGAACACCGAGCTGCCGGTGACGCGGCGGCTTTTCAGCTTTTCGCCCCTGCGCAGCATCTGGATGCGGCAGGCGATGGTCGGGGTCACCGGGCCGCCGGTCTGCGGGTGGGTGTACTCCAGCGCGATGCCCTCAAAGGCCGAGCCGTCGCGGTCCTTTAGCGCCTCCAGGGCCCCCAGGGTCTGGTCGAACGAATAAAGCATGAGCGGCGAGAAGCGCGGGCGCTCCTTCACCCAGGTGGGCGCGAGGTGGCCGTGGCCGTAGAGCGCCTTGGAGCCGTTCACGGGCTTCGTTTCCGCGGCGCGCTGCGCGTCGTGCATCTGGAAAAAGATGCAGTTGAGCGCCTTGGTGAGCGGCACGTCCAGGCCGTCCATCCACACCACGGTCTCGCCGGTCTCGTTGCCGTGGTCGTGCCATTGCCAGCTCGGCGTGAGGACGAGGTCGCCCTCGCGCATGATCACCTTCTCGCCCTCGACCGCGGTGTAGGCGCCGTTTCCCTGGATGATGAAGCGGATCGCCGCCGGGGAATGGCGGTGCGCGCGCGCGATCTCGCCCGGCAGCAGCACCTGCACCGCGGCGATCAGCGTGCTGGTGGTGGCCCATTGCCCGTTCAGGCCGGGGTTGAAGAGCTGCATCGCGCGGCGCTCGTCGCCCACCGGCACCGCGGCTGCGGACTGCCTCACCACCTGCTCGAGCAATGCCCACTTCCACTGGTAAGGCAGGGCCTCGGGCCGGGGATGCGGCGTCATCTGGCTCGCGATCTCCCACAGCCCGTACATGTGGTTCTCGTGGATCAGGCGGTGGAACGCGTCCTCGGTTTGATGCGCGGTCTTGATGGGTGCGTTCATGAGACGGGTCTCTGGGATTGGTTCGCTTGCCTGATTTTAGCCCACAGCGGATCGAGGAGCTCCAGCATGTGCAAGGCGTCGCGCTTGCCGCGCGAGGCGGCGATGCGCAGGGCATACACCGGCGCCATGCGCTGGGTGAACCAGCCCACGCCGAACAGATTCAGCCCGATGAGCGCACCTTCGACGGGCGCCTGCCGGAAGGTAAGCCACAGCGCGAGCACCGCGCTCGACAGGCCGATGGCGGCGAGCACCGAGCCCGCCTGCGCGGCCGAGGCGGGGTAGGTGAAATAGAAGCGGTAGCGCGCGACGAGCGCGGCTTCCTCGGCGCTGAAGCGGTAAGGCGGCTCGTCCACCGCGACCGGCGCGGCGTCGAGCGCCGCCATGCGCTGCGCCAGCCACAGCTCGAACGCCGCCACGGCGGCGATGAACACCCAGGACATCGGGCGCGGCTCGAGCGCCGCCCAGCCGGCGAGGACCAGCACGAGCACGCTGCCGAGCTTCAGCACTGCAGTTCCAGCCACTCGCTTTCCAGCTGGTCGAGCTCCTTCGCCACGTAGGCCTGGTCGAGCATCAGGCCCTTCAACTTTTCCGCGTCCCGGTAAACCTCGGGCGCGGCGAGCTGCGCTTCGATCGAGGATCTGCGCGCATTGAGCTTCGTCATCGTTTCCTCGATGCGCTTGATGCGCGAGTCGACGCCCTTCTTCGACCCCCTGACAAGGGGGTCGCGAGCCTTGCGAGCGGGGGGTTTGGGTTCCGACTTTGTATTCAAGAGATTCGCGCGGTAATCGTCGAGGTCGCCGTCGAAGGGCTGCACCCTGCCCCCGGCGACGACGAGCAGCTGCTCGGTGGTGGCGCGCAGCAGGTGCCGGTCGTGCGACACGAGCACCAGCGTGCCCTCGAACTGGGCGAGCGCCACCGCGAGGGCTTCGCGCGTGTCCAGGTCGAGGTGGTTGGTCGGCTCGTCGAGCAGCAGCAGGTTGGGCCTTTGCCACACGATCAGCGCCAGCGCCAGGCGCGCTTTCTCCCCGCCCGAGAAGTGCTCGATCGGGCCGGTCGCCATGTCGCCGGGAAAGTTGAAGCCGCCGAGATAATTTCGCAGCTCCTGCTCGCGCGCATTGCCCGACGAGGGACTCTGCTGCAGGTGCCACAGCGGCGACTGGTCGTCGCGCAGCATCTCCACCTGGTGCTGGGCGAAATAGCCGATCGAGAGGCCCTTGTTGAAAACCGCGCTGCCGCCCAGGACGGGAAGGGCCCCGGCGATGGTCTTGATGAAGGTGGACTTGCCCGCGCCGTTGACGCCCAGCAGACCGATGCGCTGCTCCGACTGCAGGGACAGGTTGATGCCTTCCAGGACTCGCTTTTCGCCGTACCCGGCCACGGCGTCTTCGAGAACCAGGAGCGGATTGGGCGCGCGCAGCGGCTCGCGGAACTCGAACGAGAACGGCGCGGCCACGTGCAGCGGCGCGAGCTCCTCCATCTTCGCCAGCATCTTCATGCGGCTTTGCGCCTGGCGCGCCTTGGTGGCTTTCGCCTTGAAGCGGTCGATGAACGACTGCAGGTGCGCGCGCTCGCGCTGCTGCTTCTCGATCTGGCTCTGCGCCAGCACCAGCGCCTGCGCGCGCTGCTCCTCGAAGCTCGAGTAGTTGCCGCCGTAGCGCCGCAGCTTTTTCTGGTCGATATGCACGATGGCGGTGACCACCGCATCGAGGAAGTCGCGGTCGTGCGACACCACGATCAGCGTGCCGGCGTAGCGCTTGAGCTCCTCCTCTACCCAGAGGATGGCGTCGAGATCGAGGTGGTTGGTCGGCTCGTCGAGCAGCAGCAGGTCCGAGGGGCACATCAGGGCCTGCGCGAGATTCAGGCGCATGCGCCAGCCGCCGGAGAAGCCCGAGACCGGCTGCTCCAGCTCGTCCTGCGAAAAGCCCAGGCCCGTCAGCAGCCGCTCGGCGCGCGCGCGCACCGTGTAGGCGTCGGCATCGGCGAGCGCGGCATGCAGCTCTCCCATCAACAAGCCTTCCTGCGCAGCGGCCAGCCGCCTTTCCAGGTTCCTGAGAGTCGTATCACCGTCGATGGCGTACTCGAGCGCGGGCCGCTCGAGCGCCGCGGTCTCCTGCGCCACGTGGGCGATGCGCCACTGTGCGGGAAAGTCGACCTCGCCCTTGTCGGTGTGCAGCTCGCCGCGCAGCAGCGAGAACAGGCTCGACTTGCCCGAGCCGTTGGCGCCGATGAGGCCGATGCGCTCGCCGCTGTTGATGGAGACGTCGGCGCCTTCGAGCAGCGCCTTGGCGCCGCGCCTGAGGCTGACGTTGGAAAAACGGATCACGGGCTCTGAAAACCCGTGATTTTACCGGCTAGGCGAGCAGCGCGCCGCAGTTCGGAATGCGCGGCTCGAGCTCGAGCAGATCGAGCATGCCGCGCACGGTGCAGACCGAGGTGGAGGTCACCGGGATGCCGAGCATCTTCTCGGCGGCCTGGATGGCGGGCAGCGACTGCAGCTGCACGCAGGCCGACAGCACCACCGCGTCGGCGTTGGCGATCTTCAGGCGCTTGACATCCTCGAGCAGGCGCATCGGCTCGCGCCGGCCGACCTCGAGGTTGTCGGGGATCTCGAAGGCGATGCGGTCGAGCACCTCGATGCCCTCGTTCTCGATATAGGCCACCACCTTGTCGGTGAGCGGCTTCATGTAAGGCGCCATCAGGGAGATCTTCTTCGCGCCCAGGCGCTTCAGGCCCTGCACCAGCGCGCCGGCGGAGGTCATCACCTTGCAGCGGGCGCCGTTCTCGGCCACCACGCGGCGCATATCCTCCTCCACCTGGCGGTGATAGCCCGGGCCCTGCGCCATGATCGCCACCAGGCAGGCGGTGCTCATGAGCTCAACCCGCGCATCGGCGAGCTCGGCCGCGCAGCGCAGCCCCTCCCGGTTCATCGCCTGCAGCTCCTCGGCCGACACGCGCTGCATGCGCATGCGCGAGGAGTGGAAAGTGAAGCGCTCGGCGTAATGCTGCTCGCGCGCGCGCAGCATCGCGGGAATCTCGGTCTCCATCGTCGTGTTGGACGAGGGCACGATCTGGCCTATGCGGACCAGCCTGGACTGTGGAATCACCATGCCCAATGCTAGCGCAATGCGAATTCGGGCTCCGACCCCGATTTCGAGCTCACGAATCGCGCCTCTACGCGAGCGGCGCCGGCCGAGGCGAAGGCGACGAAGCCGCCCAGCCCCTTGGCGTAGCCGGCGTAGCCTGCGCGGCGCCAGCCGGCGGCGGCGAATGCGCGCAGGGAGGGCCGGTTGTCGGGCGCGACGAAGCTCAAGTCCAGGGTGCGGCCGCGCCGCGGGCCGAGCTGCGCGCCGCGCGCCAGCAGCTCGCGCCCGACGCCGCGGCCGCGCTCGCTCGGGCGCACGTGGAGCTTGTAGGTGTAGCGCACACGCGGGCCGATTTCGACCCGCACGCCGTCGGCGTGCCGCGCGCCGCCGAACGAGTACCACACATAGGCGGCGAGGCGGCCCTCGTGCAGCGCGCCGACGCATACGTCGCCGGCGGCGAGCGCAGCGCGCAGCGTGCTTTCTTTCAGGCCGAGCTGGGGGTCCGCACAATGCGCGAGCAGGACCTGCTCGTCCAGCACCCGGTAGCGCAGTCCGGAAGGCGCGCACGCGCGCGGGGCCGCGTGCGGCGGGCGCACCAGCATGGTGTAGAAGTGGACCCCGAGGCGCCGGCGCAGCTTGCCAACCATCAGGGCGTTCTACGCCGCGGAGCCTCGACGTTCTATCCGGGCGGACTAGTCCGAAAATACCACTAGGGCAGGATCGGATCGGACGCGGTCACCTGCCCGGCATGGATGCCGTTGCGCACGCGCATCACCTTCCAGAGGAAGTTGACGTTCGAGATGTGCTCGATGCGCGAGGAGCCGTTCACCAGCTCGGAGAGCTCGAAGTCGGGATGGAAGCCCAGCTTGTCGGAAAAGCGCGCCAGGCTCTTTTCCACCGCGCCCAGCACCGGGTTGTCCGAGCGCACGTGGTTCACGATGAAGATCTCGCCGTGCGGCTTGCACACCCGGTGCAGCTCGTGCATCAGCCGCGCCGGCTTGTCGACCACGGATACCACGTACATGGCGACCACCTTGTCGAAGCTCGCATCGCCGAAGCTCATCGCTTCGGCGTCCATCTCGAGCAGGTCCTCGACATTGGCGAGGCGCCTGCGCTCCACGCGCCCGCGCGCGCGCTCGAGCATCTCGCGCGACAGATCGATGCCGGTGATGCGCACCGAGGCGGGATACATCGGCAGCGACAGGCCGGTGCCCACCCCGACCTCCAGCACCCGCTCCCCCGGCCGGCAGCCCAGGGCCTGGATCACGGCCTTGCGGCCGGGCTGGAGCAGCGGGCCGAACAACGTGTCGTAGACATTGGCATACCGCCGGTAGGCGGCCTTCACGGCTTCGATGCGCATGGGCTCCTTTGTATAGCAATCCACGGTCCCGGCACAACATTTGCACCAAAACGGCCGCCCCCCGATATGAAGATCGCCCAGATCGCCCCCCTTGCGGAGAGCGTCCCACCCCGGCTGTACGGCGGCACGGAGCGGGTCGTTTCCTACCTCACCGACGAGCTCGTGCGGCTGGGCCACGAGGTCACCCTGTTCGCCAGCGCGGACTCTACCACCCGTGCGCGCCTGCTCGCCTGCGCCCCCCGGGCGCTGCGCCTGGACCGCGGCGTGCGCGATCCGCTGCCGCATCTCCTGCTCATGCTGGAGCGGGTGCGGCAGCGCTCGCACGAGTTCGACCTGCTGCATTTCCACATCGACCCGCCGCTGCATTTCCCGCTGTTCCGGGGGCTGGCTGACAAGACCCTGACCACGGTGCACGGGCGGCTCGACCTGCCCGATCTGCAGCCCCTGTTCCACGAGTTCAGCGACATGCCCCTGGCATCGGTCTCCGACAGCCAGCGCCGGCCGCTGCCCGGGGTGAACTGGGTGGGCACCGTGCACCACGGCCTGGCGGCGGAAGTCTGCCCCTTCAATCCCGCGCCGCGCGGCAATTACTTCGCCTTCCTCGGCCGGGTATCGCCGGAAAAGGGCATCGAGCGGGCGATTCTCATCGCGCGCGCCGCCCGCGTGCGCCTGCGCATCGCCGCCAAGGTCGACGCCGTGGACGAGAAGTATTTCCGCGAGCGCATCGCGCCGCTCATCGGCGGGCCGGTGGAATACATCGGCGAGCTGGGCGAAGGCGAAAAGCCGGCTTTCCTCGGCAACGCCTCGGCGCTGCTGTTCCCGATCGACTGGCCCGAGCCCTTCGGCCTCGCGATGATCGAGGCGATGGCCTGCGGCACGCCGGTGCTCGCCTGGCGCAACGGCGCGGTGCCCGAGATCGTGGAGCACGGCGTGAGCGGCTTTATCGTCGATTCCATCGACCAGGCGGTGGCCTGCGTGCCGCGCCTCGCGCGCCTGGACCGCACCTGGGTGCGCGCCCGCTACGAGGCGCGCTTCACCGGCGCGCGCATGGCGCGCGACTACCTCGCGGTGTACCGCGCGCTCGGGCGCCGCTACCACCTGAAGGCGGTATGAAGCACGAGCCGCACGCCGAAGCGGCGAGCGGCCCGGTGATGATTCCGGGGGTAGTGTCGCTCGCGGCGTCGAGCCGGCGCACGCTCAAGCACGGCGACAGCTTTGCCATGTTCGACGAGTTCGGCGACGTGGTGGAAATGGCGCACAGCCCGGCGGGGCTGTTCCATTTCGACACGCGCCACCTCTCGCGGCTGTACTTCACGCTCGAGGGCCACCGCGCGCTTTGCCTGTCCTCGACGGTGCAGCCCGACAACCTCACGCTGGACGTGGACATGACCTGCCCGGACATCTTCCAGGGCGACCGGCTGGTGCTGGCGAAGGACACCTTCCACGTGGCGCGCGCCAAGTTCCTGTGGGAGGCGGGCTGCCACGAGCTCTTTACCGTCACGAGCTATGCCGAGAGCCGCACGCGCCTGCGCGTGGCGCTCGAGTTCGCGGCCGATTTTGCCGATCTTTTCGAGATCCGCGGCTACCGGCGCAGCCGCCGCGGCGCGGTGAGCTTCGAAGTGCGCGGCCCGGCCGAAGTGGCCTTCGTCTACGACTCGGCCGACGGCCTGCCCCGCGCCACGCGCATCTGCTTCGATCCCGCGCCCGCGCGGCTGGACAGCCTGCGCGCCGAGTTCGAGCTCGACCTGGGCGCGCGCGAGCGCCGCTGCCTCGGCGTCACGGTGCACTGCGAGCAGGGCGCAAGCTCGCCGCAGGCCGACCAGCGCTTCTTTCGCACGCTGCGGCGCGCGCGCCGCACGCTCGCCGGCGAGCGCGCGCGCGCGGTGAAGCTGGAAACCTCCAACGAGACGGTGAACGCCATCCTGTCGCGCGCCGGCGCGGACCTTCAGATGCTGACCACGCAGACCCCGCACGGCCCCTACCCCTACGCCGGCGTGCCGTGGTTCTCGACCGTGTTCGGCCGCGACGGCATCCTCACCGCGATCGAAACGCTGTGGCTCGATCCTTCCATCGCGCGCGGCGTGCTGCGCGTGCTCGCCGCCAACCAGGCGCAGCACACCGATCCGGCGGCCGACATGGAGCCGGGCAAGATCCTGCACGAGCTGCGCGCCTGCGAGCTCGCGCGCCTGGGCGAGATCCCCTTCGGGCGCTACTACGGCTCGATCGACTCGACGCCGCTGTTCGTGGCGCTCGCCGGCCTGTACTGGCAGCGCACGCGCGACCGCGCCACGATCGAGGCCATCTGGCCCAACGTGCGCGCCGCGCTCGAATGGATAGACCGTTACGGCGACCGCGACGGCGACGGCTTCGTCGAGTACGGCCGCATGCGCGACACCGGCCTCGCCAACCAGGGCTGGAAGGACTCCGAGGACGCGGTGTTCCATGCCGACGGCCGCCTCGCCCGCGCCCCGATCGCGCTGTGCGAGGTCCAGGGCTACGTGTACCTCGCGCGCCGCGTCGCCGGGCTGCTGGCGGCGGACCTGGGCGATGTGCCGTTCTCGCGCCGGCTGTTTCAGCAGGCCGACGCCCTGCGCGAGCGCTTCGAGCAGGCGTTCTGGCGCGAGGGGCTCGGCAGCTACGCGCTCGCGCTCGATGGCGACAAGTCGCCCTGCGACGTGAGGGCCTCCAACGCCGGGCAGCTGCTGTTCACCGGCATCGCGCTGCCCGAGCGCGCCGGGCGCGTGGTGCAGCAGCTTTTCGCGCGCGAGTTCTTCACCGGCTGGGGCCTGCGCACCCTGAGCGCGCGCGAGGCGCGCTTCAACCCCACCTCGTACCACAACGGCTCGGTCTGGCCGCACGACAACGCGCTCATCGCCCTCGGCCTGGCGGAGTACGGCCACGCCGAGGAGGCGCTCGCGCTCACCAAGGCCCTCTTCGACGCCGCGGCGCACATGCACCTGCGGCGCCTGCCCGAGCTCTTCTGCGGCTTCGAGCGCAAGCGCGGCAAGGCGCCCACCCTGTATCCGGTCGCCTGCGCGCCGCAGGCCTGGGCCGCCTGCGCGCCCTTCGCCCTGTTGCAGGCCTGCCTCGGCGTCGAGATCGACGCCGCCTCCTCCACCGTCATCCTGCGCCGCCCGCGCCTGCCGCCCTTCATCGACTGGCTTTCGGTGCGGGGGCTGGGCATCGGCGAGGGCCGCCTCGACCTCATGTGCCGCCGGCACGACGCCGGCGTCGCGGTGAGCCTTCTCGACCGCGCGGGCGACGCCGACGTCCAGGTAGTGCTCTAACCGCGCATGCAGCTGCGCAACGTGGCGCTGCTGGTCGTGCTCGGGGCGGTGGCCCTCTTCGCCGCGCTCAACTGGGGCGTGATCATGACGCCCACCACGCTGTCGCTCGGCTTCGCCGAGGTGCAGGCGCCGCTCGGCCTGGTGCTGCTTGTCATGCTGGCCGTGGTCTGCGCCCTGTTCCTCTTCTACCTCGTGTATCTGCAAACCACCGTGCTCCTGGAGCAGCGCCGCCACGCGCGGGAGCTGAAAACGCAGCGCCAGCTCGCCGACCAGGCCGAAGCCTCGCGCTTCACCGAGCTGCGCACGCTCCTCCAAGCGCGGCTGGACCAGCTCGAGAACTCCCTCGCCGCTTCCATCGGCGAGCTCGCCGACCGGCTCGGCAGGAACCGCCCTTCGCAGTAAAGCCGCGGTGCTAGACTGAATCATCTCCCCAGCCGAAGCAAAGGAGCCACCATGATGACGACAGCTTACGATCAGAACGTCGAAGCGATGGTGGATGTGGTCCTGCTTGACCAGCTCGGCATCGAAGCGGGCCTGAAGCAAAGCGTCACCGTGGCCCTGACCGCGCTCAACATTCTTCAGGCGTTCAGCGCCAAAGAGTCCGTACCGGTGCAGAAGATCACCAGGGAGGTGCTGGTCTCGCGTATTGCCGGGCGCAAGGTCGGCGCAGACGACGTCGCGCGCGCCCGTCGCCACGTTCAGGCATTGCTCAAGTCGGCGGACCCGGTAAGTGCCGAAACCCTGCAACCGAAGCAGGCGCCTCGCAAGCGGCGCGCCGCCCGCCGGGCCTAGGATCATGAAGTTCGGCAGGACCACGCCGATTCTTCGGATATTCGACAGCGCCGCCGGCGGCTGAACCCGAAACGGCATGCCGCCCTCGCCGTGGGTCATACTTTCAGCAACGCAGCCCGAGCGGGATTACCTGGTGCTGCTCAGCTACCTGCCCCTGAGAAGCTTCTGGAAGCTGCCCGCCTTTGTGCGTCATGCGCAGGCGATCCGCCGCCAGCTGGAAGACGCCCGAGGGGCGATCGGCTATTCCATGCTCGCGCAGCTTTTCCGCCTGCAGTTTTGGACGCTCAGCGTCTGGCAGGACCGCGCGGCACTGGATAGCTTCGTGCGCGCGGATCCGCACCTGAAAATCATGTCGGCGCTGCAAGGCCACATGGGCGAGACCCAGTTCATCGAGTGGCAGGCCGCCGGATCGACGCTTCCGCCCAAATGGACCGACGCAATGGGTCGTTTTCGCCGGGAAAACGGGGCTTGATGGACCATCGCTGCCCGCATTGCGGCAAGGGTCTCGCGACCCGCAAGCTCTCCCAGGCGGTCATCGCGCGCATGGAGATCGACTGCCCCTACTGCAAGCGCCGCATCCGCTTGAACGTGCATCGCGCGGAGGCGGCGATCATTCTGGGCAGCTTCGGCGCCTTTGCGCTGTTTGCCGCGCTCGCCTACTGGCTGCCGCGCCAGAGCCTCTTTCTCGTCGCGTTCGCCGCCGCGATGGCCGGGGCGGCCGCGCTGCCGCTCCTCGAGCGAACCTGGCTGCGAAGCTGGCCGCGCTATGTTCCGATGGAGGCGGCGGGCACGCGAAACTCGCGCGATGAGCGCTGAGAACGGCAGTTTCATGGCGATCGGGCTCTGACCCCGATCTTTACGACCCCGGCCCCAGCAGGTCCTTCCACTTCGCGCGGGTCTTGTCCTGGAGCTCCTTGCTCGCCTCGGCCACCGCGGGGAACTCGTGCAGGTGGTCCCAGGGCCGGCAGGCGTCGATCACCGCCTTGGAGCTGAACGGCGCGTCGTAGCGGTAGGCGACGAACATCGGGTCGTTCTTCGAGCCCATGCCGCGCTGGATGATGTCGATGTCGAGCGCCGGGTCGGTGCGCGTGGCCACGGCCCACATCACTTCCTGCAGGTTCGCCGGGTCGATGTCCTCGTCGACCACCACCGAGTAGCGCGACATGTACGCCCCGACGCCGCACTGGCTGAGGATGTGCCCGGCCTGGCGCGCGTGGCCGGCGTAGCGCTGCTTGATCGCCACCACGTTGAACATGCGCGCGCCGCCGATCTCGTGCGCCCACACCGCCTTCACGTCGGGCACTCCGGCGGCGACGAGCGCGTCCATCAGGAGCGCCGAGCGCATCACCGCCTTCGAGTACGAGTAGTCGTTGGGCGGCTTGGCCGGCGGGCTGCCCATCAGGATCGGCTCGTCGCGGAAATAGATTCTTTCCACCGAAACGACCGGCGCGGTTCCTGCCTTGCCCGGGTAGTAGCCGTGGAATTCGCCGAACGGGCCTTCGGTGCGCTCGTCGTTCGGCTCGACGTGGCCTTCGAGCACGATTTCCGAGGCAGCCGGAAAAGGCAGGCCTGTAACCTCTCCACGGATCACAGAAACGGGTTGCTTCAGGATCGAACCCATATAGTTGTACTCGCACATCCCGAAAGGCACCTCGATGCCCGAGATGAGGTAGCCCAGCGGATCGCTTCCCAGGACGATCGCCACGGGAAAGCGCTTGCCCGCCTGCTTGTGCTCCTCGTAATGGATGCGGCCGTGCTTGCCCGGCACCATGTCGAGGGCCACGTGGTCCCGGTCGATCACCTGGACGCGGTAGGTGCCGACGTTGATCCACTCGCTGTCCAGATCGCGCGTGACCACCGAGCAACCGGTGCCGATATAGCGCCCGCCGTCGAGCTCGTGCCACAGCGGGGCGGGGAAGGCCAGCACGTCGAGCTTCGATTCTTTCTGGAGGTTGTCCAGGACGGGACCGGATTTCGTTTCGACGAAATCGAAGTCCCTGGCGGCAGCCTGCCATTGCGCCGGCTTGCCGCGCAGCGTCTCGACCAGCCCCTTATGGGTTCTCTGCAGAGGCAATCTGAGGATCGAGGACAGGCGCGCCGGGCTGCTGGTGCTGCACGTCAGCACGCGGAAACCCTTCGGGTAGCCCTGGATCTCGTCGAACAGCAGCGCCGGAGGAAGGTCCTTCTTGACGTTGAGCTCGCTGATCGCGCCGAGCTCCAGGTTCCAGTCCGCCCGCTTCACGTCGGCCAGCTCGCCGA
>CAZJJC010000146.1:0-9951 GCA_964546195.1 uncultured Enterobacteriaceae bacterium | reverse complement strand
TTCCTGAGGAACTCCGGCGGGGTGAATTTGAGAAGCTTCTGCTCCACGTCAAGAACATCCTTTCCGGACGCAAGACCCGTGCGGTTGGCGACGCGGAAAATGTGCGTGTCGACCGCCACCGTCGGCTGCCCGAAGGCGGTGTTCAGCACCACGTTCGCCGTCTTGCGGCCCACGCCCGGAAGCCGCTCGAGCGCTGCGCGGTCCGCCGGGACCTCGCCGCCCTGCTCTTCGACCAGGATCTTCGAAAGTGCCACCACGTTCCTCGCCTTGGTGCGGTACAGGCCGATGCTTTTCACCAGCGGTTCGAACCCGCCGACGCCGAGCTCGAGGATGCGCTGCGGCGTGGCCGGGAAGAACTTGCGCGTGGCGAGGTTCACCGACTTGTCGGTGGCCTGCGCCGAGAGCACCACCGCGACCAGCAGCTCGAACGGCGTGCGGTACTCCAGCTCGGTGGCGGGGTGCGGATTCGCCGCCTGCAGCCGCCGATAGATCTCGCGGCGCTTTTGCGGGTTCATCGCCGTTTCGACAGAATTCCGGCCAGCACGCGCTTGCGCCGCTCCGCGGTGGAAGTCGGAAAGGCCGCTTTCGCAAGCCTCTTCCTTCGCCCGCGCGCGCGCTCCCCGGCGGCCTTCTTGAGCGGCCGGGTCCAGGGCCCGCGCGGCGCCACCATGGCGATGCAGTCCACCGGACAGGCGGGCGGGCACAGGCCGCAGCCGATGCACCAGGGCTCGACCACGGTATGCATCAGGCTTTGCGCGCCGATCACCGCGTCGACCGGGCAGGCGTCGATGCAGCGCGTGCAGCCGATGCAGCGGCTCTCGTCGATCAGCGCGACCGTCTTACGCTGCATGAGCCGCCACGCATTCGGAGATGAGGCGCGGCCCGCGGTACACCAGCCCGGAATACAGCTGCACCAGCGAGGCGCCCGCCCGGAAGCGCTCGCGCGCGTCGGCCGCGCTCATGATGCCGCCGCAGGCGATCAGCGGCACCTCGGCGCGCAGGTGGAAGGCGAACTGCCGCAATACCTCGGTGGCACGGGTCCTGAGGGGCTCCCCCGACAGGCCGCCTTCCTCGGTGCCATGGGGCAGCCCGGCCACGCCCTCGCGCGACACCGTGGTGTTGGTGGCGATCAGGCCGTCGATGCGCTCGCGCCGCACCGAGTCGGCGATGCCGCGGACCGCCGCGTGGTCGATATCGGGCGAGATCTTGAGCACCAGGGCCACGTGCTTGCCGTGGCGCTCGCGCAACGCCTCGCGCTTTCGCATCAGCCTGGAGAGCAGGTTTCTCAGCAGGGCGGGCGACTGCAGCTCGCGCATCCCGCTGGTATTGGGCGAGGAGATGTTGATCGACAGGTAGTGCGCCAGCGGGTAGAGCGCTTCCATGCACTGCTCGTAGTCCTCGGCCGCGCGCTCGTTGGGCGTGTCGCGGTTTTTCCCGATGTTGATGCCGATCACGGCCCGGGTGCGGGCGCGGCCGAGATTCTCAGCGAAAGCCTCGGCGCCGACGCTGTTCAGGCCGTAGCGGTTGATGAGGGCGCGCGCCTGCGGCAGGCGGAACAGGCGCGGGCGCGGGTTCCCGGGCTGCGGCCGCGGCGTCACGCCGCCCAGCTCGAGGAAGCCGAAGCCCAGGCGGGCGAGCACCTCCACGTGCTCGGCCTGCTTGTCCAGGCCGGCGGCAAGGCCCACCGGATTGGGAAAGTCGATGCCCATGACGCGCACGGGACGGGAAGGGGGTTTTGCCGTCAACCAGCCGGCAAGTCCCATCAACTTCAGAGTTGCGTGATGCGCGGTTTCGGGGTCGAGCGAGAAGAGAAGCGGACGAATTAAGGAGTAAGGCAACTGCAGGGCGCGCACGGCATCCTAGGCCGCGTCGCGCCTCCCGAGGCGCCGCCACGAGCCGCCGACGAAGCCCTCGATCGGCTCGAATTTCGACTTGTAGGCCATCTTCGGGCTCTCGCGGATCCAGTACCCGAGGTACAGAAAGGGCAGGCCGAGCCGGCGGCAGGACTCGATCTGCCACAGCACGTTGTAGGTGCCGAAGCTCGCGCCGCGGCGCTCGGGCTCGTAGAAGGTGTAGACCGACGACAGGCCGTCGGGCAGGTAGTCGACGATCGACACCATCACCAGCTGCCCGTTTTCGCGGAACTCCACCAGGCGCGTATCGACGCGGCTCTGCAGCAGGAAGTGCGAATACTGGTCGCGGCTGTCGTTGTCCATGCCGCCGCCCGAGTGGCGCCTGGACTGGTAGCGCAGGTAAAGCGCGTAGTGCTCGAGCCGGAACTTGAGCGGCTGCGCGTGCGCGACGAGCGCGCCGTGCTGCTTCCAGGCGCGGCGCTGCGAGCGGTTGGCCTCGAACCGCTCGACCGGGATGCGCACCGGCACGCACGCGCGGCAGGCGTCGCAGTGCGGGCGGTAGGTGAAGATGCCGCTGCGGCGGAAGCCCGCCTTGACCAGGTCGCCGTACAGCTCGGTGTTGATGAGATGGCTCGGCGTCGCCACCTGCGAGCGCGCCATGCGGTCCGGCAGGTAGCTGCAGGGATAGGGCGCCGTCACGTAGAACTGCAGGACGGCATGCGGCAGATCGTTAAGTTTCGACACGGCTCCACTTCGAAGGAGGTTGCGGGTAGTTTACCAAGCTCCCGAGCGCCCGCAAGAATTCGGCGCGCGGGATCTCGCGCGCGCCGAGCGATTCGAGCAGCACCGTGTGCATCTGGCAGTCGATAAGCGGGAAATCCAGCCCTTTCAGGAAGGAGACTAAATTCACCAAGGCGACTTTCGAAGCATCGGTGGCTCTCGAGAACATCGACTCGCCGTAGAACATGCGCCCGAGCGCCACGCCGTAGAGGCCGCCGACCAGCTCCCCGCCGCGCCAGGTCTCGATGCAATGCGCGTAGCCCTCCCGGTGCAGGCGCAGGTAGGCCTGCTGCATGTCGGCGCCGAGCCAGGTGCCTTCCGGGCGCGACGCGCAGCCCTCCAGCACCTCGGCGAAGGCGCTGTCGATGCGCAGCTCGTAGCCCTTGTTGCGCAGGCTCTTGGCGAGCGAGCGCGACAGCTTCAGCTCCTCGCAGTAGAGCACCATGCGCGGGTCGGGCGACCACCACAGCGGCGGCTGGCCGGAGGAGAACCAGGGGAATACGCCGCGCCGGTAGGCGGCGAGCAGGCGCGCCACCGAAAGGTCGGCGCCCGCGGCGAGCAATCCGTTGGGCTCCTTCAGCGCCCGCTCGACCGGCGGGAAGGGATCATCGCGCTCCAGCCACTTCAGCACTTCACTTGCTGGCGGCAGTAGCTGTCCAGGGGCTGCACCACGCAGGCGCCCGACACCGCCTCGCGCGCCGCGCCGTTATGCTCCAGCGCCAGGCGGAACTCGTACTTGGCGAAGAACTCGTTGAACATCTCGCCGCCCAGCGTGCCGACGACATGGATTTCATCGGTAGAGGAATTCCAATCCAGAAGAATCGCCGCCAGCGGCTGCGGCGCCGGCCCGGCGAGCACCCTCGCGCCCTCGGCCGGGTCGTACTGGCTGTGCTCCGAGCAGCAGTGGATCACCGCGGCGTGCTTGTTGCGCGCGCTCTTCTCGGCGCGGAAGCTGATGAAGCTGATGTCCCGGGTCGGGTAGCTCATCCTGTGCGCGCAGATCGCCGAGTAGGCCACGATCGAGCGCCCGGGGCCTGCGCCGCCGCGCCACTCGTAGGCTTCGTTTTCGGCGGTTTTCAGCTGGGCCGCGGCCTTGGCGGGCTTGCCCAGGTTCAGCAGGAAGCAGGGCGTGGCGGCGAACGGGTAGTGGAAAATGAGGTTTTCGTTCGCCGGGATGGCCTTGGCGCGCAACGGCGCGCCTTTCTGGTCCACCAGCAACGCCTTCGAGTACAAACGCGGCCTCGCGTCGGCGGCCAGCGCCGGGGAGACGAGCGATGCGGCTGCGCAGAATCCCAGAAAATCGCGGCGCTCCATGCGCCGCATTCTAGCGCTAGAGGCTAAGCCGTTCCCCGGCGCTACAGGCTAAGCCGCTCCGCGGCGCTACAGGTTATAGCCTTTTTCGTTGTGCAGAACGGTGTCCAGACCCTCGGTCTCCTCGTCGCCGGCGACGCGCAGGCCCGACAGTGCATCCACCAGCTTGAGGAGCACCCAGGTGAGGATGCCCGACCACAAGCCGACCGCGGCGACGCCAACGAGCTGCGTGACGACCTGCCCGCCCATCGACCCCGTCTCGGGATAGCCGATGCCGCCGAAGGCCGCCGACACGAACACGGCGGTGAGCAGCGTCCCCAGGATGCCGCCGACCCCGTGCACCGGGAAGACATCCAGCGAGTCGTCGACGTTCAGCGCGCGCTTCATGTAGCTCGTGGCGAAGAAGCACACCACGCCGGCCGCGCCGCCGATCGCGAGCGCGCCCAGCGGGCCGACGAAGCCCGAGGCCGGCGTGATGGTGCCCAGGCCGGCCACCATGCCGGTGACGATGCCCAGCACCGAGGGCTTGCCGTAGCGCAGCCATTCGCACACCACCCAGGCGAGGGAGCCGGCGGCGGCGGCGATGTGCGTCACCAGCATCGCCATGCCGGCGGCGCCGTCCGCGGCAAGCGCGCTGCCGGCGTTGAAGCCGAACCATCCCACCCACAGCATGCATGCGCCGGTGACCGCCATCGTCATGTTGTGCGGCGGCATGGCGGTGTCGGGGAAGCCGCGGCGCCGTCCCAGCACCAGCGCCGCGACCAGCGCGGCCATGCCGGCGTTCAGGTGGACCACCGTGCCGCCGGCGAAGTCCATCAGGCCCATTCTCTGCAGCCAGCCGTCGCCCCACACCCAGTGCGCCACCGGGCAGTAGACCACGAGCAGCCAAAGCACGCTGAAAATCAGCATCCCGGGAAAGCGCACCCGCTCGGCGTACGCGCCGACGACCAGCGCCGGCGTGATGATGGCGAAGGTCATCTGGTACATCGCGAACACCGACTCGGGAATCGTGCCCTTCACCGACTTCACGTCGATGCCCGAAAGGAAAGCCTTGCCCAGGCCGCCCCAGAAGGCGTTGCCTTCGCCGAAGGCGATGCTGTAGCCCACCGCTACCCACGCGATGGTGACGACGCAGGCGATCGAGAAGCACTGCATCAGCACCGACAGCACGTTCTTGGTGCGCACCAGCCCGGCGTAGAACAGGGCGAGCCCGGGCAGCGTCATGAACAGCACCAGCACCGCCGAGGTCAGCATCCAGGCGGTGTTGGCCGGGTCGATCTTGGCAGGTTCCGCGGCGAGGGCGAGCGGCGTGTGGGCGAGCAGCAGCAGGGCCGGCACTGTTCTTTTCATGGTGCTCCTCCTCTTGCGGCGCAAATCTAAACCAAAAAACAGGGACAGACCACGTTTTTCTTAGCGCTGGATGATGTCCTCGGCGTGAAACGCGAAGCTGCCCTTGCCGCGGTCGGCGAACCAGTGCCGCAGCGTGGCCAAGACCGTGCGGAAGGCGATCTCGTTCCACGGGATGCGCGCCTCCTCGTAGAGCGCCACCTCGAGGGATTCCTCTCCGGGCTTGAACTCCAGGTCGAGCAGCCGGGCGAGGTAGAAAAGATGCACCTGGTTCACGTACGGCACCGAGATGAGCGAGAACGGCTTGCCGAGCTCGATGCGCGCGCCGGCCTCCTCGAGCGTCTCGCGCAGCGCCGCGTGTGCCGCGGTCTCGTCGTTTTCCATGAAGCCTGCGGGCAGCGTCCAGTAGCCGTAACGCGGCTCGATCGCGCGCCGGCACAGCAGCACCTTGCCCTGGTATTCGGGGATCGCGCCCACCACCAGCTTGGGGTTCTGGTAGTGGATCTCGCCGCACTGGTCGCACACCCAGCGCGCGAGCGTGTCGCCCGGCGGCACGCGCTGCACCACCGAAGCTGCGCAGTTAGAGCAGAACTTCATTCAGCGAGCCTACGACCTGGTCGGGATGCAAGCCCATCCGGTCCACCGGCGCGCCGGTGCGGTTGATCCAGAAAACGCGCAACCCGAAGGCCTTCGCGCCCAGCGCGTCCCAGCAGTTGGAAGAGACGAAGCCGATGCGCTCCTTGGGAATACCGAGCTTCGAAACGGCAAGGCCATACACCTCGGGCGCGGGCTTGAACGCGCGCACCTCGTCCACGCTGAGGACCGCGTCGAGCTCCAGACCGGAGCTCTGGACCAGCGGCTCAAGCATGTCGGGGGAGCCGTTGGACAGGATCGCAAGCTTCCTCCCCGCGAACCGGCCGAAGGCGCCGGCCACGTCGGGATAGGTCGAAAGCATGTTGTACTCGCTCATCAGCGCTTCCATGCGCTCCGCGGTGAGCTGCAGGCCGAGCGCTTCGCACGAGTAGGCGAGCGCCTCGCGCGTGACGGTGGAGAAGGGCGCGTAGCGCCCCATCAGGCTGCGCTGCCAGGTGTACTCGAGCTGCTTCGCGCGCCATAGCTGCGAGAGCTGCGCGCCCTTGCCCCGGAAGAAGGCCTCGCAGCGCCGCAGCACCGAGTGCACGTCGTACAGCGTGCCGTAGGCGTCGAACACCAACGCGTCGAGCACCGGGGCGTCGAGGCTCATGTAAACTCAATTAAACCATGAGGGACCGCTACGAAGAGCTCTATCGCGCCTTTCGCTGGCAGGTTCCGGAGCGCTACAACATCGCGCGCGCCTGCTGCGGGCAGTGGGCCGAGGAGCGCACGCGCTTCGCGCTGTATTGGGAGGACGAGTCGGGCGCGAGCGCCGCGTACTCGTTCTGGGACATCCAGACGGCGGCGAACCGGCTGTCCAACGCGCTCGCGGCGCTCGGCGTAAAGCGCGGCGAGCGCGTCGCCCTCCTGCTGCCGCAGCGCCCCGAGACCGCGATCGCCTACATCGCCATTTTCCAGATGGGCGCGATCGCGCTGCCGCTGTCGCACCTCTTCGGCCCCGAGGCGCTCGAGTACCGCATGAACCACGCCGAGGCCTCGGTCGCCATCGTCGAGCCCGGGACGCTCGCCAACCTCTGGGCGATCCGGGAGAAGTTGCCGGGCTTGCGTCACGTCATTGGGGTTGGGGGTGCGAAGGAATCCCATACGATGGATTGGGAGACGTTGCTGGCCAAGGCCTCTTCGCATTTCTCTCCCCTGGATACCAAAGCCGACGACCCGGCGCTCATCATCTACACGAGCGGCACGACCGGCCCGCCCAAGGGCGCGCTCAAGGCGCATCGCGTGATGATCGGCAACATGCCGGGGTTCGTGCACTCGCACGACTTCTTCCCGCAGAAGGGCGACATGTTCTGGTCGCCGGCCGACTGGGCGTGGACCGGCGGCCTGATGGACGCGCTGCTGCCGGCGTGGCTGTGCGGCATCCCGATCCTGGGCTACCGCGGCCGCTTCGACGCCGAAAGGGCCTATTACCTGCTCGAGAAGTACGCCATCCGCAACTCGTTTCTTTTTCCTACGGCGTTGAAGCTGATGATGAAAGCCGTTCCCGAGCCGCGGAAGGCGTTTTCCCTGAATTTGAGATCCGTGATGAGCGCGGGCGAATCGGTCGGCGTCACGGTGATCGAGTGGGCGCGCGAGCAGCTCGGGGTGACGATCAACGAGATGTTCGGCCAGACCGAGATCAACTATGTGGTGGGCAACTGCCAGGCGGCCTGGCCGGTGAAGCCCGGCTCGATCGGGCGGCCCTATCCCGGCCACCGCGTCGCGGTGATCGACGAGCAGGGCAATGAGCTTGCGCGCGGGGAACTGGGCGAGATTGCAGTAAAAAAGGACAATGACCCCGTGTTCTTCCTCGAATACTGGAAGAACCCGCAGGCGACGCGCGACAAATTCATCGGCGACTGGGGCTGCACCGGCGACCAGGGCCGCATGGACGAGGACGGCTACCTCTGGTACCAGGGCCGCTCGGACGACCTCATCAAGAGCGCCGGCTACCGCATCGGGCCGGCCGAGATCGAGAGCTGCCTGGTGAAGCATCCCGCGGTGGCGAACGCCGCGGTCATCGGCAAGCCCGACGCGACGCGCGGCGCGATCGTGAAAGCGTTCATCGTGCTGCAGCCCGGGCATGCGCCATCCGGGCAGCTCATTGAAGAGCTTAAGGCGCATGTACGCGGCCGCCTCGCGCCCTACGAGTACCCGCGCGAGATCGAGTTCATCGACGCCCTGCCCATGACCACGACCGGCAAGGTGCAGCGCAAGGAGCTGCGCAAGCGCGAGGAAGCGCGCAAGGCGTGAAGCGCATCCTGCTCGTCGGCGGCGGGCACGCGCACCTCGCCGTGCTGCGCTCCCTGCTGAAGGAGCCGCTGCAGGGTGCGCGCTTCGCGCTCGTCTCGCCGCGCGCCAGGCAGATCTACTCGGGCATGCGGCCCGGCATCATCGCCGGGCACTACCGGCGCCCCGAGGCCGAGATCGACCTGGCGCGCCTCGCCGACGCGGCCGGCGCCGAGTTCATCGAGGGCGAGGTGGCGAAGCTCGACCATGAGGGCAAACTGGCGGTGCTGCAGGAGGGCAGCGAGCTGGAGTACGACCTGCTGTCGCTCAACGTCGGCTCGCTCGTCGAGCGCTCGATTCCCGGCGCCGGCTTCGCGCTCGCGGCCAAGCCGTTCGAGCCCTTCTTCGACAAGCTGGCGACGGTAAAGCTCAATCGCGTGGCGATCGCCGGCGCCGGCGCCGCGGGGGTCGAGCTCGCCATGGCGCTGCGCTACCGCGGCGCGGCCGTCACGCTGTACTCGGAGCAGGCACAGCCTTCTCCGCCGCGCGCCGCGCGCGTGCTGCGCGCCATGGGCGTGGACCTGCGCCCCGGCATGGCGGTGAGCGCCATCGAGCGCGGGCCGCTGGTCCTCGCCGGCGCCTCGCGCCAGGAGTTCGACGTGGTGATCCTCACCACCGGCGCAAGGCCGCTGCCCTGGCTGCGCGGCGGCAGGCTCGCCCGCGACGAGCGCGGCTTCCTGCTGGTGGACGACACGCTGCAAAGCGTCTCGCATCCGGACGTGTACGCGGCCGGCGACTGCGCCACGCTGCGCTCGGGCCCGGTGCCCAAGTCGGGCGTCTACGCGCTACGCCAGGGGGAGGCGCTCGCGCTCAACTTCAGGCGCCTCGCGCGCGGCGAGCCGGCGCTCGCCTACCGGCCGCAGCGCCATGCCTTGCTGCTCCTGAGCTGCGGGCGGCGCTACGCCATCGCCGAGCGCGGCCCCTGGAGCGCCCAGGGGCGCTGGGTGTGGTGGTGGAAAAACCGCATCGACCGCGCCTGGGTCAGGTCGCTGGCGGTCTAGAAAATGACTTATTATCCGGTCTCCTTGGAGGAGGACATCATGAAAAGACTTGCTACCGGGGTCCTCGCGGCCCTCGTTTCATTCAACGTCGCTGCGGCTTACCCCGACCGCCCGGTGAAGCTGGTGGTGCCCTGGGCGGCGGGCGGCGACACCGACAACATTTTCCGGCCGTTCGCGCCGGGCTTCCAGAAGGCGCTGGGCCAGACGGTGGTGATTGCGAACGTGGGCGGCGCCTCGGGCACGCGCGGCGCGAAAGAGGTGAAGGACTCGCCCGCCGACGGCTACACGCTGTACGCGGTGCACGACTACATCCACTCCACGTACTACGCGGGCGTCGCGGACGTGCAGTACACCGACTTCGAGCCGGTCTGCATGGTGGCCTCGACGCCCTCGGTGCTCACCGCCAGCCCGAAGACGCCGTGGAAGTCGATGAAGGAGCTGCTCGCCGACGCGAAGGCCCGCCCCGGCCAGATCAGCGTGGGCGCGACGCTTGCCTCCACCAGCCATTTCTTCCCCGCGCTGATCGAGAAGGCGACCGGAACCAAGTTCAAGTACGTTTCCTACGAGGGCCTCGCGCCGCGCATGAACGCGATCCTCGGCGGCCACATCGACCTCACCGACTCCAACCTGACGCAGAAGGGCAAGGTCGAGGCGGGGCAGCTCAAGTTCCTCGCCATCGCCACCGAGAAGCGCCATCCCGAGATGCCCAGCGTGCCGACGCTGAAGGAGCTCGGCGT
>CAZJJC010000145.1:0-1882 GCA_964546195.1 uncultured Enterobacteriaceae bacterium | reverse complement strand
GGCCACCGGCAGCTCGCGCCGCACGCCCCACACGTAGAACACGAAGGCGTAGGGATCGAGCACCGAGTACTTGTCGGAGAGCCACTCGCGGTCGGCGTACAGGGCGTCGATCTGCTTGAGGTAGTCGTGGAAGGTCTTCTTGCCCATCGCCTGGATGCCGGGGAAGGCGCTCTTGTCTTCCGTAAAGCGCTCCGGGCGGCCGATGTGGGAATGCGCCGGATGCACGGTGGAGGCGAAAAAGCCGATGGCGGAAAGCGCCCGCGCCTCCTTCACCGCGTCGGCGGGCCACAGGCCGAAGCGCTTGCCCAGATACGGCAGGATCGCGGTGTTCTCGGCGAGCGCCGAGCCGTCGTCCAGCTTGAGCGCCGGCACGCGCCCGAGCGGGTGGATCTTCATGTACTCGGGGGTCTTCTGCTCGCCTTTCGAGAGGTCCATGCGCTTGGGCTCGTACTTCTCGCCGCTTTCTTCGAGCACGATGTGGGCCGCCATCGAGCAGGCGCCGGGGGCATAGAACAGAGTGAGCATGAGATGCGCTCCTGGGAATTCGTGGGTGGGGCGAAAATTCTACCGCTACAGCTCCCGCCATCCCCGGATCAGCGGGAAAAACAGCCCCTGCCGCGAGCCCGAGCGCAGCCCGGCATAGGCCTTGAGCTGCGGCGCGTAGCGGGTGCGCTCGCGGTCGAGGAAGGCTTCCACGTCGGCGCCCTCGTGGCGGCTGGTCTTGTAGTCCACCACCCATTCCACGCCCTCCTGCGTGCGGAACAGGCGGTCGATGATGTAGGTGCGCAGCTGCCCCTGCACCATCGCGCGCAAGCGGTACTCGTTGCGCGCCTCAAGGTGCGGGCCGAGGAGCCAGCGGCCGCGCTCATCGGTCAGGGCGTTGGCAAGCGCGGCTGCGACGAGATCGGCGGAGCGCACCGCCCCGGCGGATGGAATTCCGCGGCGCGCCAGTTCCTTGGCGAACTGAGGGCGAAGCGCTTGAACGCGCCTGGCGTCCCAGCCGCGCAGCTCGTCCTCGGCGATGCGCTGCAGCCAGCGGTGCACCACCGAGCCGACGTGGCGCGCGGTCTCGCCGGCCCAGGAGAACTCGATCTGCTCTTCCTCGCGGCCTTCGGGCGGGGCGCTCCAGCGCACGGCGGGCGGGGGAAGGATGCGCTCGACGTCGAGGGCGAGGCGGGTGAGCGAGGTGAAGGGCTGGCGAGGCGCGTGCATGAAGTCCATGGCGAGCTGCTCGGGGACCATGGCGGCGTAGTGGGCTTCGGCGACGGGCCAGGCGCGGGCGAGAAGGGAGCGGGAAGAAGGGGGGCGGAGGTCGCCCGAGTCGTCGCACTTGGTGCAGGCGAGGAGGTGCAGGCGCTGCTCGGCGCGGGTGGCGGCGACGTAGAGGAGGCGCGCGGCTTCGGTGTCTTCGGCGGTGACTTCGAGGTTGCGCAGGTAGCGGTAGGCGAGGTCGTCGTCGGAGCCGGTTTCCTTGACGGGGGCGAGAAGCAGACCGCCGACGGTTTCCTTCCACAGGAAGAGCGGGGTGTCGGAGCGGCCGGGGCCTTTGTCGAGGGCGGGGACGATGACGGTGCCGAACTCGAGGCCCTTGGCCTTGTGGATGGTCATGATCTGGAGGTCGTCGTCGGTGGCCTCGAGGTCCGGGAGGGCGTAGAGCTGGTGCAGGCTCTCGTCGAGCAGGGTGAGGTCTTCGAGCTCGCCGGCGTGCTCGAGGCTTTCGAGCTCGTCGAGCTAGATCTCGGCGTCTTCCAGGTCGGTGGCGTTGTCGACGCAGGCGGGGCCGCCGAGGGCGAGCCAGACGCCTTCGACGCGGTCGCGCAGGCTGCCGCGGGCGCGGTTGGCGATCGCGGGGGCCAGCACATCCTTGAAACGTTGAAGTTTG
>CAZJJC010000144.1:0-14727 GCA_964546195.1 uncultured Enterobacteriaceae bacterium | reverse complement strand
AGAGAACAAGAAATGTTTCAGATCGTGGAGAGCGAGGTCAGCGGTCCCATCATCAAGGTGGTCGGCGTCGGCGGCGCCGGCGGCAACGCGGTGAACCACATGATCGACGAAGGCGTGCAGGGCGTGGAGTTCATCGCCGTGA
Source organism: uncultured Enterobacteriaceae bacterium (assembly GCA_964546195.1). Lineage (GTDB taxonomy): Bacteria > Pseudomonadota > Gammaproteobacteria > Burkholderiales > SG8-39 > SCGC-AG-212-J23. The sequence goes on along the minus strand of CAZJJC010000144.1, from coordinate 14,585 downwards.
ACACCGACGCCCAGGTGCTGTCGCGCAACAAGGCGGGCAACCAGATCCAGCTCGGCTCGAGCGGCCTGGGATCCGGCGCCAAACCCGAGGAGGCGCGCGCGGTGGCGCTCGCCGACCGCGAGCGCATCGAGGAGGCGGTGGCCGGCGCGCACATGGTGTTCATCACCGCCGGCATGGGCGGGGGCACCGGCACCGGCGCGGCGCCGGTGATCGCCGAGGTGGCGCGCTCGCTCGGCATTCTCACGCTGGCGGTGGTCACCAAGCCGTTCACCTTCGAGGGCTCCAAGCGCATGAAGGTCGCGGAAACGGGCATCGAGCAGCTCGGACCGCACGTCGACTCCCTGATCGTGATCCTCAACGACAAGCTCGAGGAGGTGCTCGGCGAGGACGTGACCCAGGAAGACGCCTTCCGCGCCGCGGACGACGTGCTGAACAACGCGGTCGCCGGCATCGCCGAGATCATCAACAATCCCGGCCTGGTGAACGTCGACTTCCAGGACGTGCGCACCGTGATGTCGGAGCAGGGCATGGCGATGATGGGCTCGGCCGCGGCGAGCGGCATCGATCGCGCGCGCATCGCTGCGGAGCAGGCCATCGCCTGCCCGCTGCTCGAGGGGGTGAACCTCGCGGGCGCGCGCGGCGTGCTGGTCAACATCACCGCCTCCAAGGCGAGCCTCAAGCTGCGCGAGACCAAGGAGGTCATGAACATCGTGCGCACCTTCGCGGCGGAGGATGCCACCATCATCTATGGCGGCGTCTACGACGACTCGCTTGCCGAGGACTTGCGCGTCACGGTGGTGGCCACGGGCCTGGGCATGGCGGCGGTGTCGCGCCAGCCCAAGCCCCAGCTCGTGCTCAGTAACGTGACGGGGCAGAAGACCGGCACCGATAATCTTCCCGGGCCGGTGGACTATCACCAGCTCGATGCGCCCGCGGTGATCCGCCGCAACCGCGCCTCCACGGTGGAAGCGCTGCAGCAGTCGGGCGTCGACAAGTACGACATCCCGGCGTTCCTGCGAAAGCAGGCCGACTGATGGGGTAGAATCCTCGCTCCCCCCGAGACCACCGATGCTCCGGCAACGCACTCTCAAATCGCTGGTCAGCGCCTCCGGCGTCGGCCTGCATACCGGCCAGAAGGTCCGCATGAGCCTGCGTCCGGCGCCGGTGGACACCGGCGTGGTGTTCCGTCGCATCGACCTTGCATCGCCGGTGGATATTCCGGCGCGGGCCGAGCTGATCGGCGAGGCGCGCCTCGCCTCGACGCTCGTCAGCAACGGGGTGAAGATCCATACCGTCGAGCACCTGATGTCGGCGCTCGGCGGCATGGGCGTGGACAATGCGTACGTCGACCTCGACGCGCCGGAGCTGCCCATCATGGACGGCAGCGCCTCGCCTTTCGTGCTGCTGATCCAGCAGGCGGGCATCGAGGAGCAGGCGGCGGCGAAAAAATTCCTGCGCGTCGCGCATCGCGTGGAAGTCAGGGATGCCGACAAGTGGGCGCGGCTGGATCCCTATGACGGCTATCGACTGTCCTTTTCGATCGAGTTCCGCCATCCGGTCATCGAGCGCACCACGCAGGCGGTCACGGTGGACTTCGCCGAGACCTCGTACCTGAAGGAGATCGCACGCGCGCGCACTTTCGGCTTCATGCACGAGGTCGAGGACCTGCGCGACAGCGGCCTCGCGCTGGGCGGCGGCCTGGACAACGCCGTGGTGCTGGACGAGTACCGCGTCCTGAACAGCGACGGGCTGCGCTTCTCCGATGAATTCATCCGCCACAAGCTGCTCGACGCCATGGGCGACCTGTACCTGCTGGGCCGGCCGCTGCTCGGGGCATTCACCGCGCACAAGTCGGGCCATGCACTCAACAACCGCCTGCTGCGCGCGGCGCTCGCCGACCCGGCCGCGCTGGAGACGGTGGTGTTCGAGCGCGCCGAGGAAACTCCCGCGGGCGTTGCGCGCCTCGCGGCCCAGTACGGCTAGGTGCTGATCGCGCTGCGCATCATCGGCCTCGCGGTCGTGATCGCGCTGGGATTCACCATGGTTGCCTGGCTGCTCACGCGTGAGCGCCGCTGGCTGCGCCTCGCCTGGCTGATCTTCAAGTACGCGGTTTTCGGCCTGCTTTTCGTGCTGCTGTTGTTCGCCGGCGAGTCGCTTTGGCGGGCAGCATGACCCCCCGGCGCTCGAGCAGATCGGCGAGCGCCCGGCGCGCGGGAGAGGGGCGCATTTCGGCATACAGCGCGCTCAACGAATCGAGCGCAAATGTGGAGAATTGCACGCTTTTTTGCCTTGTAGGGATGTGTGAAGCTGTTGGTTGCACCCTCACCAGAACTGAACTAACCTGCCAGCGCTGATGGGTTAGAAAGCGGCTCAGGGAAGGGGCCAGCAAGCGCAGTTTCGCCGCCGCCGCGGAATGGGCGGCGAGCAGAACCAGTTCACCGTCCCTGAAGTTCGCCACCCGGGCTCGACAGGCAAGCTCGGGAGACAAAAAGCCCTCCAGAAGTCCTGCAAGCGCGCGCAGGTCGCGCGCTTTGGCCAGCAAGGGCTGCAGCTCGCTCTCGGCCGAAAGGATGCGGTCGAGTCTGGGAAGTCGCATGGGCTCGAGAATGGGAGGGAAGGGTTGTGCAGATTATCCTGATCTCAAGCACGCTGGCCAGGGCGCGGCCCGTCACGCTGACGCTGCGCCACCTGGTGGGGGCGGCTTTCGCCGCCACGGCGCTGCTGTGCGCAGGGACCGTCGGCCTCTACTGGGTGAGCCTGCGCTACGCCGCGGAGCTGCGCATCCCGGTGATCCAGCAGATGGTGCTTCAGGCGAGCGAGGCCGACGCCGAGCGCGGCCGCACCTTCGTGCAGCAGAACCTCAACGCCATGGCGGTCAAGCTGGGCGAGATGCAGGCGCAGCTGACGCGGCTGGATGCGCTCGGCGAGCGGCTGTCGTCCCTCGCCGGGTTCCGTCCGCAGGATTTCCGCTTCTCCGAAGCCCCGGGCCTGGGCGGCGCCGCGCCGACGCTGCTGCCGGCGCAGAACCTGTCGCTCGCCGAATTCAGCGACAAGCTCTCCAGGCTCGAGCGCAACGTGGAAACGCGCAACGACCTGCTGGGCGTGCTGGAGGCGCAGCTTTTCGAGCAGGCGGTGAAGAAAAAGCTCATCCCGACGATGATGCCGGTAAGCGCGCCCTACAATGCGTCGGGGTTCGGCCGGCGCGTCGACCCGTTCACCGGGCAATGGGCAATGCACGAGGGCATTGACTTTCTTGCCGACAAGGGTGCGCCCATCGTGGCGGCGGCCGACGGCATAGTCGTATTCGCCGGCCTTCACCCCCAGTACGGCTACCTGGTGGACATCGACCATGGCAACGACCTCGTCACGCGCTACGCCCACCAGTCCAAGCTGTTCGTGAAGGAGGGGGAAGTCGTGCAGCGCGGCCGCAAGCTCGGCGAGGTGGGATCCACCGGCCGCTCCACCGGGCCGCATCTGCACTTCGAGGTGCGCTATCGCGGCGCGGCGCAGAACCCCATGAAGTTCCTGGTGTCGAAGTCCCGGTCGGCCGCGGCACGGACCAAGTAGTCCCGGTTTCAAAGTAAAATCAGCGGTTTTCCAGGCGCCTGGCTTGGCGGCCTTTGCCCGGCGCGCGTCCATTTCATGATCACCAACGTCCTCACCAAGATTTTCGGCAGCCGGAACGACCGGCTGCTCAAGCAGTATTCGGGCGCCGTCGCGCAGATCAACGCGCTCGAGCCGGGGCTTGCCAAGCTGAGCGATCCCGAGCTGCGCGGCAAGACCGAGGAGCTGAGGAAGCGCCACGCCGAGGGCGCCACGCTCGACGAGCTGCTGCCCGAAGCGTTCGCGGTGGTACGCGAAGCGGCCAAGCGCAGCCTGCGCATGCGCCACTTCGACGTGCAGCTGCTGGGCGGCATGGTGCTGCACTACGGCAAGATCGCCGAGATGAAGACCGGCGAGGGCAAGACCCTGGTCGCCACGCTGCCCGCCTATCTCAACGCGCTGACCGGCAGGAGCGTGCATATCGTCACGGTCAACGACTATCTGGCCAATCGCGACGCCGAGTGGATGGGCAAGATCTACCGCTTCCTCGGGCTTACGGTAGGGGTCAATCTGCCGCACATGGAGCCCGGCGACAAGCGCCGCGCCTACGCCGCCGACATCACCTACGGCACCAACAACGAGTTCGGCTTCGACTACCTGCGCGACAACATGGCGATGCACATCGAGGACCGCTTCCAGCGGGGCCTTGCCTACGCCATCGTCGACGAGGTGGATTCCATCCTCATCGACGAGGCGCGCACGCCGCTCATCATCTCCGGCCAGGCGGAGGACCGCACCGAGATCTACCAGCGGATGAACGAGGTGGCGCCGCTGCTCACGCGGCAGGCCGATGAGAAGGCCGCGGGAGACTTCTGGGTCGACGAGAAGAATCATCAGATCGTGCTGTCGGAGCACGGGCACCAGAAGGCCGAGGAGGTCCTCGCCCGCGTCGGCATGCTGCCGCCGGGAGCGAGCCTGTACGAGCCGGCCTACATCAACCTGATCCATCACCTTTACGCCGCGCTGCGCGCGCACAACCTGTTTCATCGCGACCAGCATTACGTCGTCCAGGACGCCGAGGTCATCATCGTGGATGAGTTCACCGGCCGCCTGATGCAGGGCCGGCGCTGGTCCGACGGGCTGCACCAGGCGGTCGAGGCCAAGGAAAAGGTGGCGATCCAGAGCGAGAACCAGACGCTCGCCTCGATTACCTTCCAGAACTACTTCCGCATGTACGGCAAGCTCGCCGGCATGACGGGAACGGCCGACACCGAGGCCTATGAATTCCAGCAGATCTACGGCCTGGAGGTGGCGGTCATCCCGACCAACATGCCGATGATCCGCGATGACCGCCTGGACCAGGTCTACCGCACCGCGAAGGAGAAGTACCAGGCGGTGATCAAGGACATCAAGGACTGCCAGGCGCTCGGGCAGCCGGTATTGGTGGGCACCACCTCGATCGAGAATTCGGAGCTCATCTCCGGCCTGCTCGCCAAGGAGAAGCTCGCCCACCAGGTGCTCAACGCCAAGCAGCATGCGCGCGAGGCGGAGATCGTCGCGCAGGCGGGGCGGCCGCAGATGATCACCATCGCCACCAACATGGCGGGCCGCGGCACCGACATCGTGCTCGGCGGCAACGTCGAGAAGCAGTGCGACATGGTGGAGGCGACCGAAGGCCTTTCTCCCGACGAGAAGAGGACGCGCGTCGAGCAGCTGCGCGGCGAATGGCAGGCGCTGCACGACCGGGTCGTGAAGGCGGGCGGCCTGCATATCATCGGCACCGAACGGCACGAATCGCGGCGCGTCGACAACCAGCTGCGCGGCCGCTCCGGCCGGCAGGGCGACCCGGGCAGCTCGCGCTTCTACATGGCGCTCGAGGACCCTCTGCTGCGCATCTTCGCGGGCGAGCGCATCAACCGCATCATGGTGATGCTGAAGATGCCGGAGGGCGAGGCCATCGAGCACAGCATGGTGACGCGCTCGATCGAGAGCGCGCAGGTCAAGGTCGAGGCGAGGAACTTCGACATCCGCAAGCAGCTGCTCGAATACGACGACGTGGCGAACGACCAGCGCAAGACGATCTACGCGCTGCGCAACGAGCTGCTGGAATCGCTCGACGTGTCGCAGCGCATCGCCGACCTGCGCGCCGGCGTGGCGGCGGACCTGTTCCGCACCTACGTGCCCGAGGAAAGCGTCGAGGAGCAGTGGGATGTCCCCGGCCTGCACGCGGCGCTCAGGGCCGAGCTGAACCTCGAGCTGCCGGTGGGCGAATGGCTCGACAGCGCCTCCGGGCTGAGCGAGGAGGCGGTGCTCGAGCGCATCGTCGCCGCCGCAGGCGAGGCCTACCAGGCAAAGATCCCGGCGGGCATGGAACAGCGCGTCCATCATGCCGAGCGCTACATCATGCTGCAGATCCTCGACGGCCACTGGCGCGAGCACCTGTCGGCGCTGGACCATCTGCGCCAGGGCATACACCTGCGCGGCTACGCCCAGAAGAACCCCAAGCAGGAATACAAGCGCGAGGCGTTCGAGCTGTTCGGCACGATGGTGGAATCGGTCAAGCTGGAGATCATCAAGACCCTCACCAACGTGCAGTACGGCGAGAAGCCGCCCGAGGTCGACGACAAGCTGCACGTCGAGAACCTGCGGCTGCAGCACGCGGAGTTCGACGAGCCCTCGGGCGAAGCCAACGGCGACGTGGCGATCGCGGAGGCGGCGACGAAAAAGCGGCCCGCCGTGCGGGCTGCGCACAAAGTGGGGCGCAACGACCCCTGTCCCTGCGGCTCGGGCAAGAAGTACAAGCACTGCCACGGCAAGCTGGCGTGAAATGGCGGTGAATCTGCCGCCGCCGGATCCGGCGTCGCTGCACCGCGTCGCCGGGGTGCAGCCCGGTGTCGCGATGGCTGGGGTGAGCAAGCCCGGCCGCAAGGACCTGCTCGTCATCCGGCTGGCCGAAGGGGCGGCCGTGGCGGGCGTGTTCACGCAGAACCGCTTTTGCGCCGCCCCGGTCGTCCTGGCGAGAAACCACCTCAAGCATTCCGTCCGCGCGCTCGTCGTCAATACGGGCAACGCGAACGCCGGCACCGGCGCCGAAGGCCTGAAGCGCGCCATGCAGGTGTGCAGGGCGCTCGCGGTCGAGCTTCGCTGCAAGCCGACGCAGATCCTGCCCTTCTCGACCGGCGTCATCATGCAGCCGCTGCCGGCCGAGCGCATCATCGCCGCCTTGCCCCGCGCGCTCGAAGGCGAGGCCGACTGGCTGTCGGCTGCGCAAGCCATCATGACCACCGACACGGTGCCGAAGGCCGTTTCGGCCAAGGTGAGGCTCTCCGGTGGCGAGGCGATGGTGACGGGCATCGCGAAAGGCGCGGGCATGATCCGCCCCGACATGGCCACCCTGCTCGGCTTCGTCGCCACCGATGCGCGCGTTTCCCGCGACAAGCTGCGCAGCATGGCCAAGCGCGTCGCGGACCGCTCGTTCAACTGCATTACCGTCGACGGTGATACTTCGACGAATGATTCGTTCATGCTGATCGCCAGCGGCATCGGCCCTAGCGCGGCAGCGGCGAGGGATGTGAAGAAGCTCGAAGAGGCGATCGCGGCGGTGGCGGCCGAGCTCGCGCAGGCCTGCATCCGCGACGCGGAGGGCGCCACCAAGTTCGTCACCGTGCTTGTGGAGCGCGGCAAGAGCCGCGAGGAATGCAGGCGCGTGGCGTACGCCGTCGCCCATTCGCCGCTGGTGAAGACCGCGTTCTTCGCCTCGGATCCGAATCTGGGCAGGATCCTTGCCGCCATCGGCTATGCGGGCGTGCCGCTCGACGCCACGCGGGTCGACCTCTATCTGGATGAGGTGCTGGTCGCGAAGCGCGGCGCGCGCAGTCCCGGCTACCGCGAGGAGCAGGCCATCGTGGCCATGAAGAAGGCGGAGTTCACGGTGCGCGCGGTGCTCAACCGCGGAAGCGCGCACGCCGCGCTGTGGACCTGCGACCTGTCGTTCGAGTACGTGAAGATCAACGCGGAATACCGCACATGAGCACCGACCTGGAGAAAATCCTCGAGCGGCTGGACCAGCTGCTGCCGCCGCCGCCGCCGAAGACCGACTGGGAGGCGAGCGTGGCGTTGCGCTGGCGCAGCGCCGGCCGGCGCGGCGGCGCGGGCGGCAGCGCGGGCTGGCTGCAGCCGGTGCGCCACGTACACCGCATCGAGCTTTCGGACCTGCGCGGCATCGACGCCCAGATCGCCAAAGTGGAGCAGAACACGCGCCAGTTCATGGACGGAAAGCCGGCCAACAACGTGCTGCTGACGGGCGCGCGCGGCACCGGCAAGTCCTCGATAGTGAAGGGGCTGCTGAACAAGTACGCAAGCCAGGGCCTGCGCCTGGTCGAGGTGGAAAAAAACGACCTGGTCGACCTGCCTTACATCGTCGACCAGGTCGCCCCGCGCAAGGAGCGCTTTCTGCTTTTCTGCGACGACCTGACTTTCCACGGCGCCGAAGACGGCTACATCGCGCTGAAGGTCGCGCTGGACGGCTCGATCTCCACCACGTCGGAGAACCTGCTGATCTACGCGACCTCGAACCGCCGCCACCTGATGCCCGAGTACATGGCGGAGAACCTGCAGACGAAATACGTCGGCGACGAGATCCATCCCGGAGAGACGGTGGAGGAGAAGATCTCGCTTTCCGAGCGCTTCGGCCTGTGGGTCACGTTCTACCCTTTCGACCAGGACGAATTCCTCGATATCGTCGGGCAGTGGCTGAAGCACTTCGGTGCGTCGCCGCACGAAAACACGAGGGAGGAAGCGCTGCAATGGGCCCTGCAGAAGGGCTCGCGCAGCGGCCGCGTCGCTTACCAGTTCGCCCGCGATTGGGTCGGCCGGCACGCCAAGAAGAAGTGATGCTCGAGGTTGCGGCAGCCGTCCTGCAGCGGCCCGACGGCGCGTTTCTTCTGGCGCAGCGCCCTGCCGGGAAGGTTTACGCAGGCTACTGGGAATTTCCCGGCGGCAAGGTGGAAGCGGGCGAGGCGGCGGCCGCAGCGCTGGCGCGCGAGCTGCGCGAGGAGCTCGGGATCGATGTCCACACCGCTTATCCCTGGCTCACGCGCGTTTTCGCCTACCGCCACGCCACCGTAAGGCTGAATTTCTTCCGCGTGACGCGCTGGCAGGGCGAGCCCCATCCCAGGGAAGGCCAGGCCATCGCCTGGCAGGCGCCGGGCGAGGTCATGGCGGCGCCGATGCTGCCGGCGAATGCGCCGGTGCTCGCCTCGCTCGCGCTCCCCCCGGAGTACGCGATTACGGACGCCGCGACGCTGGGCACCGCGGTGATGCTGGACAAGCTGGAGCGCCGGCTCGAGCAGGGGCTGAAGCTCGTGCAGGTGCGCGAGCCCGCCCTGCGCGACTTTGAGGTGTTCACGCAGCAGGTCATCGGGCGCGCGCACCGCTATGGTTGCAAGGTGCTTGTCAAGGCGCCCTTTGCGCAAGCCGACGGCATCCACTACACCGCGGCGCAGCTGATGACGCGCAGCGACAGACCCGGGGGCATGCTTGCCGCCGCCTCTTGCCATACGCGCGAGGAGCTGGAGCGCGCGATGCGCCTTGAGCTGGACTTCGCCGTGCTCGGGCCGGTGAAGGAAAAGCGCGGCTCGGCGCCGCTGGGCTGGGGCGGCTTTCGGCGCATCGCGGAGAGGGCGAGCATTCCGGTCTACGCGATCGGCGGCTTGACGCGAGCCGACCTGGAGGACGCCTGGCGCGCCGGCGCCCACGGCCTCGCTATGATCCGGGGGGCTTGGGGTTAGGAAAAGGGGTCAGAGCAAATTTCTCAGCGGTCGTCGTCGGACGATTCCGCCGCATCCGGAGAAATTTGCTCTGACCCCTTTTCCTCTTCGACAGGCACGCGGTAAGACTCCGTCGCCCAGGCGCCCAGGTCGATCATCTTGCAGCGCTCGCTGCAGAACGGCCGCCACGTGTTCTCCGGGGAGAACGGCGCAAGGGACCCGCAACGCGGGCAAGCCACCTGCCTTACAGGTTGCAAAAGGTCAGCTCGAAGCGCACGTCCCAGTCGGCAGTGCGCGCGCGCGTATCGTCGCCGTTCTGGGCGATGAAGCGTATGTTGAGGACGTACTTGTTGGCGCTGATCTCGGGCACGCAGCGCTGCTCGCGATCCAGGCGCAGGCGCAGCATCTGCGCCGTCTTGCCGCCCAGCATCTGCTGGAACATGCCCTGCTGCGCGCCGAGCGCCTGCGCCTTGCCCGACTCGCGCAGGATGCGCAGGATGATCGCCGAGCCGTCGCGCAGCGGATGCAGGGGGCCGGTCCAGGCGGCGAGCTGGGCGGTGCGCTCCTCGGCCGGGCGATGCAGCCAGTAGTGGTAGGAGGGCAGATCGAACTCGCAGGCGCCGCCCGGGATGCCGGTGCGCTGCTTGATGGACATCAGCCAGTCGTTCTCGCGCAGGTACTGGCCGATCTTGCCGGTCATGGAAAACAGGGCCTGCGCGGCCTGCTCGATATCCCGCAGCACCCCGTTCAGCGCCTCCTCGGCGATCTCGGGATTGTTCCTGAACGAGACCAGCACCTGCTTCTGGCGCTCGAGCTCCTGCAGCAGGTCGGATTTGAGGTCGGCGCGGCTCGCCACCTCCAGGATCTCGAACAGCGTGAGCAGCGCCATATGGTGGTCATGCTGGTCGGTGCGCGCGATGAAATGGCGCGAGCGCTCGAACAGGTCCTCGAGGCGCAGCAGCGTGCGGATGCGCTCGTTGAGGGGATATTCGTAGGTGATCACTAAGCTTCCGGATTCTGAGCGATTTGCGCTCGCAGCACAACTCAGCCGGGCGCCTGCGCGCTGTATTCGAGATACCTCCGGTGCAGAGCCGCCACCTGCTTGCGCAACGCGTCGAGCGTGCCCGAATTGTCGATCACGTCGTCGGCCGCCGCAAGCCGATCGGCGCGTGCCGCCTGGCTTGCCATGATGGCGCGCACTTCGGCTTCCGGCAAACCGCTGCGCGCGCGCACGCGCTCGACCTGCAGCGCTTCGGGACAATCGACCACCAGGACGCGGTCGACGCGCTTGCGATAGTCGGCCGATTCGACGAGCAATGGCACCACGTGCACTACGTAGGGCGTTTGCGCCGCTTCGATGCGGCGGCGCGATTCCTCGCGGATCATGGGATGCAACAGCGCCTCCAGGGCCTTCTTCGCCGCCGGCTCGGCGAACACACGCTCGCGCATTTTCCTGCGGTCCATGGCACCGGAGCTGTCGATCACGCCTTGTCCGAAGATTCTCTGCACCTCCGGCATCGCCGAGCCGCCGGCCCCGGTCAATCCATGGGCGATGGCGTCGGTGTCGACCACCACGGCCCCGAGGCGCGCGAACTCATCCGCGGCCGCGCTTTTGCCGCTGCCGATGCCCCCGGTCAGCCCCACGACCAGCTTCATCCCGCAAAGCGCAGCATCGGAAAGCGCTGCATGAGGGCCGGGCCCCAGAACATGGCGACGATGCCGGCGAGCGCAAGATAGGGGCCGAAATGGAACTTGAACTTCCAGTCCCAGCCGCGCCGTGCCGAGAACATCTGCAGGGAGCCGAACACCAGGCCGACGATCGACGACAGCAGGATCACCAGGGGCAGCAGTTTCCAGCCGAGGAAAGCGCCGACGGCGGCGTAGAGCTTGAAGTCGCCGTAGCCCATGCCGTCCATGCCGCGCACCGCCTTGAATGCGGCGTTGATGCTCCACAGGAAGAGATACGCCGCGGCTGCCCCGATCACGGCCTCGCGCAGGGGCACGAAAGCGCCGTTGAGGTTCAAGAGGAGCCCCAGCCACACCAGCGGCAGCGTCAGGTCGTCGGGCAGGTAGCCGGTCTCCTGGTCGATGAATGCCAGCGCGATCGTGAACCACAGGAACAGCGCCGCGCCCAGGGCGGCGAAGCTCGCGCCGAAGCGCCATGCCGCGTACGCCGCCCCGACCCCGGCGAGCAGCTCCACCAGCGGGTACTTGACGCTGATCCCGGCGCGGCAGGCTGCACACTTGCCGCGCAGCGCGAGCCAGCTGAGCACTGGAATGTTCTGCCATGCGGCGATGGGCTGGCCGCAGGCGGGGCAGGCGGAGCGCGGCGCCACCAGGTCATAGCGCTCCCGCGCCGCCGGTGCCTGCCCGGCGAGCTCGGCGCATTGCGCCTGCCATTCGCGCTCCATCATGCGCGGCAGCCGGTGGATGACGACGTTCAGAAAAGACCCGACGCACAGGCCCAGCGCCAGCGCCACCCAGGGGAAGACGGCTGGCTGAGCAAGCCAGCCGAAGGCTGCCATCCGCTAGACGGCCTGGCCGAGCTTGAAGATCGGCAGGTACATGGCGATCACCATGCCGCCGATCAGCGTGCCGAGGATCACCATGATCATGGGTTCCATGAGCGAGGACAGCGCCTCCACCGCGTCGTCCACTTCCTGCTCGTAGAAGTCGGCCACTTTACCGAGCATGCCGTCGAGCGAGCCGGTTTCCTCTCCGATCGAGCACATTTGCACCACCATCGGCGGAAAAACGCCGGTGTTCTGCATGGCCACGGTGAGCGAGGTGCCGGTCGAGACTTCGTTCTGGATCTGCCGGGTCGCCTGCTGGTAGACGTAGTTGCCGGCGGCGCCGCCGACCGACTCGAGCGCCTCGACCAGCGGCACGCCGGCGGCGAACATGGTGGCGAGCGTGCGCGTCCAGCGCGCGATGCACGACTTCTTCACCAGGTCGCCGAACACCGGGACCCTCAGCAGCAGCCGGTCCATGAAGATCTGCACCGGCACCGAGCGCTTCCAGGCCTCGAGGAAGCCGTAGATCGCGGCGCCGATGACCGGGAAGATGACGTACCAGTAGGCGACGAACCAGTCCGAGATCGCCATCACCAGCAGCGTCGGCGCAGGCAAGTCGGCGCCGAAGCTGGTGAACACCTGCTTGAACGCGGGAATCACGAAAATCATGATGACCGCGGTGATGATGAACGCGACGGCGATGATGGCTATCGGGTAGAACAGCGCGGACTTGATCTTCGACTGGATCGCCAGGATCTTCTCCTTGTACGTGGCGAGGCGGTCGAGCAGGGTCTCCAGAATGCCCGCCTGCTCGCCGGCGGCGACCAGGTTGCAGAAAAGGGCGTCGAAGTGCAGCGGATGCTTGCGGAACGCGCCAGCGAGCGCCGTGCCGGTTTCCACGTCGGTCTTGATGTCGTTAAGGAGCTTGGCGACCGCGGGATTGGAAGCGCCCTTGATGACGATCTCGAAGGACTGCAGCAACGGCACGCCGGCCTTCATCATCGTGGCAAGCTGGCGGGTGAAGAGGGCGATGTCCTTGGACGTGACCTTGCCGCCCCATTTCGCGCGCTGCTTCCTGACCTTGGTGACCAGGATGCCCTGGCGGCGCAGCGTGGCGTTGACCACGGCCTGGCCGCCGGCGCGCATCTCGCCGCGGACCACCTTGCCGGCCTTGTCCTTGCCCTCCCAGACAAAGGTGATTTCCCTCGCCTTCGCTGCCGCTGCCGTCGCCATCCCTGACTCCCTCGAGTTCTTCAGCGCCCGGGGCGGAGCATAGCGCTGCGCAAGCCTTTTGTGAAGGGTTAAATACCTCTCCTAAGCTTCTGACACTTCTGTACTTTCTACCGGCTCGACCGGCCGGAAAATCCTCACCGTCTTGACCGTCCGGCCCTGGGCGTGGACGATTTCCATCGGGACCTGGTTGATCTTGATCGAGACGTCGGCCTCGGGGATGTCGCGCAGGTGCTCGACGATCAGCCCGTTCAGGGTCTTGGGCCCGCCGGTCGGCAGCGAGAGCCCCAGGGCGCGGTTGACCTCGCGCACGGGGGTGGTCCCCTCGGCGGTGGCCGTGCCATGCTCGTCCCACGCGAGGGTGGGGGTGGCCGAGGGCAGCGAGGTGGTGAACTTGCCGATGATCTCCTCGATGATGTCCTCGAGGGTCACCAGGCCCATCAGCTCGCCGTACTCGTCGACCACCAGCGCGATGCGCTCCTTGTTCTCCTGGAAGTACTGCAGCTGGGCGAGCACGCTGGTCGTCGCCGGCACGAAATAGGGCTCGTCCAGCACATCCATGATGGCCTGCTCGTCGAGCGTGCCGGCGTGCAGCGCGCCGAGGATGCGTCGCAGGTGCAGCACCCCGGCCAGCTCGCCTTCGCGGTCGCGGAACACCGGCAGCCGCATGTGGTAGCTGGTCGCCAGCTTGTGCGACACCGTTTCCATGCCTTCCTCGAGGATCACCGATTCCACGCGCGCGCGCGGCACCATGATGTCCTGGACCGTCACCGCGCCGATGTCGAACAGGTTCATCAGGATGGAAAAGTGCTTCTTGGGCATGAAGGCCGACGATTCGAGCACCAGCGTGCGGATTTCCCCCGGCGAGAGCTTCTGCATCTCGCTGCTTTCGCCGGGACGCACGCCGACCGCAAGCAGCAGCGGCCGCGAGAACAGGTTCACGAACCAGACCCCAGGCTGCAGCAGCCACTGTATCGGACCGATGGCGTAGGCGAGCAGCGGCGCCAGCCTTTCAGGGTAGGTGGCGCCGAGCACTTTGGGCGTGATCTCGGAAAATACGATGAGAACGAAGGCGATGAAGAGCGTGCCGACGGCGTAGGCAAGCCTGCCTTGGCCGAAGAGCTCCACGGCGATCAGGCTCGCGAGCGTGGCCGCGGCGGCGTTGACCACGTTGTTGCCGATCAGGACGGCGCCGAGGAGCTTGTCGGTTCGCTTCAGCAGCTCGTTGACGCGCCTTGCGCCGCCGTGGCCCTGCGCCACCATGTGCTTGAGGCGATAGCGGTTGATCGCCATCATGGCGGTCTCGGTCATCGAGAAAAACCCGGACAGGACAAGCAGCACGACCAGCGCGCCGACCATCCAGCCGAGCGTGAGCTCCGCCATCAGGTGCGATCGAGGACCACTTCAAGCACGAACGCGGTACCGACGTTGGCCAGCACCACCATGACGAATCCCGCGATCGTCCAGCGCAGCGCGGTGCGCCCGCGCCAGCCATAGGCGTAGCGACCCAGCAGCAGGGCGGCAAAAGTGA
>CAZJJC010000143.1:0-5001 GCA_964546195.1 uncultured Enterobacteriaceae bacterium | reverse complement strand
GACGAGATCGGCCACGCCGTCCACCGCCTGGCGGAAGAGCTCGGGCGGCTTGCCGCCGAGCTGCATCGACGGGTAGAGCGTGACTTTCACCTCGCCGTTGGTGGCCTTGGCGAGATCGGCGGCCCATGGCGTGATCACCTCGCGGTAGATCACGTGCACTGGCGGCACGAAGGTGGACAGGCGCAGCTCCTGCGCCGCGGCATTGCAGATGGAAAGCGTCGCGGCGAGCGCGAACGCCATGCGTGCGGTCTTGATCATGGAACCCTCCTCCTAGAGGTTAGTGCGTGAATTCTACAGCGAGGCGACGACGTCCCGGTATGCCACCGGCCCGGACAGCAGCCCGAGCTCGCGGGCGAAGCGGTTCATGGACTCCACGGCCCCCGGGGAAATGGCCGCCTCGTAATAGGGCAAATCGCGCCGCACGAGCTCGGCGATCATGTCCGCCTCGGTGGGCGGGAAGAGCTTCCTGCCCACTTCGGTGGCGCGCGCCGGGTCGCTCTTCAGGAGCTGCTGCGCCGCCTTGACCGCCTTGATCGCCGCTCTCGCCGCATTCGGATTTTTTTCTATTATGGAATCACTTGTTACCAATGCCGGAAAGGTATACCCCTTCGCTTCCTCGCTCGCCTCGCGGCGGGCGTCGAGCACCAGGGTGCCGATGCCGCGCTTCACCGCCACCTCGGCGCCCATGCCGTTCGCCCAGAAGCCGTCGATCTTGCCCTCCTCGAGCGCTTGGGCGGCGAGCAGGCCGAAGGAGGCGGTCTGGCCCACCGCGAATCCGGGGACCGGTCCTATGGAGAGGTCCTTTTCGGGGTCGATGCCCGCGCGGGCGAGCAGGCGCTTCAGCCCGTCGACCGGGCCGGGCGCCGCGCCGATGCGCAAGCCCTTTACGATCGATAGGTTTCCTCGTTGAACGGAAAGCTTGGCATCAACTACTAGGAACCAGTACATATGCTGGGCGAGGGCGCACAGCAGCTTGCCGCCCTGCCAGTCCTTGAACGCATACAGCGCCGCGTGCGAGGCGCCGCCGACGAAGTCGAGCCTGCCCTCGCGCAGCGCCTCGTAGGTTTTCGTGACCGGGTAGAGCAGCTCGAGGGTGGCGTCGATGCCCTCCTGCGCGAAGCAGCCGAGCTCCACCGCCGCGATCGCCGGGAAATACGATGGCGAGATGAGGTCGGGGATCGCAACCTTCATTTTTTCATGCCGGCGGCCTGCACTGCTTCCTTCCAGGTGGCAAGGTCCTCCTTGATGGCCTGGACGAACTCGCCCGGCGTGCTGCACACCGGATCGACGCCGATCTTGTCGAGCCTGCCGGCGAAGGTGGTGTCCTTGCAGGCAGCGGCGATCTCGCGCGCGATGCGCTGGACGATTTCGGGCGGCGTGCCGCCCGGGGCGACATAGCCGTTCCAGGTCACGGTGCGAAAGCCCGGATAGCCCTGCTCCGCCACGGTGGGCACGTTGGGCAGCTGCTTCGCGCGCGTGTCGCCCGATACCGCGAACACTTTGAGCCTGCCGCTTCCCGCGTGCGGAATGATCTCGTTCAGGTTGCCGAAGTAGCAGGGCACGTGCCCCGCGACGGTGTCGGCGATGGCCGGGCCGCCGCCCTTGTAGATCACCGCTTCCATCTTGAGCCCGGCGCGCGCGAGGAACAGAGCCATGGTGAGGTGGCCGATCGAGCCGACGCCGGGAGAAGCAAAGCTGAGCTCCCCGGGGCGCGCCTTGGCGTATTGCACGAGCTCCTTGAGGGTCGTGGAGGGCACCTTGTCGTTGCAGCCCAGTGCGAACGGATTGGTGCCGACGATCGAGATCGGCGCGAAGTCCTTGATCGGGTCGTAGTTGATCTTTTGTACATGCGGCACCACCGCGAGCTGCGGGCTCGCGGCGGAAAACAGCGTATAGCCGTCGGGCTCGGCGCGCGCCACGAACTCGGCGGCAATCGCGCCGCTCGCGCCCGGCCGGTTCTCCGGGATGAACGTCTGGCCCAGGCGCTGGCTGAGCCAGTCCGCGGTGATGCGCGCGATCGAATCGGTCACTCCGCCCGGCGGGAAGGGCACCACCACCTTCACCGGCTTCTGCGGCCATTGAGCTTGTCCATGGACCGGCAGCGCGACTGCAAGCAGGCACAACAAGGCAAGGCGTTTCATCTGAAGGCTCCTTCGATCCAAGAGGCGCAAGCGAGTGTACGGGCATCCTCGCCGATGCGGCCGATCACCTGCAAGCCCAGCGGCAGGCCGGAAGGGCTCGTCATGACAGGCACCGACACGCAGGGCGCGTGCAGCAGCGTCCAGACCACGTTCATGGCCACGTCGCCAGTGGAGCCCAGGCCGAGCGGGGCTGCGCCGGTGGCGGCAGGGGCGATGAGGACATCGCAGCCCGCGAAGGCGTCCCCGAGGCGCTCGCGCGCCTCCCTTGCCGCCTTCCTCGCCGCAGCGTACTCGGACCATTCGATGGCGTAGCCGAGCTCGCAGCGCTTGCGCAGCGCGGGATCGAGGAGCTGGGGGAACCTGCGGTATTCGTCGGCCAGGCTGCGCGCGCCCTCGAACCGGATGATCGTCGTGTGCGCGGCCCGCAGGGCCTTGAACGAGTCCGGCAAGCGCACGTCGCGCGCTTCCAGGCGGCGCGCGGTGCTTTCGAACGCGGCGGCCATCTCCGGCTGCACCGCTTCCCACTCCCAGGTGCGGCACAGGCCGATGCGCGGCGAGCCGATTTGCCCCGTGGAAAGGCCCACGAGGGCTTCAACGAAAAATGCAACGTCCTCGACGCTACGGGCGTACAAGCCCACGGTGTCGAGGGAGTCGGCGTTCGGCTTCACGCCGGCGCGCGGCAGCGTGTTGTAGGTCGGCTTGTACGCCACCACGCCGCAATACGAGCCCGGCCGGATCACCGAGCCCGCGGTCTGGGTGCCGAAGGCGAGCGGCACCATGCAGTCGGCCACCGCGGCGGCCGAGCCGCTCGACGAGCCCCCCGGCGTGCGCGCGAGATCCCGCGGATTGCGCGTGCCGCGCGGCACGAAGGTGGCGAACTCGGCCGTCACCGTCTTGCCGAGGATCGTCCCGCCGGCATTTCTCGTGAGCGCCACCGGCGCGGCATCGGCGCGCGGCCGGTTGCCCGCGTAGATCGGCGAGCCATGCTCGGTCGGCATGTCGGCCGTATCGAAGATGTCTTTCACGCCTACCGGGAGGCCGTAGAGTGGCTTTACATCGAGCGGAATGTTGGGTTTTTGATCTACAAAAACCCAAGCGCCTACTTCGGCGTCGCGCGCGGCGATGCGCTCGAGGCAGCTCGCGATGAGCGCCTGCGCCTGGAGCTCGCCGCGCTCGATGCGCCGCGCGGCCTCTTTCGCGCCCAGCCGATTGGGTTCGTTCACCGGCGGATCGGGTTCGCCCACGGGCTGATCGAGTTCGCCCACGGGCTCAGTATAATCGCCGCGATTCATGCAACGTCGAAACATCCTGGTGGTGGGCGCCGGACCGGTCGGCGCCGTCGCCGCGCTCGCCTGTGCCCGCTTCGGCCACAGTGTCGCGCTGCTCGAGGCGCAGGAGCGCATCGACGACAGCCCGCGCGCCTCGACCACCCAGCCGCCGACCCTCGAGATCCTCGCCGAGCTCGGCCTGATCGACGAGTACCTGCGCGTCGGGCTCGTCTCGCGCACCTTCCAGTTCTGGGACCGGGGCACGCTCGCGCGCATCGCCGAGTTCGACTTCGAGCGCCTGCGCGGCGAGACCGGCTTTCCTTTCGTGGTGCAGACCGAGCAGCACAAGCTCGCCAACATGGCGATCGCGCGGCTGCGGCAGATGTCGAACGCGGAGATCTTTCTGGGTTACAAAGTTATCGAGATCCAGGAAAAAGCGGACGGGGTCACCGTGCGCTGCGAGAACGCAGAGGAATTCGCGGCCGACTACGCCATCGGCGCCGATGGCGGGCGCAGCACGGTGAGGAAATGCCTGGGCATCGAGTTCGAAGGCTATACCTGGCCGGAGCGCTTCCTCGTCATCACCACGAAGTTCGACTTCGCGGCGGCGCTGGGCTGCTGCCTGCGCAACTACATGGCCGACCCGGACGAATGGACCAACCTTTTCAAGGTGGCCGGCGACGACCTGACGGGCCGCTGGCGCGCGGTGTACAACACGCGCCCGGACGAAAGCGACGAGGAGGCGCTCTCGGAGGCCGCGGTGCGCGCCCGCCTCTCCAGGATCTACGTGCCCGAGAGCGAGCGCGATTACCTGCATCTGAACCTTTATAACGTGCACCAGCGCGTCGCCAGGAGCTTCCGCAAGGGGCGCGTGTTCCTGTGCGGCGACGCCGCGCATGTGAACAATCCGATCGGCGGGCTGGGCCTGAACAGCGGCATCCACGAGGCCTGGGACCTCGCGAACCTGCTGAGCGAGAAAGCCCCCGACCTGGATGCCTACGAGCGGCGCCGGCGGCCGCTGAACATCGAATACGTGCAGGAGCAGACGATAGCCAACAAGAAGCGGCTCGAGGAGCGCGACCCCGCCCAGCGCGCGAAGAGGTTCCAGGAGCTCAGGGAAATGGCAGATGATCCTGCGCGTCACAAGGCATTTCTGATGCGGGCATCCTTACTGGAGAGCAGCCGGCGTGCGGTTCGGACTTAACTTCTTTCCCTCGTTCCGGCGCGAGGACAGCAGCACGGCCGATTACTACGACCAGTGCCTGCGCATCGCGGCGCGCGCCGACCAGCTCGGCTTCAGCAGCATCAAGACCGTCGAGCACTCGTTCTACGACTACGGCGGCCATTCGCCCAATCCCTGCGTGTTCCTTTCGGCGGTCGCCGCGCGCACCCGGCGCATCCGCCTCATCACCGGCGCGGTGATCCCCGCCTTCCACCATCCCGCGCACCTCGGCGGCGATCTCGCGATGCTCGACAACATGAGCAAGGGGCGCCTCGACGCGGGCTTCGGCCGCGCCTTCCTGCCCCAGGAGTTCGAGGTCTACGGCGTGCCCATGTCGGAGAGCCGCGAGCGCTTCGAGGAGGCGATCGGC
>CAZJJC010000142.1:0-1870 GCA_964546195.1 uncultured Enterobacteriaceae bacterium | reverse complement strand
AACCCGTACAACATCAAAATTATTCTCGAATCGGTGACGGTGCCGGTCATCGTGGACGCCGGCGTGGGCACGGCCTCCGACGCGGCGATCGCCATGGAGCTGGGCTGCGACGGCGTGCTCATGAACACCGCCATCGCCGCGGCACGCGACCCGGTCCTCATGGCCGGCGCGATGAAGAAGGCGGTAGAGGCCGGCCGCGAGGCCTTCCTCGCCGGCCGCATGCCGAAAAAGCTCTACTCGGCCGCGCCGAGCTCGCCCACCGAAGGGAAGATCGCCCCGAAGGCGGCCTAAGCCGCGCTCCCGCGGCGCTCCTTATGGTCCGGCCGATCCGCAGCTACGTCCTGCGCCAGGGCAGGACGACCCCCGCGCAGGCGCGCGCGCTTGAGGAGCTGCTGCCGAGATACGGCTTGCCCTTCACCGGCGAACTATTGAAGGATCCCTTCAAAAGAAATGCCCCGCTCGTGCTCGAGATCGGCTCCGGAATGGGCGAGACGACGGCGGCGATCGCCAAGGCGTGTCCCGATACCGATTTCATCGCGGTCGAAGTGCACGGCCCGGGGGTGGGCAGCCTGCTGAACCGTATCGCTTCCGGGGAGCTGGAGAATGTTCGAGTGATCCGCCACGACGCGGCCGAGGTGCTGGAGCGCATGATCGCCGACGCCTCCCTCGCGGCGATCCACCTTTTCTTTCCCGACCCGTGGCCGAAGAAGCGGCACCACAAGCGGCGCCTGGTGCAGCCGCCATTCGCGGTGCTGGCGGCGCGCAAGCTCGCCCCCGGCGGCGTGCTGCACGCGGCAACCGACTGGCCTGATTACGCGGAACACATGGAGCTCGTTTTTTCGGGAGAAAGCTGTTTTGAGAAGGCAGATCGGGGTTTCGCCGAAAGGCCTGCCACCAAGTTCGAGGCGCGCGGACGGCGCCTGGGGCATCCCATCCGCGATCTCTACTTCCGGCGCAGATAGAGCTCCAGCAGCTCGTTCAGGAAGCGCTGCCCGCGCTCGGTCGGGCGGATGCGCCTCCAGTCGCGTTCCAGCAGGCCTTTGCTTTCGGCTTCAAGCAGGCGCGCTTCGATGCTGCTTAAGGGCAGCCCGGTTCGTTCATTGAATAGCTTCACGTCGAAGCCGTCCACGAGGCGCAGGGCGTTCAGCATGAATTCGAACGGCAGCTCCGCCGGCGCGACGGTCTTCTCGGAGAAGCCCGGCTCTTTTTCCATGTACTCGCGCGGCTGCTTGGCCCTTTCGTGGCGCGTCACCCGGTCCGCAAAGCTGATCTTGCCGTGCGCCCCGGCGCCGATGCCGAGGTAATCGCCGAACTCCCAGTAATTGAGGTTGTGCCGGCAGCGCCGCGAAGGCCGCGCGAAGGCGGAAGTCTCGTAGTGCTCGTAGCCCGCCGCGGCGAGCGCCTCCTCCGCCGCGAGCTGCATGTCCGCGGTCGCATCGTGCTGCGGAAGCTGCGGCGGCCGGCTGTAGAACACGGTGTTCGGCTCGATGGTCAGCTGGTAGGCCGAGACATGCGGCACCCCGCAGGCGATCGCCTGCTGCAGGTCGGCGCGCGCCATCGCCTCGGTCTGCGCCGGCAGGCCGTACATCAGGTCGAGGTTCACGTTGTCGAAGCTGGCGAGTGCCGCGTCGATCGCCCGGCGCGCCTCGGCGGCGCCGTGGATGCGCCCGAGCGCCGCGAGCATGCGGTCGTCGAAGCTCTGCACGCCGATCGAGATGCGGTTCACGCCCGCGTCGCGGAAGCCGCGGAAGCGCGCCGCCTCCACCGTGCCGGGGTTCGCCTCGAGCGTGATCTCGGCGTGCGGCTCGACCTGCAGCCGCGCGCGCACGCCGGAGAGCAGCGCGTCGATCGACTCCGGCGAGAACAGGCT
>CAZJJC010000141.1:0-22863 GCA_964546195.1 uncultured Enterobacteriaceae bacterium | reverse complement strand
GCTCGTTGAGGTTGCCGATCACCTTGTAAATCGCGCACACCTCGGCGTCGCCCTGCTTGTCGCCGGTCATGCCGGCCGCCGAGCAAACCGGGTCGATGGTCGCCGGCCAGTTCTGCGAGGCGCGCGACCGGTTCGAGGTGTTGTCCAGGACGATGAGAACGTTGGGCACCTGCACCGGGAGGTCCGGGTTCACGGTGAAGAGATCGGTGTCGTCGCCCACGAGGTCGACCGCCGCCTGCGCCGGCGCGAGGCACAGCGCGAGCAGCGCGGCGAGAGCGGTACGCGAAAGGAAGCGCAGAAGTGCTTTCATGGAGGTCCTCACTTGCAGTTGCCTGCCGGAAGCCGCATCTGGATGCCCTGGTGAAGCTCGGCGGAAGCGCCGGTTCGGGAGTCGCTCGCGGTGACCGCGACGTCCCAGAAGGTGTCCTGCGGCGCGACGCCGGAAAGCGCGCTGTAGCCGGTGGCCGGCTCGAAATAGATGCATTGCGGCCGGAAGATGTCGACGTCGTCGGCCTGCTTGGCAGGCGCGGCGGTGGCGGCGAGGGGTTTGTAGTTCATCCACAAGGCCGCGTCGTCAATGCGCGCGGTGCTTGGAACAGCCCAGCTGCCCGTGCTTTCGATGGCGTCCTTGAAGAACTGGTAGTTGTTGACCGCCGTCTCGATCGCCTGCTGGGCCTCGGCCTCGACGCCTTTTTGCGCCTGCATGTTGCCGACGACCATGGCGTTGATGTTGCCCAGGCGCACCATGGAGACCACGAACAGCGTGATGACGACCAGCATCACCAGCGCGATCAGCATCGTCATGCCCTTCTCGGCGCGCGCGCCCGGCTTCACGGGATCTCCTTGCGGCTGCTGAGATTCACCAGCCGGACTTCCGCGTTGTATGCGTGCCGGCGATAGCTCCGGTCGACGTCGGCCGGCGTGATGGCCACGCCGGCCATGGTCGGCGTGATCGGATCGATGCTCAGGTTGTAGGTCTTGGTCTCGAGCTGTCCCGGGCTCGGCTCGGGGTGGCGCACGAGCAGGTCGACACGTGCCGTGACGGCGTTGCCGAATTCCGCCGGCGTCGGGGCAAGCACGTAGCGGTCCGGGGCCCCGTCGCCGATCCTGCCGGTCTCGGGGTTCGGCGGCATCCCCGGCACATCGTCGATGCCGTAGGCCACCTTCATGAACTCGACGCCTTCGGCGATCGGCACGAACTGGAAGGTGGTCTGGCCGGTGCCGTCGTCTCGGGCGAGCTCCAGGCGCTTGAGGGTCGGAATCGGCCTGCCGTTGTCGCTCGAGGCCGTGCAGGTCGTGCCCGCCGAGGGCCGGTTGCACGGGGCGACAAAGTAGACGTGGACGCGCAGCGCGCGCAGATAGCCGGCCGTCGAAATGCCCGCCGTGCAGTCCGCGGAGCAGATGTCGGTGCTGGCGGGAAACTGGCAGCGCCGCGTGACGGCGGTCGCGCTGCCGTCGGCCTTGCTTGTGCAGCTGGTCATGCCGCCGCCGTCCTGCACCTCGAAGGCATGCGAGCTGCTCTGGAAGTACTTGTTGCCCGCGGTGGTCGTCGTGCCGATCGGCACGAGCTGCGTATCCGCGCGCCGCACGACGAGAATGTCGCTTCCGGGGCTGAGGTTCGCCGCCGGCAGCCAGGTCGCGCAGCTCGCCGGGAGCACCGGCTGCGCCGTCAGCGTGCCCGCCGCATAGCCCTGGATCGGGGTGCGGATTGCCGCGGTGAGGCTGCCGATATCGAAAAGGCAGGGGTCGGGCAGTGCCGTGGCGCTGACGTTCGCGCGGTACTCGCCGAGGAAGCCGGCGAGCTGCAGGTCCTGGATGAGCACATCCATGGCGTAGCGGCCGTTTTCGATCTGCTGCGCCGTGCGCCGCAGCTCGTGCTGGCTGCTGCTCGCGTTGGCGAAAAGGACCGCAAGGCCGGCGGCGATCATCAGGCCGAGCGTGATGGCGATCATCAGCTCGATCATGGACAGGCCGGTCTGGGAGCAGCGCATCGTGCGGGGCGTATTCATGGCGTCAGGTCAGGGAAGCGATCAGCACGGTGGTCCAGATCACGCGCCGCTGCGTGTCCTCGCCGTACAGGTTCAAGGCGCAGTTGCGCGCCACGTCAGGGTTGTTCGCGCTCGGCCAGTCTTCCGGTGAAAAGGTCTGCGACATGCCCTGCCAGGCGACCGCCACGGTATAGCCCTGGCTCGCGCTGTCGAAACCGATGCACGCGCGCGCGCCGAGCATGGCGCCGATGCTCAGCCCATCGGCGTTCTGCTCCGCCACGCCGAGCAGCATCTGGTCGATGACCTGCAGGTCGAACCCGGCGCGCGCCACCGCTATCGGGTTGGTGGCCATCGACGGACAGGAGTAGCCGCCGAGGTTGTACTTGTCGGCGCCCGCGGTACCGAGGTAGGGCGTGCCGCCGGCGCCGGTGACGGCGTAGCAGGCGGCGGCTTTGCGGTTGGTGTTGACGCGGTCGACGATGTCGCTCATCAGCACCATCGCCTGGGCCCGCTGGTAGGACTCGAGCTCTGCCTGATGCGCCATGACCTGCATGCCGACCAGCCCGAGCAGGCCCACGGTCAGCACAAGCAGCGTCACCAGGATTTCGATCATGCTGAATCCGGCTGCGTTTCGCATGGTCAGTTGCATCCGTCGGTGCCTACTCTGTTGGTGTCGGCGCGCATGCGCGGCAGACCGCTGGGGTCTATGCCGACGCAGCGCGCCTGGACGGGGAGAGAGGCGTTGTAGAAGATGACGACCGTCTGGTTGGTGGACGAGACCCGGCCGTTCATGGCGTAGGTGATCGGGGTCGTGGCGCCGGCAGCGTCGTTGACGTGAACCAGGACCGCTACGTCCTGCGGCAGCGGGTCGACCTGCACGAACACCTGGGCGCCGACCTTGACTGCCCAGCCGGTATCCCAGGTGGCGCCCAGCGGCTCGACCACCGCGTTGGCGCGCTGCGTGATCGCTTGCGAGCGCGCCGCGAGCAGGGCGGCGTAGAAGTCCGAGCTCGCGCTGCGCAGGCGGCTGCTCGAGATCAATTCGCGCATCGACGGCGCAGCCAGGGTGGCGAGCACCGCGACGACGGCGACCACCGCCAGCAGCTCGATCAGGGTGAAGCCCGCCGCGGAGCGCTTACCAGTGGACATCGGTGCCCTCCACTGTGCGAGTCCTGGTGCCGGTGCTGTCGAGCGTCATCGTGCCGTCGACGGCCTGCGACCCGCTCGGCGTTGCCGTGATCAGATACTCGGGCGGCGTGGCAGCGTTGTCTGCGTTTACCGAAACGGTGTAGAAGGCATTGGTGCAGGTCGCTGCGCAGGTCCAGTCCTGGCGGGCGATGTTGAGCCCGCCGTTGCCGATGGTCCCGGTGTAGGCCCGCGCGTCGATGATGAATTGCGCCTGCCTCCCCGATATGGCCGTCATCAGCTGCTGCGCCTCGGAGCGGCGCGTCCTCTGCATATGAGCCTGGTAGGACGGATAGGCGATGGCCGCAAGGATCCCGACCACCAGCACGGTGATCATCAGCTCGATCAAGGTGAAGCCTCTCGCGCCGCGCATGCAACCTCCTTTTCCTTGAAGTCGATGCTAAGGAGGGGTCCGGCGGGCGGCAAAGCCGTGCGACCGGCGGCTCGAAAGCTGGACCGAACGGCGCGCAACGCGCCGCGCACGCGCACTACTTCACGGCGGCGCGGCCTTGGAAGGGGCCTGGCGTATAATTTCGGCCATCCGCAGAAGCGCCCCGCTGTGAGAAATTTCGCATCGCCGACGTAAGGATTGGTTAAGAGGCCGTCGTGCAAATGCCGTGCTGCTGTAGCTCAGCTGGTAGAGCAGTCGCTTCGTAAGCGTCAGGTCGTCCGTTCGAGTCGGACCAGCAGCACCAGATCCCGCAGCAGAATGAGCGCACCAATACTAAGTGGTAAGCGAACCCCTAATTAGCAGGTAACCGAACGCCTCGGCCTGCCTGGTCGTTTGCCACAACCGGCAATCCTCCCGGTCGCAACTCCCTAAAAGCGTGAAGTAGGTCCGCCGTTATCACCGCCTTACCCGGGTACCGCCGGCGGTGTGACGTTTCTCCTGCGTGCGCGCCTTAAGCGTGGGTAGTGTGGTCGCGCAATCTATTGATTGATTACTGGGGGAACATCATGAGCAAGAAACCGGGCATGCGCTCCGCGGTGATGGCGGCATTCATTGCCCTTTCCGGCGCGAGCAATGTGGCATTCGCCATCTCTGAGGTCGAGCCGAACGATTCGCTGTCCGCGCCGCAGCATCTGGTGATCGGCGACGGGGGCAGCGTGGAAGTCGCTGGAGCCATAGGCACCAACGACCCTGCGGCCGACCTCATCGACGACATCGATTTTTACTCCTTCAAGGGCAGCGAGAACGATGTGGTGATCATCAATATCGATGGCGGAATGAAGCCCGCCGGCTCCGCCGAGCGCAGCGTGAACACGATCCTCACCATATTCAGGCCGGACCACACGGTGCTGCTGTTCAACAACGACGCGCCAATGGACGAGGGTTCGATCAGTTTCCAAGACGCGCGGATCGACCCCGTCGTGCTGCCGGCGGACGGCACCTATTACGTGGCCGTCAGCAGCTGGCCCCGCTTTTTCCACGACGGGGGCGAGCTCATGAACAGCTCGCTGTTCTCCAACGGCAGCTACAAGTTGATCATCTCCGGGGTTACGCCGCCCCCCGCGCTGACGTACATGAGCATCGACATCAAGCCGGGCAACCGTCATCGCGCTGCCCCGATCAATCCCAAGTCCAAGGGCAGCCTCCCGGTGGCGCTGCTTTCCTCCCCGACTTTCAAGCCGCTCGAGGTCGACCGGAATTCGATCACCTTCGGCGCCTCGGGTAACGAAGACAGCCTGCTTCGCTGCAATAAGGAAGGCGCGTACCTGAACGGTGACCAGATCCCCGACCTGGTGTGCCATTTCGACACCCAGGCAGCGGGGTTCGGGCCGGAAGACGTGGCGGGCGTCATCAAGGGCAACACGCCTCATGGCAAATTCGAGGGGCGCGGAGACCTGAAGGTCGTGCCTGCCATGAAGAAGGGCAAGGGGCACTAAAACGCGGTCAGGGCCATATCCGGGCGGCGCTGCCTTTGGCAGCGACCGCCCGGTGCTTTTTTAGGGTCAGGATTTGCGTGCTAGCCTGTCAACCAGGACATGGCCGCCAACATCCTCGTCGTGGACGACGACCCGAACGTGCGCGAGCTCCTGAGGCTGCATCTCAGCGCGGCGGGCTACGAGGTGCAGGTGGCCCAGGACGCGATCGCCGCCGGCTACCTGGTGCTGCGCAGCCCGCCCGATCTCATCATCTCCGACGTGAACATGCCGCACATGGACGGCTTCGAGTTCGTGGCGGCGCTCAAGGCCGACAAGTCGCTGCCCCCTATCCCGGTGATCTTCCTCACCACCGAGGAGGAGGGCGATCAGCGCGGCAAGGAGCTCGGCGCGGTCGGCTACCTGACCAAGCCGGTGCGCTCCGACCGGCTGTTGTCGCTCGTCGCGCAGCATGTGCCGGGCGGCGCGCATCCCATAGGATAGGGATAGGGCGCCGCTAGGAGCAGGCCCTCAACTCGCTGCCCTCGATCTGGCGGGCAATGTTCCTCAGGCGCTCTTCCAGCTCCGGGTCTGTGCCGTTCACCTGCAGCCACACTTTTGGCACGAGGGTCTCGCGCCGCGCCATCAGGGCGGTGCGCACTCCCATGGAGCTGAGCGCGGCAAGCCGCGTCTGCGCCGCCTCCTCGCTGCGGTAGACGCCGAGCGAAAGCGCCCAGCGGAATTCGCCTTCCTCCGCCATGATGAAATACTCCAGCACGCCGAGCGCTTTCAGCTCGCCCGCCATGCGCAGAGCGGCCTGGCGGCTGCCCTGCGGCGGGACGAAGACCCACCAGCCGGCGACCTCCTCGGTGCGCCGCTGCGCGAGGCGGCTGCCCAGGGCAAGCGGCTCCAGGGCCTTTTGCGCGCGCGGATAGTCGGCCAGCGTGAAGCTGCCCCACTCGAGGCAGCCCCCCGGCGCCACGATTTTCAGCTTGTCGGGCTCGACCTGCCGCGCGGGCACGCCCTGCCCAGCGGCCTCGTCCGGCGAGTGGTAGCGCGACCAGGCGAAGAAGGCCACGTTCGCCAGCAGCAGGGCGAGGAACAGCAGCCTCATTTCACCGCCGCCGGCTCGGTATGGGCGATATGCGCCAGGCCGTCGAGCACGAGGTTCTCGATATAACGGCGCGGCATGGACAGCTGGTCCACCAGCACGCGCCCCGCGCCGCCGGCGACGATGCACAGCGGATTGAGCTCCAGCTCGCGAAACACGCGGTACATCCGCTCGACCGCGCCGGCCTGGGCGTGGCGGCAGCCGGTTTCGATCGCGTCCATGGTGTTGCGCGGGGCGTCGTGGTAGCCGCCTTCCTGGATAGGCAGCCGCCCGGTGTGCTCGTGCAGGACGAAGCGCATCAGCTCCACGCCCGGAAGGATGGCGCCGCCGCGAAACACTCCGTCCGCGGTGAGCATGTCGACGGTGGTCGCGGTCCCGGCATTCACCACCAGACAGGGGCCGTGGTGCACGGCGCGCGCCGCGATCAGCGCAGCCCAGCGGTCCGGACCGAGCTGTTCCGGCCGCTCGTACTGGTTGGTCACGCCGCAGCGCCTGGCCTCGGCGCGCAGCCAGATCGGCTCGGCGTCGAAGACGCTGGTCCAGTTGACCAGCAGGTGGTGCGCGCCTTCGCCCGCGACGTTGGAGATGATGATGCGTTCCGGATCCGCATGCGTGACGGAGAACGGGTTGACATGGTCGCTCGCGGCGGCGAACTCGACCAGGGACACGGTGGCGACGCTCGCCCAGCCCTTGCCGTCGTGCCAGCCCCACTTGACGCGCGAATTCCCGGCATCGATGGCGAGGATCATGCGGCCCTCGCCGCCACCACCCGCCCGCTGCGTACGGCGCGAATGCCGCTGCGGTTGCGCAGGCGCAGCGCTCCGTCTTCGGCCAGGCCGCAGGCGATGCCGCTCAGCGTGCGGCCGTCGCTCAGGCGCACGCGCAGGCGCTGCCCGGCGTGCGCATCCAGCGCCTCCCATTCCGCGGCATCGAAGCCGCGCAGCTCGAAGCCTTCCAGCGCGGCGAGCAGGGCAAGTGCCATTTGCCGGATGAGGCCGTTTCTGTCGGGTGGGATGAACTCGTCCACCGCGGCGACGCGCCGGCGCAGCCGCGCCGCCAGCCCCGGCGAGCGACGGCAATTGATGCCGATGCCCAGCACCGCGCGCATGCGCCCGCCCTCGGCCCGCGTCTCGACGAGGATGCCGCCGAGCTTCGCGCCGTCGACCACGAGGTCGTTGGGCCATTTGAGCGCCACGCGGCTCACGCCTGCGGCGCGCAGCGTCCGGGTGGCCGCCACGCCGGCGACCAGGGGGAGGGCGGCCAGCTCGCGCGCCGGCCGCCGCAGGCTCACCGCGAGGGAGAAGGTCAGGTCCGCGCCAGGCGTGCTGTGCCAGCGCCTTCCGCGGCGACCGCGGCCAGCGGTCTGAACCTCGGTGGCGAGCAGCAGTTTCGAATGACTGGGTTCTTTCAGCAAAGCGCTGTTGGTGGAGCCGCAGCGCTCCACAACGCGCACCTCCACTCCAGGGAGGTTGATCAAGGCCGCGTCCAGTCGATCCATGCCGCTAGTTTAGCGGTCTGCGAGAATGTGCCGTGCTGGCGACGATCGCGGTAGTGCTGGTGGCGGTGCTGCACCTGTGGTTCCTGGTGCTGGAAATGTTCCTTTGGGACAGGCCGCTCGGCCGGCGCAGCTTCAACCTGAGCGCGGAAAAGGCCGCGGCCACCAAGGCGCTGGCGATGAACCAGGGCCTGTACAACGGCTTTCTCGCCGCAGGGCTCCTCTGGGGCCTGACGGCGGGTGTGCAGGTGCAGGTATTTTTCCTTGCCTGCGTCATTGTGGCCGGCGTTTTCGGGGCGCTGACGGCGAGCCGGAAGATCCTCTTCGTCCAGGCGCTGCCCGGCGTGGTGGCCCTCGTCCTGGTGCTGGCCGCGCGCTAATCCGGCCAGGCGCGCTGTGCCGGGCGCAGCATTTCGACCAGCCGGCTGATTCTCAATACCCCCCGGTCGTCGAACCGCCGGCCGATGAGCTGGATGCCGATCGGCAAGCCTGCGCTGCTCGCCGTCCAGTTGATCGACGCGGCCGGCTGCTCGGACATGTTGTAGGGCACGGTGAAGGCGATGTGCGGCAGCGCGTTGCGCGGGTCGTTGCCCGGCGCGGCGAGCTCGGCTTCATACGGCAGGATGGGCGAGGTGGGCGAGAGCACGAAGTCGAAAGGCGCGCTGGCCGAGATCGCGGCTTCGCGCATCGCCATCACCGACGCATAGGCCTGCATCACGTCGCGCCCGGTGAAGCCCTGGGCGCGCCAGCTGCACCATTCGGCGATGAAAGGCAGCACGCGTTCGCGCCTCGCGGCGGGCAGCTGCATGAAGTCGTGGTACGAGCGCGCCTCGAAGAAGCGGCACATCCCGTCGAACATCTCCCCGGTCAGGAAGGAGCGCATCGGCTCCACGGTGCACCCGGCCCCGGCGAGCGCGCTGGCGGCGGACTCGGCCGCGGCACGCACTTCCGGATGGACCGGCAGCCCCACGCCCATGTCGGCGAGGAAGGCTATTTTCACGCCCTTGGGCGAGAGCGCGTCGAGCTCCTCGGCGAGGTCGCGTTCCTCGTAAGGCAGCGACATGAAATCCCGCGCGTCCGGCCGCGCCAGCGCGTTCATGAGGAGCGCGGCATCCTCGACGCTGCGCGTCATCGGCCCGGCCACCCTTCCCATGAAGGGCGGGTGGACCGGCACGCGGCCGAGCGAGGGCTTGAGCGCGAAGATCCCGCAATGCGTCGCCGGCAGCCGCAGCGAGCCGCCGATGTCGGTTCCTATATGCAGCGGCGCGTAGCCCGCTACGGCGGCGGCGGCCGCGCCGGAGCTCGAGCCGGAAGTGTTGCGGTCTCTGCGCCAGGGGTTGCGGGTGATGCCGTGCAGGCTGGAAAGCCCGGAGGACAGCATGCCGTAATCCGGCATGGTGGTCTTGCCGAGGACCGGGCAACCCGCCTCGCGCACGCGGGCGGCCGGCGGCGCGTCCGCGTCCTGCGGCGGCGCATCCTCGTTCGCCCGGGTGCCGATGGGCGCGGGATCGCCGCGCGTGGCGATGTTCTCCTTGATCGTGACCGGCACGCCGTCGAGCGGGGAATGCGGTCTGCCGGCAAGCCAGCGCGCCTCGGATGCCCGCGCCGCAGCGAGCGCGCCTTCCCCGTCGATGCGGTACATGGCGTTGATGCGCGCCTCCCAGGCCTGCATGCGGGCGATCGCCTGCCTTGCGACCTCCACCGGCGAGAGCTCGCGGCGCGCGTAAGCCGAAGAAAGCTGCGCCGCCGTCAATCGGTGCACCTCTGCCATGCGGCGGACTATATACTCGCCGCGCTGCGATGAAGAAAACGCTCCTCCTGATATCGCTGCTTCTATCCCCGTGGTGCGCTGCGGCGCCCGCTCACGCGGCCGAGGAGGTGCGCCTGTGGCATGCCATGAGCGGCCCGCTGGGTACCGAGCTCGACCGGCTGGTCGCGCGGTTCAACGCTTCGCAGTCGCAATACCGCGTGGTGTCGTTCTTCCAGGGGCCGTACGACGCGGTGCTTGCGCACGACCTCGAGCTGCGCAAGGGCACGACCCACTCGCCGCATATCCTGCAGGTGCAGGACACCGCTACCGCGGACATGATGCGCACCGGCGCCGCGCGCCCCCTGTGGCAGGTCATGGCGCAGCAGGGGCATGCGACCGGCGCGAGATTCCTGCCGGCGGTGTCGGCGTATTTTTCGGACGAGGACGGCCGGCTGCTCGCCCTGCCTTTCAATGTTTCCACCCCGGTGCTGTATTACAACCGCGACGCGTTTCGCCGGGCCAAGCTGAACGCGTCGAAGCCGCCCGCCACCTGGTACGACATGCCCCGGGTGCTGGGCGCGCTGGTGGAGTCGGGCCACGCCTGCGCCCTCACCACCGCCTGGCCGGCATGGGTGCTGATGGAGAACATGAGCGCCTGGCATAACCAGGCGTTCGCCACGCATCACAACGGCATGGCGGGCGGCGCGGCGCGGCTGTCGTTCAACACCCGGCTCATGGTGCGCTGGATCTCCATGCTGTCCAGCTGGCAGAAAGCGGGCTACTTCACCTATTCGGGGCGCAACGACGAGGCCGAAGCGCGGTTCGCTTCCGGCGAATGTGCCGTGCTCACATCCTCTTCGGCGAGCTACGACCGGCTGCGCCAGGCGGCGCAGTTCGATTTCGGCGTGGCGCAGCTGCCGTACTACGACGACTTCGACGACGCGCCGCAGAACACGCTGATCGGCGGCAGCGGCCTTTGGGTAGTCGCCGGCCTGCCGGCGGCGCAGTACCGGGGCGCGGCGCGGTTCCTCGCGTGGCTGTCGAGCATCGAGGTGCAGGCCTTCTGGCACCAGCGCACGGGCTACATGCCGGTGAGCGCCGCGGCCTACGAGCTGTCGCGCCGGCAGGGCTTCTACCGCGGCCATCCCGAGCACGAGGTCGCCGTGCGCCAGCTCCTGCTGAAGCAGCCGACGCAGGATTCGAAGGGCGTGCGCCTGGGCGAGCTGCGCCTCATCCGCGGCATCATCGATGAGGAGCTGGAATCGGTGTGGAGCGGCAAGAAGGCGCCGCTGGACGCACTCAACGCCGCCGTGCGGCGCGGCAACCTGCTGCTGGAAACTACAAAAGCTTCTCGATAGCGGCGATGAGCTTCGGGTCGTCGGGTTCGACGCGGGTATCGAAGCTGTGCACCGGCCTGCCGCTGCGATCCACCAGGTACTTGTGGAAATTCCAGCGCGGCGCAGTGCCGGTCGCCTTCACCAGGTCGGCGTAGAGCGCGTTGGCCTTCAGCCGGCTCTTGGCGAACATCGGGAAGTCGATCGCGTACTGGTTCACGCAGAACGCGGCGATCTCCTTGTTCGAGCCGGGCTCCTGGCCGCCGAAGTCGTTCGACGGGAAGCCGAGCACCACCAGCCCGCGCGCCTTGTACTTGCGGTAGAGCGCCTCCAGGCCTTCGTACTGCGGCGTGTAGCCGCACTGGCTCGCGGTGTTCACCACCAGCAGCACCCTGCCGGCGTACTCGCACAGCGACTGCGGCTGCTCGAGGAGCGTATCCATCTTCCGGTCGAGCAGCGCGGGACACGCAAGAGCCGCGTTGGCAACCCCCATGAGCAGGCTAATAAGGAAGAGGCGCATCGGGCTTCAGAGGCTGCAGGGCCGCGCGAAAGTCGGTCTTGATGCGCTCCAGCGCGGCAGCATTGTCGGCTTCGAATCGGATCACGATCACCGGGGTGGTGTTGGAGGCACGGGCCAGGCCGAAGCCGTCAGCATACTCCACCCGCACGCCGTCGATGGTGAGCACGCGCTGCGCGCCGGGAAAGGGCCTGGAGGCCTGCAGCCGTTGCACCAGCACATGCGGCTCGCCTTCGTCCAGCGCCCAGTGCAGCTCGGGCGTGGAGGGGGCGTTGGGCAGGCTTTTCAGGCATGCATTGGCATCTTCTTCCCTCGACAGCACTTCCAGGAGCCGCGCGCCGCCGTAGAGCGCATCGTCGAAGCCGTACCAGCGCTCCTTGAAGAACGTGTGGCCCGACATCTCGCCGGCGAGCAGCGCGCCGGTCTCCCTCAGCTTCGCCTTGATGAGCGAATGCCCGGTCTTCCAGATCGTCGGCCGTCCGCCGTGGCGCTCGATCCAGGGGGCGAGCAGGCGGGTGCTCTTCACGTCGTAGATGATCTCGGCGCCGGGATTGCGCGAAAGCACGTCTTTCGCGAGCAGCATCAGCTGCCGGTCGGGAAAAATGATCTCGCCGTCTTTCGTCACCACGCCCAGCCGGTCGCCGTCGCCGTCGAAGGCGAGGCCCAGCTCGGCCTTGCCGGTTTTCAGTGTCTTGATCAATTCCACGAGATTCTCGGGCTGGGCGGGATCGGGATGGTGATTGGGGAAAGTACCGTCGACCTCGCAGTAAAGCTCGGTCACCTTGCAGCCCAGCCGACGGAACAGGCGCGGCGCCAGCATGCCGGCGACGCCGTTGCCGCAATCGATCGCGATATGGAAGGGGCGCGCGATCTTCACGTCGCCGGCGATGCGCTCGACATAGGCGTCGAGCACGTCGGCGGTTTCGCGCTTTCCCGAGCCGGCGAGGAACTTGCCGGCCTCTATCCTTTTCCTGATCTCCTGGATCTCGTCCCCGTACAGCGTGTTGCCGCCGACCACGATCTTCAGGCCGTTGTACTCGGGGGGGTTATGGCTGCCGCTCACCGCGACGCAGCTCCCGGTGCCCAGGTGGTGCGCCGCGAAGTACGCGATCGGCGTGGGCGCCATGCCGACGTCGATGACGTCCGCCCCCGCGGCGTTGAGGCCGTCGGCGAGCGCCGCGGCAAGCTCGGGGCCGGACAGGCGCCCGTCGCGGCATACCGCGAACGCGGGGGCGCCGCGCTCGCGGCCGATCGAGCCGAGCGCGCGGCCGATGTCGCGCACCAGCGCCGGCGTCAGGCTGCGCCCCACGACGCCGCGGATGTCGTAAGTGCGGAAAATTTCTGCAGGAACGTTCACTGGGTCAGGAACTCGAAGAGGCGTTGGGGGAGCCAGCTGTGCCGGCCAGGAAAGGGCCCGGCCAGAAATCCTGCGTGGCCTCCGGTGGGCGGGAATTCTAGCACCACGCAGGGCGCCGCCTTTTGCGCCGCCGCGAGCAGGGCCTGCTCCGGAAGGAAGGGGTCGTTGCGCGCGTTGAGCACCAGCGTCGGCACGCGGATGCCCTCCAGGTACGGGCCGCTCGAAGCGCGGCTCCAGTAGTCGTCGGTGTCGCGAAAGCCGTGCAGCGGCGCGGTGACCAGGCCGTCGAACTCGCGGAAGCTGCGCGCTGCGCGCACTTTGTCGCGGTCGTAAAGGCCCGGGAACACTTCCAGTTTGGCAAGCGACTTGGGCTTCAGCGTGCCGAGGAAATGGCGCGTGTACAGCAGCCGGTTGATGCCGCGATCGAGCGCGCTGCCCGCGGCGCCCAGGTCGATCGGCGCCGAAACCGCCGCCGCGCGGCGCACCCGCGCGTGCGCCGTCTCGCCGCGCTCGCCCAGCCACTTCAGCAGCGCATTGCCGCCCAGCGAGACGCCGACGGCGTAAACCGGCGCGCCGAAGCGCGTCAGCACCCAGTCGATTTCCTCGCTATCGCCCGAGTGGTAGGCGCGCGCGGTGCGGTTGAGCTCGCCCGAGCAGCCGCGGAAATGCGCGATGGCAAGGCGCCAGCCGCGCTGGACGGCGTGGCACGCCATGGAGCGGGCGTAGTGGCTGGCGGACCCGCCCTCGAGCCCGTGGAACAGCACGAGTTGCGTCTTGGCGCCCGGCTCGCCGCAGAAGTCGACGTCGATGAAATCGCCGTCGGGCGCGTCCCAGCGCTCGCGGCGCAACGCCACCCGCGGCGGCGGAAAGAGCGAGGGCACGATCGTCTGCAGGTGCCCCCCGGGCAGCCACCACGGCGAAGAAAAAGGGGTCAGAGCAAATTTCCGGTCAATGCAGAAATTTCGGCGGATCGCGCGGCTGGGCGGGTTCGGCCTGCATCGGCGCAGGGGACGCATGATGGACGATCATGCGCCAGCCCGCCGCGGTGCGCAGATAGACGTTGGTCGCGACCACCGGCGCCTGGGCGCGCGCATCGCCTTCGATGGTGAAATTCTCGTGCACGCTGTGCACCGCGATCATCATGCCGGTGACGGCGACCTGCTGCGTGATGTGCACCCGCGGCCCCGTGCCGCCGGCGAAGATCCTGGCCCAGCTTTCGCGCACCTGGTCCTGGCCGGACAGGCGCGGGCCGGTGGGATGGACGCAGACGATGTCTTCATCCTCGGACCAAACGGCCATCATGCCCTCGAGGTCGCCGCGCTCCAGGGCTTCGTAAAACGCGTTCTCCGCGTCCTGCGCGGTGGGAAAGATCTTGCCGCTCACGCCGTTAGATTGTCTATTTCCTTCAGGACCAAATCCACCGTCAGCTCGCGCATGCAGCGAAAATGTCCCAAAGGGCATTCGCGCTGGAAGCAGGGGCTGCATTCCACGCGCAGCCACAGCACGCGCGCCGCTGCGGACAGCGGCGGCGTGTGCTCAGGGCTCGACGAGCCGAACAGGGCCGCCTGCGGCCGCCCGAGCGCCGCGGCGATATGCATGAGGCCGGAATCGTTGGAGACGACGAAATCGGCCCCGGCGATGAGATCGATCGCCTGGTCGAGCGTGGTTTCGCCGACCAGGTTCGTGCCGGGAATGCCGCGCGCGGCCTCGGCGTCGTTGGGTGAGCCCAATATCACTACCTGCAATTCCATCCTTTCACTCAACGCCTTGAAGTAAGGCCAGCGCTTGGCCGGACCGTATTCCGCGCCTGGACAGAGGACGGCGTAGCGCTGCGCAATGCCGAATCGCTTCTTTGTGGACTCGATTTGCTGCGGCATGGCGCGCAGCCGCGGCCGAGGCAGCGGCTCCTTCACCGGCTCCCCCGGCGGCTCCGACAGGCGCGCGTAGTGCTGCGGCATGGGGTCTTTCGACTTCCTGTAGCGAAGGTTGAGCAGCCCGTAGCGCGACTCTCCCACGTACCCGGCGCGCACGGGGATATGGGCAAAAAACGGCACCAGCGCGGATTTCCACGTATTGGGCAGCACGATCGCCCGCTGGTAGCCGCGGCCGCGCAGCGCGCGGCCCACGTCCCAGCGGCTGCGCAGCTGCAGGCCGCCGTGGCGAAACGGCACGGCGATCACCTCGTGGACTTCCGGCATGCGCCGCGCCACGGGCGCGACCCATTCGGGCGCCAGCAGGTCGAGCTGCAGGCCGGCGGCGTTCTCGTGCAGCCGCGCGAGCAGCGGCTGCGCCATCAGCACGTCGCCGATCCAGCTCGGCGCCACGACGAGTATGCGGGGCAAGCTAGTGCCCTTTGACCGCGGCACCCTTGTAGACGTACAGCGTGGCGCAATAGGGGCAGCGCGAGGCGCCTTCCTTGGCCACGTCGAGGAACACGCGCGGGTGGCGCGCCCACAGCGGCGCGTCGGGCAGCGGGCAGTGCAGCGGCAGCTGCTTCTCGGTGATCTCTACTTCTTTACGGGTGTCAACCATTTGCGCCGCTTCTTGTCCTTGCCGGTGACCACATCGAAGAACGCTTTCTGGATCGCCTTGGTGATCGGCCCGGCCTTGCCTGCGCCGATGACCCGACCATCGAGCTCGCGGATCGGCGTCACCTCGGCGGCGGTGCCGGTGAAGAAGCACTCGTCGGCGATGTAGATGTCGTCGCGCGTGAGCCGCTTGGAGATGACCTCGTAGCCCAGCTCTTCGGCCAGCTCGATCACCGAGCTGCGCGTGATGCCGGTCAGCGCCGAGGTGAGCTCGGGCTCGTAGATCGTGCCGTCCTTGATGACGAAGATGTTCTCGCCCGCGCCTTCGGCGACGAAGCCGTCCACGTCGAGCAGCAGGCCTTCGTCGTAGCCGTGCTGGGTCGCTTCGAGCGTCGCCAGCACCGAGTTGGGATAGGTGCCCGACATCTTGGCGCGCGCCATGGTGACGTTGACGTGATGGCGCGCGTACGAGGAAGTCTTGACGCGGATGCCCTTGGAGAGGGCCTCGGGCCCGAGGTAGGCGCCCCAGGGCCAGGCGGCGATCGCCACGTGCACCTGGGCGCCGACCGGCGACACGCCCATCTTCTCCGAGCCGTAGAACGCGATCGGCCGGATATAGCAGGCCTCGTGCTTGTTCGCCCTCACCACCTCGAGCTGCGCCTTCATGAGCTGCTCGCGCGTGTAGGGAATGCTCATCATGTAGATGTGCGCGGAGTTGAACAGCCGATCGGTGTGCTCCTTGAGGCGGTAGATGGCGGTGCCGATCGCCGTCTTGTAGGCGCGCACGCCCTCGAACACCGCCAGGCCGTAGTGCAGCGAGTGCGTGAGCACGTGCGTGGTCGCCGAGCGCCAGGGCACGAGCTTGCCGTCGTGCCAGATCCAGCCGTCGCGGTCCGCCATGGACAGCGGCGCTGCTGCTTTCGCCATTCGCTTCCCCTGGAGATGAGCGGCTATTCTAGCGAAAGAATCGGCTAGACTATTAACACATTCGTTAATGGATATCGACCGCACCTTCGCCGCGCTGGCCTCGCGTTCCCGCAGGCAGATGCTCGCCCTGCTTTCCCAGACGGCGCTCAGCACCTCGGACCTCGCCGCGCGCTTTCCGATGAGCCCGCCGGCGGTGTCGCGGCACCTGTCGGTGCTGCTGAAGGCGGGCCTGGTCGCCGGCGAGCGCCAGGGCCAGCGCGTGCTGTACCGGCTTAACCGAGACGCCCTGCTCAACGCCCTGTCGCGCCTCGCTTCCGAGGTGGACGGGCCGCTGCGGCGCGAGCCGCCGCGCGAGGCGATCTAGGCCATCCGGCCCGCCCTGTGGCATCGACACCGGCTCGCCGGAAATCAAGCCTGAAACAATCCGCGGCTGAGCTCCTGTACCGCGGCGCGGTGCGCCGCGACCTGCTCGGGCGGTACGCGCGCGTACTGGGCGCCGTTCAGGCGCAGGGCATGCTGCAGCCGGCGAAACTCCCGGTAGGCGTTGCCCGCCTTTTCCGCTAGCCCGGCATCGACCAGGCCGAGATCGCCCGCCATCTTGAGCAGCGCGATGTTGCCGAGGTTTTTCGTCAGCGCGGGAAACCGGGCGGAATGGGCGAGCACGAGAAACTGCACCGCGAACTCGATGTCGATCATGCCGCCGCCGTCGTGCTTCAGGTCGAACAGGCCGGATTGGTTCGGATGCGCCGCGTGCAGCTTCTCGCGCATCTCGAGAATCTGCCGCTTGAGCGACCCGGGCTCTCTTTGGCGGCGGAGAATCCGCTCGCGGATCGCCTCGAAGGCCGCACCCACCGCCGGATCTGCGCACGAATAGCGGGCGCGCGTGAGCGCCTGGTGCTCCCATACCCAGGCGTCCTTTTCCTGGTAGCGCTCGAAGGCCTCGACCGACGACACCATCAGGCCGGAGGCGCCGCTCGGCCGCAGCGCGAGGTCGGTCTCGAACAGCACGCCCGCCAGGGTCCGCGTGGTCACCCAGCTCTGCAGGCGCACCGCCAGGCGCGCGTAAGTTCCGGGCGCCTGCTCATCGGGGTCATCGTAGAGAAAGATGATGTCGAGATCGGAGGCGTAGCCGAGCTCCTTGCCGCCGAGCTTGCCGTACGCGATAACGGCAAAGCGCGGCGGGCCCTCGCGATGCCGCCGGGGCAGCTCGCGCCAAACCTCCTCGATCGTGATCCCCAGGGTGACGTCGGCCAGCGCCGAGAGGTGGTCGGCCAGGCGCTCGATGGTCAGCAGCC
Organism: uncultured Enterobacteriaceae bacterium; assembly: GCA_964546195.1. Taxonomy (GTDB): domain Bacteria; phylum Pseudomonadota; class Gammaproteobacteria; order Burkholderiales; family SG8-39; genus SCGC-AG-212-J23. The sequence continues at coordinate 5,513 of CAZJJC010000141.1, read as the reverse complement.
CGGCCAGGTCCTGGGCGAGCAGACGGAATACCTGCGCCTGGTGTGCTTCGCGCAGTAGGTTCATGCGCCGCTCGGTGTCCGCGGCGTGGGCGGCGAGCTGCGCGCGCAGGGTGCGCGCGTACGCTTCCAGGTCGGGGGGCGCATAGAGCAGGCGGTCGTCGAGCAGCTCGTCGAGCAGCAGCGGGTGGCGCGTGATGAACTGCGCTGCCCAACTGGAGGCGCCGATGATGCGGGTCACGCGCTCGAGGGCTTCCGGGTGCTCGGCGAGCAGGGCGAGATAGGCGGCCCGGCTGGCGATCGCCTCCACCAGCTCGACGGCTCGCGCCAGCGTGGCTTCGGGATCCGGGCCGGCGGCCGCGGCGCGCGCGAGTGCGGGAATCAGCGCGTCGAGCCGTCGGCGCGACTCGGCGGGCAGCGCGGCGTAGCGCTGGCTCGCGCGCAGGCTCTCCAGGCGCGGATGATCGGGCCAGGGCTCGCTTTCCTGCCGGGATTCGGCGAACACCGCGTCGAAATGCCGCGACACCGCCGCCCGGTGTGCCTGCAGGGTCTTGGAGAACGTATCCCAGGATGCAAAGCCGCACATGCGCGCAATGCGCGTCCGCTCTTCGGCTTCCTGCGGAAGGTCGTGGCGCTGCGCGTCGTCGAGGTACTGCAGCCGGTGCTCAAGGTTTCTCAGAAACACGTAGGCGTCGGAAAGCTCTTCAGCTGCCCCTGCGGGCAGCAGCCTTTTCGCGGAAAGCCTTTTCAAGACTTCCAGGGTCGGCCGCGCGGTGAGCTCGGGGTCGCGGCCGCCGCGCACCAGCTGGAAGGCCTGCGCCACGAACTCGATCTCGCGGATGCCGCCGGGGCCGAGCTTGACGTCCCCGGCGAGCTCGCGGCGCGCCACGTCGCGGCGCACTTCGGCGTGCAGCAGGCGCATGGCGCCGAGCGTCGCGTAGTCAAGATACTTGCGGAACACGAACGGCCGGACCGCTTGCGCAAGCTCTTCGTGACTTGAACCGGTCAGCGCCCTCGCCTTGATCCAGGCGTAGCGCTCCCATTCGCGTCCCTGCGTGATGAAGTAGTTCTCGAGGAATTCCAGCGCGCAGGCGAGCGGGCCGGAATCGCCGTACGGCCGCAGGCGCATGTCGACGCGGAACACGAAGCCGTCCTCGGTGACGTTCGCGAGCAGGCGGATGAGGCGCCTCCCGGCGCGCTCGTAGCGCTCCTGGTCTTCCATGCCGCCGGGGTGGACGAAGATGAGATCGACGTCGGAGGACACGTTCAGCTCGCGCCCGCCGAGCTTGCCCATGCCGACCACGATCAGCTCCTTGTCGTCGAGCGCGGCGCCGATCGCCAGCTCGGCCAGGTCGCTCATCGTGCCGCATACCTCGTCGAGGCCCGCCAGCCCGCAGAGGTCGCGCGCGATGAGGCGCAGCAGCACCCGCTGGCGTAGCCGCCGCAGGCGGCGCATCAGCGCCGGCTCGTCGTCGCCGTGCGCGCCGGCGAGCGCCGCCGCCATCTCCGCGCGCGTGAACGGCGCAGGCGCGGCGATCTCGCGCGCGAGCCCGGGGTGCGCCGCGAGCACTCGCCGGGCATAGCCTGAATCGGAGATTTTGCTAATGAGATCCGACATTTACCATTAGAATGAAACCTCTAGCCGAGGGTGAGCGTTATTCCATCATGAAGAGAGTCGGGCGAGCCGTCGAATTTCTCGCCTGGGCGGTGTTTTTTACCTGCGCCGCGCTGGTGCTCGCGCTGCGCTTCTGGCTGCTGCCGGACATCGAGCGCTATCGCGGACACATCGTGGCCGCGGCTTCACGCGCCGTCGGGCAGCCGGTCAGCATTGGCGCCATCGACGCCGGCTGGTCGGGCCTGCATCCGCGCGTCGATCTTTCCGACGTGCGCATACACGACCTCGCGGGCCGCGAGGTGCTGGCGCTGCCCAAGGTGGAATTCAGGCTGCATTCCCTGGTCGTCGACGGCTTGCGCGTGCAGGTGCGGCGCGACGCCGGCGGGGCGCTGCACATCGCCGGCAGGAAGCTCGGCGACGGCACCGCGTTCTCGGACTGGGCGCTGAAGCACGACGAGATCGTGCTGCGCAACGCCGAGATCGAGTGGCTCGACGAGCAGCGCGCCGCGCCGCCGCTCGTGCTGTCTTCGCTCAACCTGCGCCTGCAGAACGCGGGAGACGAGCATGCGATCGGCCTGACCGCACAACCGCCGCCCGGGCTGGGCTCGCCGCTCGAGCTGCGCGCGCTGCTGCGCGGGCGCAGCCTGGGCGAGCTTGCGGCATGGAGCGGCCGGCTGTATGCCGAGCTCGGCTACACCCACCTCGCGGCATGGCGTGCCTGGATCGACTATCCCTGGGACATCGGCCAGGGCGAGGGCGCGCTGCGTTTGTGGCTCACGCTGGCGGGCGGCGAATTGCAGGCGGCTACCGCCGACGTGGCGCTGGCGCAGGTCGAGGGAGCGCTCGACCCGGGGCTCGCCCCGCTGCAGCTCGCTTCGGTCCGTGGCCGCCTGCAGGCGCGCTTTGCGGGCGACGCCTACGAAGTGGCCGCGCGCGGCCTCGCGCTCGAAATGCACGGCGGTCGTTCCATCGCGCCGGGGGACTTCCAGGCGCGCTGGAAACCCGGCGCGGGCGGCGCGCTTGCCGCCGGCCTGATCGAGCTGGAGCCGCTCGCGCTGCTCGCCGCTTCTCTTCCTTTGCCCGCCGAGGCGCGCCGCCTGCTGGCGGAGATGGCGCCGCGCGGCCAGCTCGGCGGAGCGAAAATGGAATGGAGCGGCCCGCTCGATGCGCCTGCGCGCTTCACGGCGAGCGGCAGCTTCCTCGAGCTCGGGGCCGAGGCGTCGGGCTTGCTGCCCGGCTTTGCAGGCATCAGCGGCAGCTTCGAGACGACCGAGGCGAAGGGCCGGGTGCAGCTCGATTCGCGCAAGAGCGAGCTCAGCCTGCCGCGCGTCTTTCCCGAGCCGCGTCTCCTGCTCGACACGCTCAACGGGCAAATCGAGTGGGAGCGGCAGGGCGAGCGGGGCTTCATCGTGCGGCTGGCGTCGGTGAGCTTCGCCAACGAGCATCTCAGCGCCAATGCCTACGGCAGCTATTCGTACGCCGGCAGCGGGCCGGGATCCGCGGACCTGTCCGCGCAGTTCAACCGCGCCGACGTGAGCCAGATCGGGAACTACCTGCCGCATGCGCGCATCATGGGCGGGCAGCCGACGCGCGACTGGCTGGTCAAGGCGATCGTCGCCGGGCACTCGCGCGATGTGCGCATGCGCCTGCGGGGCGAGCTGCGCGATTTTCCGTTCAGCGATCCGCTGCGCGGCGAGTTCAGGGTTCTCGCCCAGCTGGAGGACGGCGTGCTCGAGTATGCCGCGGGCTGGCCGCGCATCGAGGCTTTGAGCGCCGAGCTCCTGTTCGAGCGCGACCGCATGGAGATCCGCGCACGCAGCGGCACGGTGCTCGGCGTGCCGCTCGCCGAGGTGCGCGCCAGCATTCCGCGCCTGCCTCAGGCCGAGCTCGCGGTCAGCGGCGGGGCCGAAGGCGCCAGCGCGAATTTCCTGGGCTACATCGAATCGAGCCCGGTGGGCGCCATGCTGGGCGGCGTGACCGATGCCATGCAGGCGAGCGGCCGCGGCCGGCTGCGCCTCAAGCTGGAGATGCCGCTTAAGGATCGGCGCGCAACCCGCGTCGCCGGCGAGTACGAGCTGCTGGACAACAACGTCGTGGTGCGCAGCGGCCTGCCGGCCATCGAGCGCCTCGCAGGCAAGATCAGCTTCACGGAATCGGCCATCACTCTGCAGGACATGCGCGGGCGGCTTTTTGGCGGCGCGCTCGCCCTCGCCGGCGGCACGCAGCCCGACGGCAGGCTAGAGATCGCGGCGAACGGCGAGGCCACGGTGGAGGGCGCGCGGCCGTATTTCGATCATCCCCTCGCAGCCCAGCTCTCCGGCGGCGCGCCGTATTCGGCGCTCCTCACCATCGCCAAGGGAGGCACGCGCCTGCGCTTGCAGTCGGGGCTGCGCGGCGTCGGGAGCCTGCTTCCCGCGCCGCTTGCCAAGTCGGCGAAGGACGAGCTCGAGCTGCGCGTGGAAGTCGTTCCGCACGAAGGCGGCTCGAGCGACCGCGTGTCGCTGACCCTCGGGCGGCTGGCGAAGGCCGAGCTGCTGCGCAGCCGCCGGGGCGAGAACATGTTGCTCGAGCGCGCGGCGGTCGCGCTGACGCCCGCGCCTGGCGCACGGGTGCGCCTGCCGCAGCAGCCCGGCGTCCTGGTCTATGGGTCGCTGCCCGCGCTGGATCTCGACAAGTGGCTTGCGCTGGTGGCGAAAAGCGAGCGGGCGGCCGGTGCGGCGGCCTTCAATCTGAAGATCGGCGCGCTCGACGTCTACGGCAAGCGCGTGCACGAGGTTGCATTGCGCGCCGGCACCGGCGCCGCCGGATGGTCCGGAATGCTGAGCGCCCGGGAGCTTGCGGGGGACATCTCCTACCAGGGCGCCGAGGGCGGCAGGCTGGTGGCGCGGCTGACGCACTTTCGCATGCCCGAGGACTACCCGGGCGCCCCGCCGCGCGACCGCATCGGACCGAGCGACCTGCCCTCGGTCGACCTGATGGCCGAGCGCTTCGAGTACCGCGGCAAGCAGCTTGGCCGCGTCGAGCTCGCCGCCGAGCGCGCGGGCGTCGATTGGCGCATCGACAAGCTGGTGATGATCAATCCCGATGCCGACTTCAAGGCGAGCGGCGTATGGCGCGGCGGCACGCCCTCGCTCAGCTCGCTCGAGTTCAACCTGCAGGCGAGCAACGCAGGCGAGCTTCTGAACCGCATGGGCTATCGCGACCTGGTGAAGGGCGCCAAGGCGCAGCTGCAGGGCAGCCTGTCCTGGATCGGCGACCCTCTGTCGATCGATTATCCGAGCCTCGCCGGCCAGGTGAAGCTCGAAGCCGAGCAAGGGCAGTTCCTGGAGATGGATCCCGGCCTGGGCAAGCTGGTGTCGCTGATGAGCCTGCAGTCGCTTCCGCGCCGCATCGCGCTGGATTTCCGCGACGTGTTCTCCAAGGGCTTTGAATTCGAGCACATCGCGTCTTCGGGCGATCTCGCGGGAGGGATAATGACGGTGAAGGACTTCGGCATGCGCGGCTCGTCGGCGGAGGTGGCGATGACCGGCGAAGTGGACCTCGCGCGCGAGACCCAGGATGTGCGCGTGCGGGTCATTCCCAGCCTCGGCGACAGCGCTTCGACCGTGATCGGGCTGGTGAACCCGCTGCTCGCCATCCCGGCGGCGATCGCCCAGAGGATCCTGAAGAATCCCCTCGGCCAGATCTTCGCATTCGATTACTCCGTGAGCGGCGGCTGGGCCGACCCCAAGGTGACCAAGCTGGGCGTCGAGGCACAGGCGGTCGAGACACGCTAACGCATGGCGAAAACCACGATAGCCGCCATCCAGATGGTTTCCGCGCCCGAAGTCGCGGCGAACCTCGCGGCGGCGGGCCGCCTGCTCGCCGAGGCCGCCGCGGCCGGCGCGCGGCTTGCCGCGCT
>CAZJJC010000140.1:0-3642 GCA_964546195.1 uncultured Enterobacteriaceae bacterium | reverse complement strand
CTGGAAGGCGCGATTTACATAGAGAACATCCCATTCAGCGAGACCCGCGACTACGTCAGGAAGGTGATGGCGAACTCGGTCTTCTACTCCGCGATTCTGCAGAACAAGCCCACGCCGCTGAAAAGCCGGCTGGGCAACGTTTCGGCGCGCGACGGCACCGAGCTGATCGAGGGCGACGAGCTTCCCTGAGGCGCTCGTGAAGCTGGAGAACGTGCTGGTGGCGGGCGGCTCCGGTTTCATCGGCCGCCACCTCGTCTCGGCGCTCGCCACGCAGGGCATCAGGGTCACCGTGCCCTCGCGCCGCCGGGAGCGCGCCAAGCACCTCATCCTGCTGCCGACGGTCGACGTGGTCGAGGCCGACGTCCTGGCACCCGGCGAGCTCGAGCCCCTGGTGCGCGGCAAGCAGGCGGTCATCAACCTCATCGGCATCCTGCACAGCCGGCGCGGCCGGCGCGACGAGCGCGGGCCGAACGACTACGGTCCGGATTTCGCCCGTACCCATGTCGAGCTGCCGCTGGCCATCGTGGCCGCGTGCCGCGCCCAGGGCGTGAAGCGCCTGCTGCACCTGTCTGCGCTGGGCGCCTCGGCCGCGGCGCCTTCCGAATACCTGCGCTCCAAGGGCATCGGCGAGCAGGCGGTGCTGGCGGCCGACGACCTGGGCGTTACCGTGTTCCGGCCTTCGGTGGTATTCGGACCCGAGGACCGGTTCCTGAACCAGTTCGCGTTGCTCTCCCGCCTGAGCCCCGTGCTGGCGATTCCCTGTCCGCAAGCCCGTTTCCAGCCGGTGTATGTCGGCGATGTGGCGCAGGCCCTGCTGCGCGCGCTCGACGAGCCCGACGCGCACGGCAAGGCCTACGAGCTCTGCGGGCCGCGGCAGTATTCGCTGAAGGAGCTGGTCGATGCTGTGTGCCGCATTACCGGGCGCAGCTGCACGGTTTTCGGCCTGTCCGATCGCCTGTCCTACCTGCAGGCGGCGCTCATGGAGAAGCTGCCGGGCAAGCTCATGACGCGCGACAACTACCGCTCCATGCAGGTGGCGAACGTGTGCCCCGGCCCCTTTCCGTTCGGCATTCAGCCGCAGCCCCTCGAGGGGCTGGCGCCGGCCTGGCTCGTGCCTTCCGGGCCGCTCGAGCGCAACGCGCGGCTGCGCTGGGGCGCGGGACGCTAGCCGTGATCGGCGCGCTGCTCGCGGGCCCGGTGCGGGTGGTCAATATCGGCCTCGCGGCGTTCGCCCGCGACCTCGCCGCCCACGGCGCCGCGGTGGCCCAGGTGGACTGGACGCCGCCCGCCGGCGGGAACCCTGCGCTTCTTTCCGCATTAAGTTCTTTGAGTAATGAGAACGTCGAGGCTGCGAATGAGGCAGCCCTCGGAAAAATCCTCGCCGCGGAGCCGGTGCTCTCGGACGTTCGGCGCGCGGGCGCGCTGATTCCCGAGCTCGACGCCGCGCGCCTGGTGCTGCACTCGGGGCCGCCCATCGAGTGGGCGCGGATGTGCGGGCCGCTCAAGGGCGCGGTGTGCGGCGCGCTGGTGTTCGAGGGCTGGGCGGGCGACCTCGCCGCGGCCGAGAAGCTGGCTGCAGGCGGCGGCGTGCAGTTCGCGCCGAACCACCATTTCGGCGCGGTCGGCCCGATGACCGGCATCACGACGCGCAGCATGCCGCTTCTCGTCGTCGAGAACCGCGCCTTCGGCAACCGCGCCGTGTGCGCGCTCAACGAGGGCCTGGGCAAGGTGATGCGCTTCGGCGGCAACGACGCCGGGGTGCTCGCGCGGCTTGCCTGGCTGCGCGACGAGTTCGGTCCTGTCCTGGGCGCGGCCATCCGCGCCTCGCCCGTGCCGCTCAATCCGCTCATCGCGCGCGGGCTCGCCATGGGCGACGAGATGCACCAGCGCAACGTCGCCTGCTCGTCGCTTTTGATGCGCATCCTTGCTCCGGGTCTTTCCCGAAATTCGAATGATTTCGATGCTCTCGCGAAGGCGCTGGAGTTCATGGCGGGCAACGATCAGTTCTTCCTCAACATAGCCATGGCGATGGGCAAGTGCATCCTCGATCCGGCGAGCGGCACGCCCTCGTCCTCGATCGTCACGGCGATGTCGCGCAACGGCACCGACTTCGGCATCCGCGTCGCCGGCCTGGGCGAGGCCTGGTTCAGCGCGCCGGTGGAGATGCCGCAGGGGCTGTACTTCCCCGGCTACAGCGCCGCCGACGCCAATCCGGATATCGGCGACTCGGCGATCCTGGAGGCGGCCGGGCTGGGCGCCTTCGCCATGGCCGCGGCGCCCGCGGTGGCGGGTTTCGTCGGCGCCGGAGGCTTCGCCGACGCGCTCGCCCACACGCGCGCGATGAGCGAGATCGCCGTGGCGCGCAATCCGAAATGGGGCATCCCGGCGCTCGAATTCGCCGGCACGCCGGCGGGCATCGACGTGCGGCGCGTGGTCGAGAGCGGCATCGCGCCCGTGATCAACACCGGCATCGCGCATCGCCTGCCGGGGGTCGGCCAGGTCGGCGCAGGCCTCGCGCGCGCCCCGCTCGCCTGCTTCGAGCAGGCGCTGCTCGCCCTGGCGGCCCATGCTCGTTAACCGCGTCGAGCGCGGGCGCTACTTCGACTCGGTGGCGCTCATGCGCGTGTCGCGCAGGCTCGAGGTGCTGGCCGGCGTGGAGGCGGCGGCGCTCATGATCGGCACCGCTTCCAACAAGGACCTGCTGCGTTCTGCCCGCCTGCTCTCTCCCGAAGGCGAGGCCGCCACGCCGAACGATCTCGTCATCGCCGTGCGCGGCGCGCAGGCGCCCGAGGCGCTCGCCTGCGCACTCGAGTTTCTCTCGGAGAAGCAGGAGCCGGTCGGGGCTGCCTTTCCTCGCGTGCGCAGCCTCGGCGGCGCGCTCGAGGCGCTGCCCCGGGCGAACCTCGCGCTCATCTCGATCCCGGGCGAGTTCGCCGCCTATGAAGCGCGCAGGGCGCTCGAGCGCGGGCTGCATGTCCTGCTTTTCTCGGACAACGTGCCGCTGGAGGACGAGGCGACGCTGAAGCGCCTCGCCCGGCGAAAGGGCCTGCTGCTGATGGGCCCGGACTGCGGCACCGCGATCATCGCCGGCACGCCCATCGCCTTCGCCAACGCGCTGCCGCGCGGCGAGGTCGGCATCGTGTCGGCCTCCGGCACCGGCCTGCAGGAAGTCGCCTCGCTCGTCGCGCGCATGGGCGGGGGCATCTCGCACGGCATCGGCGTCGGCGGGCGCGACCTCGACGCGCGCGTCGGCGCGCTCGGCACGCTGGTCGCGATCGAGGCGCTGGAAGCCGATCCCGGCACGGCGAAGATCGTGCTGATCTCCAAGCCGCCGGCACGCGAAGTGGCCCGGCAGGTCATCGAGAGAGCGAAGCAAAGCGCGAAGCCCTGCGTCGTGTGCTTCCTCGGCCTGGACGACCCTGGCGTGGCACCCACGCTGACCGCGGCGGCGGAGCAGGCCACCGGGAAAACCCTGAAGCGCGAAAGCTTCCCTGCCCGCAAGGCGCAAGGCCGGGTGCGCGGCCTGTACTGCGGCGGCACGCTGTGCGCCGAAGCCGGGTTCATCTTCCGGAAAAAGGGGCTCGAGGGGCACGAGTTCATCGACCTGGGCGCCGACGAATACACGCGCGGCCGGCCGCACCC
>CAZJJC010000139.1:0-9872 GCA_964546195.1 uncultured Enterobacteriaceae bacterium | reverse complement strand
TTTCTGCACCGCGTCGCCGAGCACCTCGTTGCGCACCTGCGGCCCGTAGGTCTGCGCGACGATCTTCATCGGCACCTTGCCCGGCCGGAAGCCCGGCATCTTGACGTTGCGCGCAAGCTGCTTGAGCTTGGCCTCGACCTGGCGCTCGATGTCCTGCAGCGGCACGCTCATCGATACGCGGCGCTCCAGGGTCCCCAGGTTTTCCACGTTTGCGGCCATTTTCCTAATTCAAGTTGGTGCGAAGGGAGGGACTCGAACCCTCATGCCTTGCGGCGTCAGATCCTAAGTCTGGTGCGTCTGCCAATTCCGCCACCTTCGCGTGGACCGCCACCTTCGCCGAAAAATCAACGTATTATACCCAGCGTGGCGGTCGGCCATTACGAGAACTTCCCGGTCGCGTCGCTGCTGCTTCCCGCGCCGCTGCGCAGGCCCGTCGGGCTGATTTATCGCTTCGCGCGCAGCGCGGACGATTTCGCCGACGAAGGGAACGAGCCACCCGACATACGGCTCGCCCGGCTGAACCACTACCGGGCGCAGCTTGCGCGCATCGAGGGCGCGCTGCCGGCGCGCGAGGCGCTGTTCCAGGATCTCGAGAAAATCATTCAGGACCATGCGCTTCCGCTGCAGCCGTTTCGCGACCTGCTGGACGCGTTCAGCCAGGACGTCACCAAGAAGCGCTACGCCAGCTTCGGCCAGGTGCTCGATTACTGCCGGCGCTCGGCCAACCCCGTGGGGCGGCTCCTGCTGCATTTATTCAAACGAACGACTGATTCAGACATGCGGCAGTCGGACGCCATCTGCACGTCCCTGCAGCTCATCAACTTCTGGCAGGACGTCGAGGTGGATTACACCAAGCACGACCGCCTCTATCTCCCACAAGACGAAATGGCGCAGCACAGGGTGACGGAGCGCCACGTCGCGGAGAAGAAATGCGATTCCGCATGGAGAAACATGATGGCGTTCCATGTGTCGCGCACCAGAGAGCTCATGCTGTCGGGAAAGGACCTCGGGCGCCGCCTTCCCGGGCGCGTCGGCCTGGAGATCCGCGCCACGGTGCAGGGCGGCCTCAGAATTCTCGACAAGATGGAAGCGGTCGACTACGACGTCTTCAGGCGGCGACCCGTATTGAAAGGGCTCGATTGGCCGCTCCTGCTGCTCAGAGCCGTATGACGCCGGATGAATATTGCCAGGCGAAAGCCGCGGCGAGCGGCTCGAGCTTCTATTACTCCTTTCTTTTCCTGCCGCCGGAGCGCCGCCGCGCCATCACCGCGCTGTATGCGTTCTGCCGCGAAGTGGACGACGCGGTCGACGAGTCGAGCGAGCTGCAGCTGGCGGCGGCGAAGCTCGCGTGGTGGCGCAGCGAAGTGGCGAACCTCCACGCCGGCAAGGCGCAGCACCCGGTCACGCGCGCCTTGCATCCTTTCAGCGAAAAATTCTCCATCACGGCGCAGCGGCTGAACGAGATCATCGACGGCATGGAGATGGACCTCACGCGCACGCGCTATCTCGACTGGCCGGGCCTCGAGCGCTACTGCTACCTGGTCGCCGGCGTGGTGGGCCTGCTCGCGGCGGGCATCTTCGGCTACCGCAACCCGCGCACGCGCGATTATGCGCGCCAGCTGGGCATCGCCTTTCAGCTCACCAACGTGATCCGCGACGTGGGCGAGGACGCCCGCAAGAACCGCATCTATATTCCGATGGAGGAGCTCGAGCGCTTCGACGTGCCGGCCTCGGACATACTGCAGTTCCGGGAAAGCGCGCAATTCAGGGCGCTCATGGCCTTCCAGGCCGAGCGCGCGAGGCGCCATTACGAGCAGGCGATGCAGGCCCTGCCCGCGGAGGACCGCCGCGCGCAGCGCTCGGGCCTCATCATGGCGGCGATCTACCGTGCGCTGCTCGAGGAGATCGAGCGCGACGGGTTCCGCGTGCTGACGCAGAAGACTTCGCTGACGCCTTTGCGCAAGCTCTATATCGCGTGGAAAACCTGGCTCGCGGGATAGCCATCGTGGGGGCCGGCTACGCCGGCATGGCCGCCGCCGTGACGCTCGCCCGCGCGGGTTTGCCGGTCACGGTATTCGAGGCCGGGCCGGTGCCGGGAGGCCGGGCACGCCGCATCGTCTCGCAGGGCGAGGCGCTCGACAACGGCCAGCACGTGCTGATCGGCGCGTACGCGGCGCTGTTCGGCGTGATGCGCGAGGTCGGGGTGCCCTCGGAGGCGCTGCTGCGCCTGCCCCTGGAAGTGCGCTACGCAAAGCGCTTCGCCTTCCGCCCGCTAGGGCTGCCGGGGGCTCTCGGACTGCTGGGCGGACTGCTGCTCGTGCGCGGCATTCCATTGCGCGAGCGCGCCGCCGCGGTGCGCTTCATGCGCTCGCTGAAAAGGGACGGCTTCCGGCTGGCGAGCGACATCACGGTGCGCCAGCTGCTCGAAAACCATCATCAGCTCGGCCGCATAGGCCGCTACCTGTGGGGACCGCTGTGCGTCGCCGCGCTCAACACCCCGATCGAGCAGGCCTCGGCGGGCGTGTTCCTCGCCGTGCTGCGCGACACGCTCTCCGGCGCGCCGGGCGCCTGCGACCTGCTGCTGCCGCGCGTGGACCTGTCGAAGCTGTTCCCCGAGCCGGCCGCCGAGTACGTGAAGCACAAGGGCGGCGAGGTGCGCCTGCGCTCGCCCGTGTCGAGCCTCGACGAGCTCGCGGATTTCGACGCGAAAATCGTCGCCGTCGGACCGCACCAGGCGAAGCGCCTGCTGCCCGATCTTGCGCTCGACTACCGCTATCAGCCGATCTATACCTGCTATCTGCAGTACCCCGAAAGCACCCGGCTGCCCTTGCCGATGCTCGGCATGGCCGAAGGGCTGGTGCAGTGGGTGTTCGACCGCGGCGCGCTGCTCGGGGAAAAAGGCCGGCTCGCCTGCGTCATCAGCGCGCAGGGCGAGCACCAGCAGATGACCCACGCGCAGCTCGCCGCCCTCTGCCACCGCGAGCTCTCCCAGGCGCTGCGCAAGCTGCCCCCGCCGGCGTGGACCCGCGTGATCGCCGAGAAGCGTGCCACGATCAGCTGTACTGCGCAGCTCACCCGGCCGCAGATCGCAACCTCCCTCCCGGGCGTGTGGCTGGCGGGCGACTACACCGACCCGGAATATCCGCCGACGCTGGAGGCCGCCGTGCGCAGCGGCGTGCGCGCCGCGGAACGCGTGCTCGCCGCCTGATGCGGTCTTAAAGATTTCTCAGCAACTGGACCGCCTGGTCGACGCGCTCGACTGCCAGCGTCTCGAGCCCGGCAATCTTCGCCTTGGGCTGGTTGGCGCGCGGCACGATCGCCTTCTCGAAGCCGAGCTTGGCGATCTCGCGCAAGCGCTCCTGGCCGCGCGGCGCGGGCCGCACCTCGCCGGCGAGGCCGATCTCGCCGAACACCGCCAGCTTCGCCGGGATCGACCGGTCCGACAGGGAGGAAACGACCGCGAGGCACACCGCAAGGTCGGCGGCGGGCTCGCCGATGCGCACCCCGCCCACCGCGTTGACGAACACGTCCTGCTCCCAGGTGGCGATGCCGGCGTGCCGATGCAGCACCGCCAGCAGCATCGCGAGGCGGTTCTGCTCCAGGCCCACCGAGAGGCGCCGCGGGTTGGGCGAATGCGCGGCGTCGACCAGCGCCTGGATCTCGACCAGCAGCGGCCGCGTGCCTTCCAGGGTGGCGAGCACACAGGAGCCCGAAACCGGCTGTTCGTGGTCTGAGAGGAACAGCCGGGACGGATTGGCCACGCCCTTCAAACCCTTGTCGGTCATGGCGAACACACCCAGCTCGTTCACCGCGCCGAAGCGGTTCTTGACCGCGCGCACCAGGCGAAAAGCGGAGCTCGGATCGCCTTCGAAGTACAGCACCGTGTCGACGATGTGCTCCAGCACGCGCGGGCCCGCGATCGCCCCTTCCTTGGTCACGTGCCCGATCATGAAGAGCGCGGTGCCGGCGCGCTTGGCATGGCGCGCAAGCTGCGCCGCGCATTCGCGCACCTGCGCTACCGAGCCCGGCGCCGACTGCAGGGTCTCCGACCAGACCGTCTGGATGGAATCGATCACGGCCACCCGCGGCCGCGCCGACTCGAGCGCGCCGAGCACGCGCTCGAGCTGCGTTTCGGCCGCCAGGCGCACCCCGCCCACCTCCAGCGCCAGGCGCCGGGCGCGCAGCGCCACCTGGTCTGCCGATTCCTCGCCGGTGACGTACAGGACGGAATGCGAAAGCGAGGCCACCGTCTGCAGCAGCAGCGTCGACTTCCCTATGCCGGGGTCGCCGCCGAGCAGGATCACCTGCCCGCCGACCAGGCCGCCGCCGAGCGCGCGGTCGAGCTCGGCCACACCGGTGGGGATGCGCTCGAGGTCCTTCGCCTGGACCTCCTCCAGGGCGATCGAGGCCACGCCCCCCACCCTGCCCCTGCGCTCGCCTGCGGTCTCGCTCAGCGTGCCGGCGGCGCCGCACGAAGGGCAGCTGCCGAACCATTGCAGCGCGGTGGCGCCGCACTCGGCGCACACATAGGCGGTTTTCGGCCGCGCCACCTAGTCCGCGTCCAAAACCGGGACGCGCGGGGCGAGCGCGCAAAGCAGCTCGTAGCTCAGCGTGCCGGCGCAGGCCGCGACTTCGTCCGCCGGCAGCCCCTCGCCCCACAGCGTCACCGGGGTGCCGATGCCCGCCTCGGGCATGTCGGAGAGCTCGACGCAGATCATGTCCATGGACACGCGCCCAACGGTGCGCGTGCGCTTGCCGTTGACCAGGACCGGGGTGCCGCTGGGGGCGTGGCGCGGATAGCCGTCGGCATAGCCGCAGGCGACCACGCCGATCGCGAGCGCGCCGCGCGCTTCGTAGGAAAAGCCGTAGCCGACGCGCTCGCCGGGCCGCAGCCGCTGCGTCGCGATGAGCTCGCTTGTGAGCGTCATCGCCGGCTTCAGGCCCAGCGACAAGGCGCTTTGGGAGGCGCTCGTCTGTCCAAACGGCGAGCCGCCGTACAGCATGATCCCCGGCCGCACCCAGTCGGCGCGCGTCTGCTCGGCAAAACGAAGCAGCGCCGCGGAGTTCGCGAGCGAGCGCGGCGCCTGCAGGCCCTGGGTGATCGCGTTGAACCGCTCGAGCTGCCCCTGGATGCCGGCGCTGCCGTCGGCGTCGGCGAAATGCGTCATGAGGGTGACGCTGCGCACCTGCGGATGCGTGCGGATGGCGTCGTACGCCGGGCGCGCGCTCTGCGCGCTGAACCCCAGGCGGTTCATGCCGCTGTTCACCTTGAGATAGACGTCGATCGCGCCCCGCAGCCCGCTGCGCGCGAGCATCTCGACCTGCTCGGCGTTGTGGATCACCGGCGTGAGGGAGTGCCGGTGCAGCAGCGGCAGGTCGGCCGGCTTGAAGAAGCCCTCGAGCATCAGGATGGGCTTCGTCGTCCCCGCCGCCCGCAGCCGCGCCGCCTCCTCGAAGTCGAGCACGGCGAAGCCGTCGGCCGCCGAGAGCGCGCGCGCCGCGCGCTCCAGCCCGTGGCCGTACGCGTTCGCCTTGAGCACCGCCCAGAGCCGCGCGCCTGCGGCGTGCGCCCTGGCGAGCTCCAGATTACGGGCGAGCGCGGCTGCCGAGATGGTGGCGCGGATGGGCCGGGGCATTTTGTCCTATTGTGCTATAAAGCGCCGCTTGAATTCCGGTTTCTACATCATCATGGCGGCGCAGTTTTTCTCTTCGCTCGCCGACAATGCCTTGCTCGTCGCGGCGATCGCGCTGCTGATGCAGGCCGAAGCGCCGACCTGGCTCACCCCCTATCTCAAGTTCTTCTTCGTCATCTCGTACGTGGTGCTGGCGCCTTACGTCGGCGCGTTCGCCGACCGGCTGCCCAAGGGCCACGTGATGTTCATCGCCAACAGCGTCAAGATCCTCGGCTGCGTGGTGATGCTGTCGGGCTCGCATCCGCTGCTCGCCTACGGCATCGTCGGCCTGGGCGCAGCCGCGTACTCGCCGGCGAAGTACGGCATCCTCACCGAGTACCTGCCGCACCGCAAGCTCGTGATCGCCAACGGCTGGATCGAGGGGCTCACGGTCGCCTCGATCATCCTGGGCACGATGCTCGGCGGGATCCTGGTGCATGTGCGCGTCTCGGACATGCTGCTGGGGCTCGACCTGCCCTATCTCGAGACCGCCGCGCAGGCGGCGATCGTCGTGATCGTGGTGGTGTATGCGATCGCGGCGCTGTTCAACCTGCAGATCCCGCGCACCGGCGTGAGCCTGAAGCCGCTGCCGCGGCACCCGCTCGCCACGCTGCAGGACTTCAGCCGCTGCGTCGCGCACCTGTGGAAGGACCGGCTGGGACAGATCTCGCTCGCGGTCACGACGCTCTTCTGGGGCGCGGGCGCGACCCTGCAGTTCATCGTCATCGAGTGGGCGCGCGCCACCCTGAGCTTCGATCTGTCCAAGGCGGCCATCCTGCAGGGCGTCACCGCTTTCGGTATCGCGATCGGCGCGGTGCTGGCCTCGATCGGCGTGGCGCTCGACCGCTCGGTGCGCGTGATCCCGCTGGGCATCGCGATGGGCCTGGTCGTGCTGTCGATGAATTTCGTCAGCCAGATCTGGCTCGCGATCGTGCTCATGGTGATTATCGGCGCCCTGGCCGGGTTCTTCGTCGTGCCGATGAACGCGCTGCTGCAGCACCGCGGCCATCACCTGGTGGGCGCCGGCCGCTCCATCGCGGTGCAGAACTTCAACGAGAACACCTCGATCCTGGTGATGATCGCCCTGTACTCGCTGCTGCTGCACAAGGGCTTCTCGATCTATGTCGTCATCACGGTGTTCGGGCTGTTCGTGGCGGGCACCATGACGGTGGTGCAGTGGTGGTATCTCCACAACCGCCGCCGGCACCCCGAGGAGGTCGAGCGCCTGCTCGCCTTCGCGCGCGCCGAGGACCCGCACCAGAAAAAATAGGTTCTACAGAGAAGCCATGGTCTTTCGGGCGAACACCAGGTCTTCCCACGCTTTAGCCTTGTCGGGAAGCGTGCGCAGCAGGTAGGCCGGGTGGTAGGTGACGATCAGCGGCACGCCGGCGTAGCGGTGCACTTTGCCGCGCAGGCTGGCGATGCTGGCGTCGGTGCCGAGCAGCGTCTGCGCGGCGAAGCGGCCCATGGCGAGAATCAGCCTGGGCCCGACCAGCTCGATCTGGCGCAGCAGGTGCGGCGTGCACTTCGCCACTTCGTCGGGCGCGGGATTGCGGTTGCCCGGCGGCCGGCACTTGAGCACGTTGGCGATATAGACGTGGGTGCCGCGGTCCAGGCCGATCGCCGCGAGCATGGCGTCGAGCAGGCGGCCCGCCTGCCCGACGACGGGATCGCCGAGGCGATCCTCTTCCGCGCCCGGCGCCTCGCCGATCAGCATCCAGTCGGCGTTCGGGTCGCCGACGCCGAACACGGTCTGCGTGCGGGTTTCATGCAGCGCGCATTTCGTGCACCCCGAAACGGCCGCCTTTAGGGGGATCCAGCCATCCGCTTCGACACGTTGCTTCACCCTCGATTTCCAAATCGGGGCGAGGCCCATCTCGGCGAGCAGCGCCTCGCGCCGGCTCATGGGAGCTTCAGCGTGAGCACGAGCGCGTCCTCGCGTCCCGAGTGCGCCGGGTAATAGCCCTTGCGCACCGCGACGCGGCGAAAGCCGCAGCGCGTGTAGAGCGCCTGCGCGGCGAGGTTGCTCGGGCGCACTTCGAGGAACAGGCCGCCCGCGCCGCGCCGGCGCGCGAGATCGGCCGCCTCGCGCAGCAAGGCGCGCCCATGGCCGCTGCGCTGATGCCTCGCCGCGATGGAAAGGTTGAGAAGATGCCCCTCGCCCGCCGCGCACATCAGTATGAAGTAGCCGACGAGCTCGCCCTCCAGGCGCCAGGTGCGGCAGTCGTAGCCCGCGCGCAGCGAATCGAGGAAATTGCCGCGCGTCCAGGGGTGGCTGTAGATCGCCCCCTCGACCGCCATCACCTCGTCGAGGTCCGCCGGGCGCATCGCCTCGAGGCGCGGCGGCTCCTTAAGTACGGCGCTCATCCAGCTCCGCCTTCGTGAATGCAACTTTCTCGCGCACGTAGACCGGCGCGGCAAGCGCCGCGTCCACGCCTTCGCCCGCCGCGAGGCGCGGCGCCGCGAGCCGCGCAATCGCGATCGCGCTCGGATGCACTTCGGGCAGCACGCGTCTCAAGCCGAGATTTCCGTAGATCGAAAAGCCGCTTCCGCAACCGAGCCACTCGCCTTCGGGTATCTCGAGGGAATCGGGCGCCGCGCACCGCGCCGGCAGCACCTCGTGCCAGCGTCCGGCGCGCTTTTCAAGCGCCGCATAATACACTTCGCGCATGCGCGCATCGAGGCAGGCGAGCACGCGGGGCGCGCCGCTTTCCTCGGCGAGCGCCTCGAGCGTCGAGACGCCGAGCACGGGAAGGCCCCGCGCAAAGGCGAGCCCCTGCGCGATGCCGCAGGCAATCCGCAGGCCGGTGAACGCGCCGGGGCCTGCGCCGAACGCCACGGCATCAAGTGCCTGTAATTCTGAATCTTTCAACAGCATGCGCAGCATCGGCAGCGCCATCTCCGAGTGCCGGTTCGCCGCGCGCCGCTCGACGCAGGCGATCTCGCCGTCGCGATAGAGCGCCACGCTGCACCACTCGGTCGAGGTTTCCACCGCCGCGAATCGCATGGCGAATTCTATATACTGCCGCCATGAAAGAGCACCTCATTGCGGTGATCCCGGGCGACGGCATCGGGCGCGAAGTCATTCCCGAGGGCGTGCGCGTCCTCGAGGCGGCCGGCGCAAGGCACGGCCTGCGCTTCGCGTGGAAGGAATTCCCCTGGAGCTGCGACTGGTACAAGGCGCACGGCCGCATGTGCCCCGAGGATGCGCCCGACATACTGCGCAAGTTCGACGCGGTGTACTTCGGCGCGGTGGGCAATCCGGCGATCGTTCCGGACCACGTCTCGGCCTGGGGGCTGCTCATCAACTTTCGCCGCTGGTTCGATCTTTACGTCAACCTGCGCCCGGTGCGCCTGTTCGAGGGCCTGCCCTGCCCGCTCGCCGGCCGCAAGCCCGGCGACATCGACTACTACGTCATCCGCGAGAACACCGAGGGCGAGTACGGCGGCGTCGGCGGCCGCGTCTACGAGAACACCCCCAACGAAATCGTGATGCAGCAGGCCATCTTCTCGCGGCGCGGCGTGGACCGCATCATGAAGTACGCCTTCGAGCTCGCGCGCACGCGCAAGAAGCACCTCACGAGCTGCACCAAGTCGAACGGCATCTCGATCACCATGCCGTACTGGGACGAGCGCTTCGCCGAGATGCGAAAGCAGTTTCCCGACGTCAAGGCGGATCAATACCACGTCGACGGTCTTTCCATCCAGATGGTGCTGAACCCGGACCGCTTCGACGTGATCGTGGCCTCGAATCTCTTCGGCGACATCCTGTCCGATCTCGGCCCCGCCACCGCCGGCACCATCGGCATCGCGCCTTCGGGCAACATCAATCCCGAGCGCAGCGCGCCGTCGATCTTCGAGCCGGTGCACGGCTCGGCGCCCGACATCGCCGGCCGGAAGATCGCCAACCCCATCGGCGCCATCTGGTCGGGCGCGCTGATGCTCGAGCACCTCGGCCATGCCGGGGCCGCCGCCGACATCGTGCGCGCCATCGAGCGCGTCATCGCCGAGGGCCCGCACACGCCCGACATGAAGGGAAGCGCGAGTACCGCCGAAGTCGGCGCCGCGGTCGCGCAGGCCATTCGCGCCCAGTCCCCAAGCACGCGCTCTGCGCGTGCGCTACAAACCTAGCGGCTTGAAGACTTACCGCATCGCGTCGATCCCGGGCGACGGGATCGGCAACGAGGTCATCCCCGCGGG
>CAZJJC010000138.1:0-4141 GCA_964546195.1 uncultured Enterobacteriaceae bacterium | reverse complement strand
GTCTGCTGTTCGCCGGCGATGCGTCCTTCGAGGTGGCGATACCGATGCTTCATCTCAGTATTGCAACCGGGCGTAATAGGTTTCGCGCGAGGCATCGAGCGCCTGCCCGAGGGTCACGATGCCGCGCTCGGCGAGCCGCGGCAGGAGCTTCAGGAAGACCTCGCCCGTGAGCAGCGCGTCGCCCAGCGCAGTATGCCGGCCGATCAGGTCCAGCCCCAGGCGCTCGGCGATGGCCTCGAGCCTGTGGTCCTCCAGTCCGGGGTGCGCGAGCGCCGAGAGCAGCAGCGTGTCGAGCACCGGCTGGTCGAAATACACGCCCGATGCGGCGCGCTTGAGCTCGAGAAAGCGCATGTCGAAAGCCGCGTTGTGCGCGACCAGCACCGTATCCTCGCAGAAACGGTGGAACGCCGGGAGCACTTCGCCGATCCTCGGCTGGCCGCCGAGCGCTGCGGGGTCGATCCGGTGCACGCGCGCCGAGGCGGGGTTGAGCGGCCTGCCCGGGTTGACGAGCTGCTCGAACACTTCGTTGCGCAGCAACCTGCCGTTCACGATTCGTACGGCGCCGATGCTGATGATCTCGTCCCCCGCCGATGGCTCGAGCCCGGTGGTTTCGGTGTCGAAAACGGTGCAGCTGAGGCTCCCTAGGCTCGCATCATTCAGCGTCCCGGCGAGAGCGCCGCGCCCGAAGAGGTCGAAATCGTAGTACTCGGGCCGGCTTTCCGCGATGCGGCCCGCTTGTACCGGCGCCGGCGGCGCGCCGCCCGGAATCAGGAAGCGGAAGCAGCCGCCGCGCACGCCCGCGGCCTCCGCGGTCCGGTACCAGACCTCGCCCCCGTGCCGCTCCAGGACGTCGCGCACGCTCAGCGGCGAGCGCTCGGTGCCCGCCTCGATCGGCTGGGCTTCCCAGAACGACAAGGCGTCGGCTGCGACGATCGCGCCCCTCCAGGCGAGGTCGATTTCGCAATAACGTCCCGCCGCACGCGCATGCAGCTCGAGCCTGCTCACGCCGTGGTCCTTGCCCAGGCGCCCCGCCAGGTGGACCATCGCCTGCACCAGCGCGTAGCTGTCGGCCCGCACCCAGACTTCGTCGCCGGGCTCGGCGATCTCCACGCCGATCGCCAGCATGGCCGCGATGCGCGCCCGCGCGAACTCCAGCACGTCGGCCGCCCGCATGTCCTCGAGCGAGAGCGCGGCTTTCAGGGCGTCGGCGTACTCGCGCATGGCATCGTTGATGGTAGCCGCAAGGGCCGCCGACTCCGTCGCCATGATGCCGACGAACTGGGCGCGCCGCTGCGGGTCGATCTCCGGAAACGCGGCGAGGTTTTCGGCGGCCGCGCGAATGTTGGCCGCCGGCGCCCGGATGCGCGCCGCGAAGGTTTGCAGCAGCGAGCGGCGCTGCGACTCGCGAACCAGCAGCTCGGTGACGTCCTCGAGCGCGAGCACCATGCCGGCGAGGCGCGCCCGGGCGTCGAGGAACGGCGCGACCTGGGTCTTGATCAGCCGCCCGGCAGGCGTGGCGGCCACGAAGCGCGCGCTGGGCAGGCGTTCGCCGCGCTCGAGACTGCGCTGCAGCTTTTGCGTGGCGTGGGCGATCTGGCCGCGGTCGATCAGCCCAAAAACCGAGCGGCCCAGCCCGACCAGCGGGTGGGCCGAGGCGGCATCGGGCGATGCGAACAGCGCGCGCGCGGCCTCGTTGTAGAGCAGGATGGTGCCCTCGGCATTGCACACCAGGACGCCCTGGGCGAGCTCGGACATCAGCGCCGCGAGGCGGTTACGCTCCTCGTCGAGGCTCGCGCGCACCTCGGCGGCGCGCGCCTCGCCGTCCTGCTGCAGGCTGCGGTACGCGTCGGCAAGCTCGTTGATTGCGGAGGCGACTTCCGCCAGCGCCCCTGCGCCTTCGACCGAGAGGCGCAAGTCCGCGTTGGCGCTGCGGATCACGCGCGTTTGCTCGGCGAGCGCGCGCGCCGGCGCAACGTGCTCCGAGAAAAACCATCTCACGGCCCCGATGCAAGCGAGCAGCAGCAGCGCCGCGAGCAGCGCCAGCGCCGGCGTGCGCAGTTCCAGGATGCGCCCGAGGGCCGCGGCATCGATGTCGGGCAGCCCGGCGGCCACCAGGGCGCCGAACCCCGCCACGATCGCGAGGACGGCAAAGTACAGCGCGGCGACCCAGACGGCGAATTTGCCGCGCGGGCTCATGCGCCGCGCGGGGCCCGCTCGTCTCCCAGGAGCTCCCCGATGCGGGCCACGAGCTCCGCGTTGGAGAAAGGCTTCGTGATGTACAGGTCGGCGCCGAGAGACAGACCCTTGCTCACCTCGGCCTCGCGCCCTTTCGCCGAAAGCATCAGGATCCGGATGCGGTTCCATTCCGGGCGCTCGCGGATGCGCTGGCAGACCTCGTAGCCGCTGCGCTGCGGCATCATGATGTCCAGCAGCACGAGATCCGGCGCGAAGGCCTGCACCTGCTGCAATGCCTCCTCGCCGTTCGACGCGCTGCGCACTTCGTAGCCGCTGCGCTGGAGCAGGTACTCCAGCGCCGCGACGATGTTCGGCTCGTCGTCGACGATCAGGACTTTCTTTGCCATCAGCTCTCCACGGGAAGGGTGAAGGAAAAGCAGGCCCCGGCGCCGGGGCGGCTCTCGACCCAGATGCGCCCGCCGAAATGCTCGACGATGTGGCGGCTGATGTACAGGCCCAGCCCCGTCCCCTGCGGCTTGCCGGTGAGGGTGTCCCCGACCTGCTGGAACTTGTCGAAGACGACGGCCTGCTCCTCGGCGCCCAGCCCCGGACCGTTGTCGCGCACGTCCACCTGCACGAAATCGCCCGCGCCGCGCAGCGCGACTTCGATCCTGCCGCGCCCCGGCTCGCAGAACTTGACCGCGTTCGACAGCAGGTTGAGCAGCACCTGGATCACGCGGTCCAGGTCGGCCCGCACCGCCGGCACCTGCCCGGGCGCGGGGGCCGAAATCTCGATGCCCTTCTCGCGAAACACCTGGCTCATCGCGGTGAGGGCATCGGACACCACTTCCCTCATGTCGAGGCGGCCCACCTGCCATTCCACCCGGCCCGACTCGATCTTCGCGAGATCCAGCACCTGGTTGATGAGCCGGGTCAGCCGCTCGGTCTCCTTGACGATGATGTCGACGAATTTCTTGCGCTGGGTGAGCTCCACCTCGGGGTCTTCGCGCAGGATCTCCGAGAACGCCCGGATGGAGGTGAGCGGCGTGCGCAGCTCGTGCGTGACCGTCGACATGAAGTCGTCCTTCAGCCGGTCGAGCTCCTTCAAGCGCTCGTTGGCCGCGCGCAGCTCCGCGGTGGCCGCCTCGAGCTCGTGCGACTTCTGCTCGAGCCTGTGGCTGTAGACCACCACTTCCGAGGCTTCGTTCAAGATGCGCCGCACCTCGTCTACCGTGAGCGCCTCCTCCTTGACCGCCTTGGCCACCATGATGCGCGCCGAGGAAGCGCCGATCGCCCCGGCAAGCCGGGTCTCCACGAAATGCACGAACTCCGCGTCGGCGGTCAGCGTGGCGTCGGGCCAGCGCAGCTTCTTGGCCGCGGCGTACTCGCGGAACGCGGCATCGGCGGCCGCCGCGCCGACGAAGCGCACGAGCACCTCGTGCAGGTCACCGGCCGAGGCCGTGCCGCGCCAGAAGCGCGCGCCCTCCGCATCGCGCCGGAAGACGTCGACGAACAGGGTCGCCTGGCGATGCTCCTCCGCGCTCTGCGTTCCGAGCAGCGACACCACCACGTAGACGCCGACATTGCCGATCATGCTCCACACCATCGCGTGCGTGGTCTGGTCCAGGCCCGTCAGGCCGAACAGCGCGAGCGGCTTGAGCAGCTCGATGCCGGAGGGCCCGTGCTCGAGCAGGCCGAGTGGCAGCCAGCCCGAGCGCTCGAGCGCCGGCAGCAGCAGCGTGTAGAGCCAGATGGCGAACCCGGTCAGCAGGCCCCACAGGGCGCCGCTGCGCGTGCCGCGTTTCCAGAAAATCCCGCCCAGGATGGCGGGGGCGAACTGCGCCACCGCGGCGAACGAGATGAGCCCGATCGAGACCAGCGCGTAGGCCTCGCCGGCGAGCCGGAAATAGAGGTAGCCGAGCAGCAGGATGAGCACGATCGCGCCGCGCCGGATGCCGAGCAGCAG
>CAZJJC010000137.1:0-5302 GCA_964546195.1 uncultured Enterobacteriaceae bacterium | reverse complement strand
TTGCGCGCCTTGGGATCGTACTTCTTGATCTCGAGCTTGTCCGGCGTGGTGCGCTTGTTCTTGGTGGTGGTGTAGAAATGGCCGGTTCCGGCCGAGGATTCGAGCTTGATCTTCTCGCGCATGGTTACCTGCCTTTACCCTTGGCTGCGGCCTTGATCTCGGCGAGGACCGCTTCGACGCCGACCTTGTCGATGCGGCGCAAGCCCGCGGTCGACACGCGCAGGCGCACCCAGCGGTTCTGGCTCTCGACCCAGAAGCGGCGGTAGTGAAGATTCGGCTGGAAGGTGCGGATCGTCTTGTTGTTCGCGTGCGAGACGAAGTGGCCCTTCATCGGCTTCTTGCCGGTGACCTGACAAACGCGGGACATCGGGTGCTCCAGGATGCGGAAAAGCCGCGGATTCTACTACAACAGGCCGCGCTCGGCGAAGGAGATGGCCTGGTTGCCGGCAATGACGAAGTGGTCGAGCACTTTGACCTCCACCAGCGCCAGGGCATCGCGCAGGTTGCGGGTGAGCAGCTCGTCGGCCTGGCTGGGCTGGGCGACTCCCGAGGGATGGTTATGCGCGAAGATCACGGCCGCCGCGTTGTTTGCCAGCGCCGCCTTGACGATTTCACGCGGATAGACGCTGGTCTGCGTCAAGGTGCCTTGGAAGGCTTCCTGGAACCGGATGGCGCGGTGCTGTGCATCGAGCCAGATGCAGATGAATACCTCGTGCGGCAGGGCGCCGAGGGCGAGCCTGAGATAGTCGCGCACCGCCCCCGGAGACGTCAGCGCTGTCCCGGCCTTCAGATCCTCTTTGATCGAACGGCGTGCGAGCTCGATAACTGCCGAGAATTGGGCGCGTTTGGCCGAGCCTAGCCCTTTCACCTGCAATAGAGCATCCCCCGCGCCGAGCAATCCCGCCAGTCCCTTGAACTGGTTCAAGAGGTCGCGCGCGAGCTCGACGGCGCTTTTTCCGCGTACCCCGGTGCGCAGCAAAATGGCCAGCAGCTCGGCATCGCTCAGCGCGGCTGCGCCATGGGCCAGCAGCCGCTCGCGTGGCCGCTCGGCGGGCGGCCAGTCCGAAATCGCCATGTTCCGGGCTATCCCTTAGAATCCGTTTCCCCTTAACGGTGTTCAACCTCATGGCGTTGACGGGTAAGCGGATCCTCCTCGGCGTCACCGGCGGAATCGCCGCCTACAAGGCGGCCGAGCTGGTGCGGCTGCTGACGCGCGCGGGTGCCGACGTGCGCGTCATCATGAGCGAAGCGGCGACGCGCTTCATTACCCCGGTCACCCTGCAGGCACTGTCGGGCCAGGCGGTATGGACCGACATGTGGGACCCGCGCGTGCCGGACAACATGGGCCATATCGAGCATTCACGCGACCGCGAGTTGATTGCCGTCGCCCCTGCCACCGCGGACTTCATGGCGAAGGTGGCGCACGGTCTGGCCGACGACCTGCTGTCCGCGCTGTGCCTCGCGCGACGCTGCCCGCTCATGCTGGCGCCGGCGATGAACGTGGAGATGTGGGAAAACGCCGCCACGCAGCGCAGCCTGCAGCTCCTGCAGGAGGACGGCGTTCTGCTCGCCGGGCCGGCCGCCGGAGACCAGGCCTGCGGCGAAGTGGGCATGGGAAGGATGCTCGAACCTGCTCAGCTGCTCTCCGAGATCGAGAATCTATTCCAGCCGAAGCTGCTGGCCGGCAGGCGGGTACTGGTGACCGCCGGACCGACCGAGGAGCCGGTCGACCCGGTGCGTGTGCTCACCAACAGCAGCTCGGGAAAGATGGGCTATGCGATCGCGCGCGCGGCGAAGGAAGCGGGCGCCGAAGTAACCCTGGTGAGCGGCCCGGTGGCGCTCGCAACTCCGCCGGGCGTGGCGCGCGTCGATGTGCGCACCGCACTGGAGATGTTCGAGGCCGTGAAGCAGGCGGTGAAATCGAGCGACGTGTTCATCTCGGTGGCCGCGGTTGCCGACTACCGGGTCAAGAACCGCGCGGCGCAGAAACTGAAAAAAGGCAACGGCGACCTGTCCCTCGAGCTGGAGGAGAACCCGGACATCCTGTCCTGGGTTGCAGCGCTGCCCAAGCCGCCGTTCTGCGTCGGCTTTGCCGCCGAGAGCGAGAAGCTGGCGCAGCACGCGAAGGAGAAGCGTCTCAAGAAGCGCGTACCGCTCATGGCGGGCAACCTGGCGCAGGAAGCGCTCGGCGCGGACGACAACGCCATCACCCTCTTCGACGAGCGCGGCGAGCACGCGCTGGGCCGCGGACCGAAGCTTCAGCTGGCCCGCAGGCTGGTCGAGCATGTCGCCGGCATGCTGCCGCAGAAGAAATGAGGAAGCTCGAAGTCAAGATCCTCGACGCGAGGATCCGCGGCATGCTGCCGCATTACGCGACCGCGGGTGCCGCCGGCCTCGACCTGCGCGCCTGCATCGACTCTCCCCTTGGCTTGAATCCCGGAGACAGCCAGCTCGTGTCCTCCGGCATGGCTATTCATGTCGGCGATCCGGGATACGCGGCAATGGTGCTTCCGCGCTCGGGCCTGGGCGCGAAGAACGGCATCGTCCTAGGCAACCTGGTCGGCCTCATCGACTCCGACTACCAGGGGCCGCTCATGGTTTCCATCTGGAACCGCGGCAAGGCCTCTTTCACGATTCAGCCGCTGGATCGCATCGCGCAACTGATCCTGGTACCGGTGGTCCAGGTCGAGTTCGAAGTGGTGGAGGAATTCGCCGCCAGCGCGCGCGGCGCCGGCGGCTTCGGCTCGACCGGTCGAGGCTAGGCCAGCATGTCGGCCCAGATGTTTCTCGCCCACGACCAGGCGTAAGCCCCCTCGCTCTCGCTGCGGGCCGACGAAACGCCGCCTGCGCCCTTCACCGGAATGATCGTGCCCTGTCCCGCGTCGTACTGGTGCACCGAGGCGACATGGATGACTTCCTTGTCGGACACGAAGCTGTAGCAGGTATTGGTCATCACCGGGCTGGCATCCGGTGCCTGGCCGTTCATCAACGCGATCACCGCCGCGGCGCACACCTTGGCCTGCGCGTTAGCCATGTGGCCCGACTTCGGCATGCCGGCCGCCGACAGGGTCGCGTCGCCGAGCACGTGCACGCCCTTGACCGCTTTTGACTCGAGCGTGCGCCAGTCGACCTCGCACCAGCGGTTGTTGTGGGTGATAAGGCCAGCCTTGACCGCGATGTCGCCGGCGCGATGCGGCGGCACCACGTTCAGGACGTCGCCTCTCACCGTGTCGAAGTCGGTGCGCACGCTCATCGAGCCGGCGTCGACCGCAACCACCTTCGAGTTGCCGCGATACTCGATGATGCCCTTGTAGAGATCTTCCCAGGCCCGCTTGAAAAGCGGGCCCTTGGAGCTCACGTCCGGGTTGGCGTCGAGCACCAGCACCTTGGACCGCGGCTTGCTCTGCTTGAAGTAGTGCGCGATCTGTGACGCCCGCTCGTACGGTCCCGGCGGGCAGCGGTAGGGCGCGAGCGGGATGGCGAGCACGTAAACGCCGCCGTCCTTCATGGCCTCGAGCTGCCGGCGCAGGGCAATGGTCTGCTCGCCGGCCTTCCAGGCATGCAGGATCCGACTCTGGGAAGCCTGGTAGCCGTCGATCTCGCCGAAGATGAAGTCGATGCCCGGCGACACGATGAGCCGGTCGTATTGCAGATCGCCGCCGCGCTCGAGCCTGACCGCCTTCTTGGCGGCATCCACGGCCGTGGCCTCGTCGTGCACCACCTGCACCCCGTGCCGGCGCAGCCCGTCGTAGCCGCGCCGGATGTCCTCCATCGACCGGTTGCCGCCGAGCACGAGGTTGGAAATCGGGCACGAGGTGAACAGGCTGGCGCGCTCCACCATCACCACGTCGACGCCCGGATCCCACATGCGGATGTACTTGGCCGCAGTTGCGCCGCCATAGCCGCCGCCGATGACCACCACGCGCCCCTTGCGCGCTCCCATGCCGGCGCAGCCTGCCAGGGAGAGAACGCCGGCGGCGCCCGCAGCCTTGATGAAATCGCGTCTTCTCATGGCCGCCTCACCTTCTCTGACCGGCGAGATAGGCGGCGATAAGCTCGATCTGCTGATCGGTGTAACCCTTCGCAAGCTGGTGCATGACAGTCGCCGGGCGCTTGCCCGTCTTGAACTCCTGCATGCGCTGGACGATCAGGTCTCTTGACAGGCTGGCGAGCGGAGTGACTTCGGTGCTGACGCTGTGTCCGTTGGTGCCGTGGCAGGCAGCGCAGGTGGCGGCAAGACTGCGGCCGACGGCCGCGTCCTGTGCGGCAGCCCCCAGCGGAAGCGCCGCCAGCGCCGCCGCCAGCATCGTCGAAAATCTCATTGTGACCCTCCCCTTGCCGGCAGCGCGGTCAAGTCACCGCGGCGGGCTCCTCTTCGAACTTGAGCACGATCTTCTCGGCTTCGCCGAGGTCGATGGTCACCTTGCCGCCGTGCTGCAGCTTGCCGAACAGCAGCTCGTCGGCGAGCGCGCGCCGGATGGTGTCCTGGATGAGGCGCGCCATCGGCCGCGCGCCCATCAGCGGGTCGAAGCCCTTCTTCGCCAGGTGCTCCTTCAGCGCCTGGGTGAAGTTCGCCTCGACCTTCTTCTCGACGAGCTGCTCGTCGAGCTGCATCAGGAACTTCTCCACCACGCGCATGATGACGTCGTGGTCGAGCGAGCGGAAGGAGATGGTGGCGTCCAGCCGGTTGCGGAATTCCGGCGTGAACATGCGCTTGATCGCCTCCATCTCGTCGCCGGGCTGCTTCGACAGCGTGAAGCCCATGGTGTTCTTGGCGAGCGACTCGGCGCCGGCGTTGGTGGTCATGACGATCACCACGTTGCGGAAGTCCGCCTTGCGGCCGTTGTTGTCGGTGAGCGTGCCGTGGTCCATCACCTGCAGCAGGATGTTGAAGATGTCCGGGTGCGCCTTCTCGATCTCGTCGAGCAGCAGCACCGAATAGGGCTTCTTGGTGATCTGCTCGGTGAGCAGCCCCCCCTGCTCGAAGCCGACGTACCCGGGCGGGGCGCCGATCAGCCGGCTCACCGCGTGGCGCTCCATGTACTCCGACATGTCGAAGCGGATCAGCTCGATGCCCATGCAGTAGGCGAGCTGGCGCGCCACCTCGGTCTTGCCCACCCCGGTCGGGCCCGAGAACAGGAAGTTGCCGATCGGCTTTTGCGGGTTGCCCAGGCCCGAGCGCGCCATCTTGATCGCCGAGGCGAGCGCGTCGATCGCGGCGTCCTGGCCGAATACCACGGCTTTCAAGTCCCTATCCAAATTTGCCAGGGCACTACGATCGTCGGTGGACACGCTGCGCGGC
>CAZJJC010000136.1:0-2016 GCA_964546195.1 uncultured Enterobacteriaceae bacterium | reverse complement strand
CTACGGCCACGTGTTCAGGAACGCCATGCTCATCGTGATCGCGGGCTTCCCTTCCGCTTTCGTCGGGATTCTCTTCACCGGCTCGGTGCTGATCGAGGTGATCTTCTCGCTCGACGGCCTGGGGCTGCTCGGCTTCGAAGCCGCTATCAACCGCGACTACCCGGTGATGTTCGGCACGCTGTTCTTCTTCTCGCTGCTCGGGCTTTTGATGAACCTCGTCGGCGATCTTATGTACACCGTGGTCGATCCGCGCATCGACTTCGAGGCCCGTAAGGCGTGAGCCCGCTCACCAAGCGGCGCATCGCCACGTTCCGCGCCAACCGCCGCGGCTTCTGGTCGCTGTGGATCTTCCTCGCGCTGTTCATCGTCAGCCTGGGCGCCGAGCTGATCGCGAACGAAAGACCGGCGCTGGTCTATTTCGACGGGGAGCTCTACTCCCCGATGCTGCATGCCTATCCGGAGACCGCCTTCGGCGGCGAGTTCGAGACCGAGGCCGACTACCGCGACCCGTACGTGCGCAAGCTGATCGATGAGAAGGGCTGGATGCTCGCGCCGCTCATCCCGTACCACCACCGCACCGTGGCCTGGGACCTGCCGCAGCCCGCGCCTTCGCCGCCCGACGCGCAGCACTGGCTCGGCACCGACGACCAGGCGCGCGACGTCACCTCGCGCCTCATCTACGGCTTTCGCATCTCGGTGCTCTTCGGCCTGACCTTGACGCTCGTCAGCACGGTGATCGGCGTGCTCGCCGGCGCGGTGCAGGGCTATCTGGGCGGCTGGACCGATCTCATCTTCCAGCGCTTCATGGAGATCTGGTCGGGGCTGCCGGTGCTCTATCTCCTCATCATCCTCGCGAGCGTGGTCGAGCCCAATTTCTGGTGGCTGCTGGGCATCATGCTGCTCTTTTCCTGGATGGCGCTGGTGGGCGTGGTGCGCGCCGAGTTCCTGCGCGCGCGCAACTTCGACTACGTGCGCGCGGCGCGCGCCCTGGGCGCCGCCGAGCCCGCCATCATGTTCCGCCACGTGCTGCCCAACGCAATGGTGGCCACGCTCACCTTCCTGCCTTTCATCCTCTCCGGCTCGATCACCACGCTCACTGCGCTGGACTTCATCGGCTTCGGCCTGCCGCCGGGCTCGGCCTCGCTCGGCGAGCTCCTGGCGCAGGGCAAGGCCAACCTGCAGGCGCCCTGGCTCGCGCTCACCGGCTTTTTCTCCCTGGCGATCATGCTCAGCCTGCTGGTGTTCATCGGCGAGGCGGTGCGCGACGCCTTCGACCCGCGCAAGAGCGTGCTCTGATGCTCGAAGTCCACAACCTCCACGTCGTGTTTCCCGGGCAGGAAAAGCCGGTGCACGCGGTGCGCGGCCTCTCCTTCGAAGTGAAGGAGGGCGAAACCGTGGCGCTGGTGGGCGAGTCGGGCTCGGGGAAATCGGTGACCGCGCTGTCCATCCTGCAGCTCCTGCCGTATCCGCGCGCCCGGCATCCCGCGGGCAGCGTGCGCTTCCGCGGTACCGAGCTCATCGGCGCACCCGCGCGCGTGCTCGCCGGCATCCGCGGCGACCGCATCGCCATGATCTTCCAGGAGCCGATGACCTCGCTCAACCCGCTGCACACCCTCGCCAAGCAGATCGGCGAGACGCTGCGGCTGCACAAGGGCATGGCCGGCGCGCAGGCGCGCAGCCGCACGCTGGAGCTGCTCGGCCTGGTCGGCCTGCCCGAGCCCGAGAAGCGCCTGGATGCCTATCCGCACCAGCTCTCCGGCGGCCAGCGCCAGCGCGTGATGATCGCCATGGCGCTCGCCAACGAGCCCGATCTGCTCATCGCCGACGAGCCGACCACCGCGCTCGACGTCACCATCCAGGCGCAGATCCTCGCGCTGCTGAAGGACCTGCAGCGCCGCTTCCGCATGGCGCTGCTGCTCATCACCCACGACCTCGCCATCGTGCGCAAGATGGCCGACCGCATCTGCGTCATGACCGAGGGCGAGATCGTCGAGCAGGCCCGCACCGAGGACATCT
>CAZJJC010000135.1:0-2369 GCA_964546195.1 uncultured Enterobacteriaceae bacterium | reverse complement strand
AGCGCCACGATCTGCGACTCCTGCACGCCGGGCTTCAGCGCCTCGGCGATGTCCTGGTAGACGCCGTCGACCATCGCCGCGGCCATGTTGAGCAGCGTCAGCTCGTCGATGTTCTTCACTTCGCGCGCGGCGAGCAGGGTCTGCTGGCCGTCGCGGATCTCGATCCCGGCCTTCTGCAGCTCGAACAGCATCGGCGGCTCGATCACGTCCACGCCGAGCGGCATGTCGCCCACGCCTTCGGCGTCCAGGAGGGCCTTGATTTCCTTTGCCGCGTCCCGGAACAGCGCGAGGTCGCCGCCGGTCGCGCCGCGCAGCCCGAGCAGGCCGGCGCGGCAATGGTCGTCGTGCAGCCAGGGCGCGTACAGCTTGTGGTGGCGCGCGGCGCTGCCGAAGTCCCAGATGTAGGGATCGCCGTTGCCGGTCAGCAGCGAGTAGCGCGTGAGCTTGTCGCGCGCCCATTCGCCGATCACCGTGCTGGTGGTGTAGCGGATGTTGTGCTGGTCGAACGACAGCAGCGCGCCCAGCCCGGACTGCGAAAGCGCCGCCCGCACCCGCGCCAGCCGATAGTCGTGCAGCCGCCGGAAATCGATGCGCTCCTCGAAGTCGACCTGCGTGCGCCCGGGCGCCTGCAGCGGGCGGTCCCAGCGGTGCTTCGGATCGATGTCGTCCGGCCGGAGGACTTTCGGCTCCGGGCGCCGCTGCCTGCTTCTCGCCATTGCTCGCTCCTCCGAGCCGGCGATTCTAGCCGGAGACGAGATCCATGCGGCGGCGCAGGCGGGCGGCAGTTTCGCTGTCGCCGGCGTCCTCGGCGCGCTTGAGCTGCACGCCGAGCCAGGCGAGCAGTGCACGGCGCCAGCCTTGCGCCGAGGCGATGTCCACCGCGGCGCCGATGCCTGCCGGAGTGATCCCGCCGGTCCTGAGCTGTACCGCATGGGCCACCAGGCGCGACAGCGGCTCGTCGCCTGTCCTGTGCATGGCCTTACCTGAAAGGTAATTCGCGTACGCCAGTTCCTCGGGGCCGGCCCCGTCGCGCAGGCGCTCGAACCCGGGACAATCGTCGAACTCGAGGCTCGCGGCGCGCACTGCGCAGCGCACCAGCTCCGCGCGCGCGACCGCGTCGGCGCGGCCGGTGCGGGCCAGCTCGCTTCTTGCCAGGCGAAACTCGGACTCGGCGGCGCCGGTGTTGCCCGCCAGGTACAGCCGCTGAAAGGCGCCGAGCGCCTGCGCGGCGTTCGCCTGCCAGTCAGGCGCCGGCGGCCCGCCGCCGCATCCGGCCAGCAGGGCGATCAGGGCAAGCGAATCTCGGAATCGCGCTGGAATGGCCATTTGCGGTTGATCTCGTCGATGAGCCCGGATACCTTGCGCAGGCTCGCGTCCACCTCGGCGCGCAGCTGCGCGAGGTCGGTGCTCGCGGCCTTGGCGTTGCCGCTTACCGCCTGGGCGTCGGCGAGGATGCGGTCGACGCGCTTCAGGCTCTCGCGCAGCTCGTTGAGGATGGCGTTGGCCTGGTCCACCGCGCGCTGCGTGCCGTCGACCACGCCGCCGGCGCCGAACATGCGTTGATCGGTCTTGGCCACGACGCCGTCCAGCGAAGCGAGCAGCGCGTTGGCGCGGTCTACGAGGCTTGCCACTTTCTCCATGTCTTCCTTGTTGCCGAGGCGCTCGATCACGCCGCGCAGGCTGTCGAGGCTCGCCTGCAGGCTGCCGCCCGCGCCGGTGACCTGCTCGACGTTCTCCAGCACGCTGCGCAGCGTGGCCACCCTGCGCGGGATCTCCTCCTGCGTGTCGCCCCGGAGCACCGCGCGCTCCGCGCCGTCGGGCAGCGGCGGGTCCTGCAGGTTGCCGCTGAAAGCGCGGATCCGCGAGGCTCCGACGATGCCCCTTTCCAGCGTGAAGATGCTCGAGGTGCGCAGCCATTTGGCGTCCTTGCGCGGTATGTCGATATCGATGCGCGCACGCCCGTCCTCGCCGAGCGAGATGCGCTGCACCCGCCCGATCGGGAAGCCCGAGAAGCCCAGATCCATGCCGATGCTCACGCCCTCGGCGTTGTCGGACACCAGCGTCAGGCGCTGCGTGGCCTCGAACACGCCGCGCGCGTAGAGCGCATAGATGACGAACCCGGCGGCCACCATGATGGTGAGGCCGAGCAGCAGCCCGACCCTGAACTGCAGGTTCTTCGGTACCCGCGTGGATCCCTCGCGCTCCATGTCAGACGTACTTTACAGCCAGCGACGCGAGCTCGATCAGCGCGAGCGCGACGAACAGGCGCACCATGCCGCCCATGACGGCGAGCGGCGCCGTTTCAGGCTCGCGCGTCGCATCCAGCTCGGCGGCGATCGGGATCACCGCCACCACCGCGCCGAAGACGA
>CAZJJC010000134.1:0-3722 GCA_964546195.1 uncultured Enterobacteriaceae bacterium | reverse complement strand
TTCGAACCCCACGGTGGCGGTGTTCGAGGAGCGCATGGCGGCGATCGAGGCCGGGCGCTCGGGGCTCGCCACCTCCACCGGCCAGGCGGCCGAGGTCACCGCGCTCCTCACGCTGTGCAGCGCAGGCGACCATATCGTTTCGGCATCCACCCTCTACGGCGGCACGCACACCCTGCTGCACGTCAATCTGAAGAAGCTGGGGATCGAAACGACGTTCGTCGATCCGGCGGACCCGCAGAACTTCAAGAAGGCATTGAAGCCGAATACCAAGCTTCTGTACGCCGAAACGCTGGGCAACCCGCTCATCAACATCGTCGACATCGCGGCGCTGGCGGCGATCGCGCACGACGCGCAGATTCCGCTGGTGGTGGACAACACCGTGCCTTCGCCTTACCTGTGCCGCCCGATCGAATGGGGCGCCGACATCGTGGTGCACTCGGCCACCAAGTACATCGGCGGCCACGGCACCACCATGGGCGGGGCGATCGTCGAGTCGGGCAAGTTCGATTGGGGCAACGGCAAGTTTCCGGAGTTCACCTCGCCCTCGCCCGGCTACCACGGCGTCATCTTCCACGAGACCTTCGGGGATTTCGGCTACACCATGAAGGCGCGCATGGAGATCATGCGCACCTTCGGCCCGGCGCTTTCCCCGATGAACGCCTGGCTGCTGCTGCAGGGGCTGGAGTCGCTGCACGTGCGCATGGACCGGCACTGCGACAACGCGCTGGCAGTGGCGAAGTTCCTCAAGGATCATCCGCGCGTCGCCTGGGTGAACTACCCCGGCCTGCCCGGCGACAGATATCATGCGCTGTCGAAAAAGTATCTGCCCAAAGGCGCGTCGGGCCTGCTGAATTTCGGCGTCAAAGGCGGCGCGAGAGCAGGCGAGCGCTTCATCGAGTCGGCGCAGTTCATGAGCCACCTCGCCAACATCGGCGACGCCAAGACGCTCATCATCCATCCCGCCTCGACCACGCACCGGCAGATGGACGAGGCCGACCAGATCAAGGCGGGCGTGACCCCCGACATGGTGCGCATGTCCGTGGGCATCGAATCGCTCGACGACATCCTGTGGGATATCGACCAGGCATTGAACGAAGCGGGGAAGGCATGATCAGCTATCAGATCACGGAGCATGGGAGACCTCTCCAGAGGATTGTTTCCGATACGCCCCGGCCGCAAGGCACCGAAGTCCTGATGCGCATCACGCGCTCCGGCGTGTGCCACTCGGACCTGCACATCTGGGACGGCTACTTCGATCTCGGCGGCGGCAAGCGCTTCTACGTCCGGGACCGCGGTTGCGTGCCGCCCTTTACCCCGGGACACGAGCCGTTCGGCGTGGTCGAGGCCGTCGGCAACAAGGTGAAGGGCCTGAAACCGGGGCACAAGCGGCTGATCTATCCCTGGATCGGCTGCGGCAAGTGCGCGGTCTGCAAATCCGGGCAGGACAACTACTGCGTATCGGGCTCGCGCTTCCTCGGCGTGAACCGCCCGGGGGCGTATGCCACGCACGTGCTGGTGCCGGACGCAAAGTACCTGGTCGATACGGCGGGCATCGACGACTCCTTCGCCTCTACGCTCGCCTGCTCGGCCGTCACGGTCTACAGCGCGATCGCCAAGCTTGCGCCGCTGGGCCCCAAGGACGCGGTGGCGGTGCTCGGCTGCGGCGGCCTGGGCCTGATCGCCATCTCGGTCCTGCGGGCGAAGGGCGTGAGGAATATCGTCGGCTGCGACATCGACGAGTCCAAGCTCGCCGCAGCGCGGGCGCAGGGCGCGAAGAGCACGCTCAACACCCGCGCTGCCGATGCCGCGCAGAAGCTGCAGGGAATCGCCGCCGCGCTCGACCTGGTCGGCGCCCCGGCCACCGCCGCGCTCGGCATCGCCGCGCTGAGAAAGGGCGGCCGCTACGTGATCTGCGGGCTTTACGGCGGCGAGCTGGTGCATCCGCTGCCGCCGATCGCCCAGCGCGCGATCGGCATCGTCGGCTCCTACGTGGGCAGCCTGCAGGAGCTGAAGGAAGTGGTCGCGCTCGCCAAGAAGCGCAAGATCAAGGCGGCGCCGATGGAGACGCGGCCGGCGAGCGAGGCCAACACCGCGCTCGAGGACCTCAAGGCCGGAAGAGTGCTCGGCCGCATCGTGCTCGACTTCGAGACGGTGCAATGACGCCCTTCTCGTGGAGCAACCCGTATTCCTGGCCGCGCAAGCCGCTGCTCGCCGCCAACTCGGTGGCCACGTCGCAGCCGCTCGCCGCGCAGGCCGGCCTGCAGATGCTCGCCGCGGGCGGCAATGCGATCGACGCCATCCTCGCCACCGCGATCACGCTGACGCTGGTCGAGCCGGTGTCCAACGGCATCGGCTCGGACGCCTACGCCATCGTCTGGGACGGCAAGCGCATGCACGGCCTCAACGCCTCGGGGCGCTCTCCCGCCGCGTGGACGCCCGATTACTTCAAGGGCAGAAACGCCATGCCGGTGCGCGGCTGGAACACGGTAACCGTTCCCGGCTGCGTCGCCGCGTGGGTGGAGCTGCACCAGAAATTCGGCAAGCTGCCGTTCAAGAAGCTGTTCGAGCCAGCCATCCGCTATGGGCGCGAAGGCTTCCTCGTCTCGCCGACCATCGCCGGCCAATGGGAGAAGCAGGTGCCGGAGTTGAAGGACCAGCCGGGCTTCGCGAAGGTCTTCATGCCGGGTGGACGCGCGCCCCGGCCGGGCGAGGTTTTCAAGTTCAGGGACCATGCGCTGGCGCTCGAAGAAATCGCCGCTTCGAAAGGCAAGGCGTTCTACCGGGGTGAGCTCGCCGAAAAGCTCGAGGCGCACGCGAGGAAGCACGGCGGCGCCCTGCGCGCCACCGACCTCGCCGCCAACAAGCCCGACTGGGTCACGCCGCTCGAGATGGACTATCGCGGCTACACGCTGCACGAGATCCCGCCCAACGGACAGGGCATGGTCGCGCTGATGGCCCTCGCCATGCTCGAGAATTTCGACCTGCGCTCGCACCCGGTGGACGGGCCGGACAGCCTGCACCTGCAGATCGAGGTGATGAAGCTCGCCTTTGCCGACGCGAGGCGCTACATCGCCGACATCGATCACATGGACGTCAAGCCGCAGGCGCTGCTCGATCGCGATTACCTCAAGTCGAGAGCGAAGCGGGTGGACATGAAGCGCGCCCAGGATTTCGGCCACGGCACGCCGCCCAGCGGCGGCACGGTGTATCTCGCCGCCGCCGACGCCTCGGGCATGATGGTGTCCTACATCCAGTCGAACTACATGGGCTTCGGCTCCGGTGTGGTGGTCGACGGCATCTCGCTGCAGAACCGCGGCGGCACCTTCGTCCTCCAGCCGGGCCACCCGAATTGCGTCGGGCCGAAAAAGCGCCCGTACCAGACCATCATCCCGGGCTTCGTTACGAAGGACCGCAAGCCGGTGATGGCCTTCGGGGTGATGGGCGGCACCATGCAGCCGCAGGGCCACGCGCAGGTCATGGTGCGCATCGCCGACTACGGGCAAAGCCCGCAGGCCGCGAGCGACGGCCCGCGCTTTCGCGTCGTCCAGGGCCTGGAGGTCAGCGTGGAGGACAAGCTTCCCGCCGGCTCGCTCGCCGAGCTGCAGCGCCGCGGGCACCGCCTCGTGACGATCGACGACTACAACCAGTTCGGCAGCGCGCAGCTCATCTGGAAGCTCGACGGCGGCTACTTCTGCGCCAGCGACCCGCGCCGCGACGGCCAG
>CAZJJC010000133.1:0-1687 GCA_964546195.1 uncultured Enterobacteriaceae bacterium | reverse complement strand
GGTTCGGGCATCGCGTCTACCGCGCGGAAGACCCGCGCGCACGGCATATGCGCGCAGGCGTCGAACGCCTTTCGCGCGAAATGGGCCAACCGCAGTGGTACCAGATCCTCGAAGCCGTGGTAGCCGCGATGAAGCCGTATGCGCGCCACGGCGTGAACGTGAATGTCGATTTTTACGCGGGCGTCGTGTACTTCCTGAACGGTATTGCGGAGGACCTTTTCGTGCCCATTTTCGCAGTGGGACGCACCCCCGGCTGGACGGTGCAGGTGCTCGAGCAGATGGAGAACAACATCCTCATCCGCCCGCTCACGCTCTACAACGGCCCTGAGCCGCGCGATTACGTCCCCATCGAGAAGCGCTAGCTCTGCGCCGCGAGGATCGCCGCGGCGGCCACGATGTCTTCCACGCTCGCGCCACGCGAGAGGTCGCTCACCGGCTTGGCGAAGCCCTGCAGGATCGGCCCGATGGCGCGGGCGCCGGCGAGGTGTTGGGTGAGCTTGTAGGCGATGTTGCCCGAGTCGAGGTCCGGAAACACCAGCACGTTGGCGCGCCCGGCGACGCGGCCGAGATCCTTGAGCTTCTTTCTCGCCACGGCTTCTACCAGCGCGGCATCGGCCTGCAGCTCGCCGTCGATCGCCAGCGCGGGAGAGCGCAGTCTGGCGCTGTCGAGCGCTTGAATCACCTTGTCCGCGCGCGGATGGCGCGCGCTGCCCTTGGTCGAGAACGACAGCAGCGCGACGCGCGGCTCCTCTTCCAGCAGCGCACGGTAGCTTGCGGCGGAGGCGAGCGCGATGTCGGCGAGCTGCTCCGCCGTCGGTTCTGCGTTGACCGCGCAATCGGCAAAAAGCAATGTCCGGTCCGGAAAGACCATCAGGAAAAAACTTGAAGGCGTACGAATGCCCTCGGCGAGGCCGATGGTCATGAGTCCGGCCTCGATCACCCGCGCGGTCGGATGCGCCACGCCGGCGAGCATGGCGTCGGCGTCACCGGCCTTCACCATCATGCCAGCGTGGAAGAGCGGCTTGAGCACCGCGCGCCGCGCGATTTTCGCGTCGCCGGGGTAGAGCGCCGCGTAGGCCGCGAGCCGCGGGCTTTCTTCTATCCTCTCGAGAAGTAGCGGCTCGGCAAGCCCCTCTGCCTTCAGTCGGCGCGCCGCCTGCTGGATGCGCTCGTCGCCGGCTTCGGGCAGCACGATGCGCCGCGGCTGCCGGCGCGCGCGCTCGAACAGCTTCTCAAGCAGATCCACGCGCGGCTTGCAGGGCGCGCCACACGCGCTGCGGGCCCGCAGGCATGTCGAAGTGCGTGACCCCGCCCTGGCGCAGCGCGTCCATCACCGCGTTCATCAGGCAGGGCATCGAGCCGGTGACGCCGGCCTCGCCCACGCCTTTGGCGCCCAGCGGATTGGTGGCGGTGGGCACCGGATGGTCGATCACCGAAAGGTTGTTGACCAGCACGGCGCGCGGCATGGGGTAGTCCATGAAGCTGCCGTTCAGCAGCTGGCCGCTGTCGCGGTCGTACACCGCCTGCTCGCCGAAGACGTGGCCGGCGCCCTGAGTGATGCCGCCCTGCATCTGGCCCTCGACGATCTGGTGGTTGATGATGTTGCCCGCGTCGTCGCAGGCCACGTAGCGCACGATCTCGGCCTCGCCGGTCTGCGGCTCGATCTCGACCTCGGCGATGTGGCAGC
>CAZJJC010000132.1:0-4191 GCA_964546195.1 uncultured Enterobacteriaceae bacterium | reverse complement strand
GAAGACGCTGAAGGAGGCGATGACGACGAAGCAGCAGGGCCTCAAGGTCATCATCGCCGAAGGCGAGTGCCAGCTCGAGCGCCAGCGCAAGCTCAGGCCCGTCGTTTCAAGACAGTTATCTGAGGGAAAGCGGACGGTGCGCGTGGAGTACGGCGTCGACGAGGACACCTGCACCGGCGACCACTCCTGCATCCGCCTGTCCGGCTGCCCGACGCTCACCCTCAAGGACAACCCCGACCCGCTGCGCCGCGACCCGGTCGCCACGGTCATCGACGGCTGCGTGGGCTGCGGCCTGTGCGGCGAGAACGCCCACGCCGCGGTCCTTTGCCCGTCCTTCTATCGGGCGGAAGTCATTCAAAACCCCACTTGGTGGGACAAGCTTTGGAACGCCAGTTCACTAAAGAAATAGAGTCGCTGCGCCTGGGCGAGGGCGACACCTTCCACGGCGAGGGCATCCTCGCGGTGACCAAGGCATTGCTGCAGTCGGGCGTGTCGTACGTCGGCGGCTACCAGGGCGCGCCGGTGTCGCACCTGCTCGACGTGATGGTGCAGGCGCGCGACTACATGGACGAGCTCGGGGTGCACGTCGAGGCCTGCACCAGCGAAGCCTCGGCGGCCGCGATGCTCGGCGCCTCGATCAACTATCCCGCGCGCGGCGCGGTGACCTGGAAGTCGATCGTCGGCACCAACGTGGCGGCGGACGCGCTGTCCTACCTCGCGAGCGCCGGCGTGATGGGCGGGACGCTCATCGTGCTGGGCGAGGACTACGGCGAGGGCGGCGTGGTGGCGCAGGAGCGCAGCCACGCCTTCGCCCTGAAGTCGCTGATGTGGCTGCTCGACCCGCGCCCCAACCTCGAAACCATCGTGCAGATGGTCGAACGGGGCTTCGAGCTTTCCGAGGCGTCGAATACGCCGGTGATGATGGAGCTGCGCATCCGGGCTTGCCATGTCCAGGGGTCTTTTGCCGCCAAGAAAAACGTTTCACCTGCGATATCGACGCTCGCGAAGCTCGACGGGCCGCCCAAGGAATTCATCTATGACCGGCTGGCGCACCCGCCGGCCACCTTCCGGCAGGAGAAGCTGAAATCCGACGTGCGCCTGCCCGCGGCACGCAAATTCATCGTCGAGCGGCGGCTGAACGAGGTTTTCCCGGGCACGGAGAACGTGGGTCTCATCGTCCAGGGCGGCCTTTACAACGGCCTGCTGCGCGCGCTGCGCACGCTGGGCCTGGCCGACCCGTTCGGCGCGAGCCGCCTGCCGATCCTTGCGCTGAACGTGGTCTACCCGCTGGTGCCCGAAGAGATCAACGCCTTTTGTTCCTCGAAGAAGGCCGTGCTGGTGCTCGAGGAAGGCCAGCCCGAATTCATCGAGCAGGAAATCTCGACCTTCCTGCGGCGCGCCGATGTGCAGTCGAGGCTGCACGGCAAGGATTGCATGCACATGGCGGGCGAGTACACCGCCGAGGCCTTGGTGCGCGGCATCGCGAAGTTCCTTGCCGAGCACGCCCCGCACCTGGACACGTCTTTGGGTGCTTCGTGGTTACAGGAGACAAAATCGTTGAGGGAGCGTGCAGGCGAGCTGCTCGGCGCCCTGCCCCAGCGGCCGCCCACGTTCTGCGTCGGCTGCCCTGAGCGCCCGGTGTTCTCGGCCATGAAGCTCGTCGCGCAGGACATCGGCCGCCCGCATGTGTCGATGGACGTCGGCTGTCACGCCTTCGCCTCGTTCGAGCCTTTTTCCCAGGGCAACACGCTGCTCGGCTACGGCATGAGCCTCGCCAGCGCGGCCGGCGTGGGGCCGATGTCGGCCAGGCGCCCGGTCGCCATCATGGGCGACGGCGGCTTCTGGCATAACGGGCTGCTCTCGGGCGTGGCGTCCAACCTTCTGAACCGCGGCGACGGCGTGCTGGTAGTGATGAAGAACGGCTACGCCTCCGCTACGGGCACCCAGGAGATCGTCTCGACGCATGCCGACCGCACCATCGAGGACACGCTTACCGGGCTGGGCGTGAAATGGCTGCGCACCGTAGACAACTATCGCGTGGGCGAAATGGCCAGGGTCTACAAGGAGGCCATGACCACGCCGGAGAAAGGCCTCAAGGTGATCGTTGCCGAGGGCGAATGCCAGCTCGAGCGGCAGCGGCGCCTGCGCCCCCAGGTTTCGAAACTGCTGTCGGACGGAAAGCGGCATGTGCGCGTCAAGTACGGCGTCGACGAAGACACCTGCACCGGAGATCATTCCTGCATACGCCTGTCCGGCTGCCCCACGCTCACCGTGAAGGACAATCCCGATCCCCTGCGCCGCGACCCGGTCGCCACGGTGATCGACGGCTGCGTAGGCTGCGGCCTCTGCGGCGAGAACGCCCATGCGGCGGTGCTGTGCCCCTCGTTCTACCGGGCGGAAGTCATTCAGAATCCGACGGTGTGGGACCGGCTGGTCCGGAAAATCCTATGAGCCTTCCCGAGCGTCCGATCACGGTCCTCATCGCCGCGCTCGGCGGCGAAGGCGGCGGCGTGATGGCCGACTGGCTGATGCAGGCGGCCACGCAGTGCGGCTACCCGGCGCAGGCCACCTCGATTCCCGGCGTCGCGCAGCGCACCGGCGCAACGACGTACTACCTGGAGATTTTTCCTGCCGTCAGGAACGAGTTGCACGGAAAAGAACCCGTGCTCTCGCTCACGCCCAGCCCGGGAAATGTCGACGTGATGGTGGCCTCCGAGCTGGTCGAGGCCGGACGCGCCATGCAGAACGGCTACGTGAACCCCGAGCGCACCACGCTCATCGCCTCGACGCACCGGATCTACGCGACAGTCGAGAAGATGCAGATGGCCGACGGCCGCTTCGACAGCGATCGCGTCATCACCGCCGCCGGCCAGCTTGCAAGGCAGGCGGTGCTGTTCGACATGCGCAAGCTGGCGCAGGAAAGCGGCACCGTCATCAACGCCGTGCTTTTCGGTGCGATGGCGGGCAGCGGCGTGCTGCCGCTGCCACGCGAGGCCTGCGAGCAGGCCATCCGGCACGGAGGACGCGGCGCCGAAGCGAGCTTGCGAGGCTTCGCGGCGGGCTTCGACATCGCCGCCGGGCAGCGGCCCGCGCCGGCCCAGCCTGTGCCGCCGAAGCAGGCGACCGAGCTTCAAGACATCCTCAAGATAGGCAGGGAAAGGCTGAAGGACTACCAGGGCGAGCGGTATGTCGCCCTATACGAGGAACGCATGAAGCCCTTCCTCGCCGGCGATGCGAAGCTCGCCGCCGAGGTGGCGCGCCATCTCGCGCTGTGGATGGCCTACGAGGACATCATCCGCGTCGCCGACCTCAAGACGCGCGCCAGCCGGTTTGACAGGATCAGAAAGGAAGTAGGAGCAAAGGGCGGCGAGCCGGTGGTGGTGATCGATTACCTGAAGCCCGGAATCGAGGAGTTCGCCTCCGTGCTGCCGGCTTTCCTTGGAAAGAAACTGGTGTCCTGGGCCGAGCGGCGCGGCAAGCTCGACGCCTACAACGTGGGCATGCATATCAGGACCTCGAGCTTGTGGGGCTACCTGCTGATGCGCTCGCTCGCCTGGCTCAAGCCCTGGCGGCCGAAGACCTACCGCTATCGCGAGGAGCAGCGCCTGATCGACGGCTGGCTCGGACTTGTCGCGGATGCGGCGCAGCGCGATTCGGCCCTGGCGCTGGAGATAGCGGAGTGCGCCGGCCTGATCAAGGGCTACGGCGAGACGCACCGCCGGGGCAAGGCCAATTTTCTCGCCATCGTGGATGCCTTGATCCAGAACCCGGCCACCTCGAGCCCGCGCGAGCAGGCGGCGGCGATCCG
Organism: uncultured Enterobacteriaceae bacterium; assembly: GCA_964546195.1. Lineage (GTDB taxonomy): Bacteria > Pseudomonadota > Gammaproteobacteria > Burkholderiales > SG8-39 > SCGC-AG-212-J23. The sequence goes on along the minus strand of CAZJJC010000132.1, from coordinate 383 downwards.
CAAAGCGCGCGAGGCCGCGCTGGCCGATCCCGAAGGCAAGGCGCTGGGCAACACGCTCGGCAAGCCGGTCGTCTGGCTCAAGCCCGTCGCCCGCACGTAAAATCGCTTCTTTAGGAAGGGCTCACCATGGCAAGCGTTCCGCAACCCAGCATAGGTGCCGCGCGGCAGGAGCTGTACCGCCGCATGGACCGAAACAACCTCGCGCCGCTGTGGGAGGTGCTGCACGACCTGATCCCCAACGAGCCCTCCACCCCCTGCAAGCCGGCGCTGTGGAAGTACCGCGAAGCACGTCCTTACCTCATGGAGGCCGGCAAGCTGATAACGGCGAAGGAGGCCATCCGCCGCGTGCTGATCCTGGAGAACCCCGGCATGCGCGGCGAGTC
>CAZJJC010000131.1:0-6116 GCA_964546195.1 uncultured Enterobacteriaceae bacterium | reverse complement strand
CCTGGTGCAGCAGGGCGGGCGCTGGCGCCTCACCGAATTCGTACGGATGGATAACCTCGCCGACCGCGACTACGCCGGCTCGGTGATCGTGAACGACGGCAACGGCCGGTACTACGAGCCTTCGCCGCGCCGCAATATGACTGTTGGCGTTCAGGCGAGCCTTCAGATCTAATTATCTTTCTCTGCGCCGGTGCCCAGGAGCGCCTGCCGCTGTGCCTGTCGTGCCATGGTGCCGACGGGAACTCGGTCACGCCGGGCGTGCCGTCGATCGCGGCGCAGCCAAAACTGTTCATCGAGACGCAGCTCATTCTGTTTTGCGAAGGCGTGCGCCGTTCCGAGTCGATGCAACCCGCCGTGCAAGGCCTAAAGGATGCCGAGATCGTTCAGCTGGCCGCCCACTTCGCAAATTTGCCTGCCATGGCAACGCAGAGCGGCACGGCCGATGCGGCGCTGGTGAAGCAGGGGATGGAAAAAGCGCAGACGCTGCGCTGCGGCAGCTGCCATATGCCGGATTATCGCGGACAGGCGCAGATCCCGCGCCTTGCCGGACAGCGCGAGGAGACCTTGCTTCCGAAATGATCGCCTACCGGGATAACCAGCGCTCCGGCGGCGACACCATCATGGCGGCGGCGCTCTACGGCGTCTCGGACGCCGACATCAAGGCGCTGGCTCACTTCCTTTCGCGAAGATAGAGTGAACGACAACCCATGAGCGCCGATACAGCGCCTCCGGGGCGAACGGCCATGATCGCCCTGCTGTTGATTTGGAACATGGCAGGGGCTGAACCCGCCCGCGAGATCAAGCTTTCGCCGCATTTGCTCGTCAACGTCTCCAATACCGAACGCTACGTCGTCAACGGCAAGTGCGAATCCGACGGCGTTCACGAACTGTCGAAAATTCTGCGGGGCTCTGATTTCGAGGAAATGTGGGCCTTCCTGCCGCGCGCACACGGAACGCAAAACTGTCAATGGCACGAAATCGGCCGTGAAGAGAAATCCGAGCGCGACAGCGCCCATATGCGCGTGGACCGGGCGTACCTCGAGGAGCTGATGGCCAGGAATACCGAAGTTCACCTGTATCACGTGCATCCGCTGAAATACTTCGAATGCGCGGCTCATGCCGGCTGCAGGCAGGGCGCGGCGGCCGGCGAAGTCGGCTCGTTCGACGCGCGCTGGATCACCGATCTGGTGTTTTCGATGCCGAGCCCCAGCGACGTTCATTTCATGATGGACGTGACGTCGCGCTTTTACCGGCACCAGGGCCGGGGGACGATCAAGCACAAGGTCGTAACCCCGTACGGGGTCGTGGACTACGGGTTGACTGACCAGGGCCTGGCCAAGTTCGATTCGGAGCGCCACTCGCGAAGCGAGGGTTTGTACATCACGTGGGTGGCGGCGAGCGCATTGGCGGACGACCGCGTGGAGCGGCTAGTCAAGGACCAGCCGGGCGGCATCATCGCCGCCGTACGAAAGCTCGCGCAGACACTCAACACCGAGTACTTGCGGGTGGTGCACAGCACCGTCGCCGACCGATGATGCCGGCTCACCTCTCGACCAAATTGCTCTGCCCCCTTTATTTTCAGGCGGCCTTGGCGCTGGCCGGTCCGGCAGAGTTGATGAGCTCGCGCAGCACGTAGGGCAGGATGCCGCCGTGCCGGTAGTAGTCGACCTCGATCGCGGTATCGATGCGTGAGCGCACTTTCACTTCCTGGCGCGCGCCGTCCGCGCGCGTGATCACCAGGGCGAGCTCCTGCTGCGGGCGGATCTCCTCCTGCAGCAGGACATCGATGGTCTCGTCTCCCTTGAGCTCGAGGGACTGCGCCGAGTCGGCGCCGAGGAACTGCAGCGGCAGCACGCCCATGCCGACCAGGTTGGAGCGGTGGATGCGCTCGAAGCTGCGCGCGATCACCGCCTTCACGCCCAGGAGCTGGGTGCCCTTGGCCGCCCAGTCGCGCGAGGAGCCGGTCCCGTATTCCTCTCCGCCGAAGACCACGGTCGGCGTGCCTTCGGCGATGTAGCGCATCGCCGCTTCATAGATGGGAATGACCTCGCTCTGGTAGCGGGTGATCCCGCCTTCGCTCCCCGGCACCATCAGATTCTTGATGCGCACGTTGGCGAAGGTGCCGCGCATCATCACCTCGTGGTTGCCGCGCCGCGCGCCGTAGCTGTTGAAATCGGCCACCGCCACGTCGTGCTCCTGCAGGTAGATGCCCGCAGGCGAGGTCGGCTTGATCGAGCCGGCCGGCGAGATGTGGTCGGTGGTCACCGAGTCGCCGAAGATGCCGAGGATCCTCGCGCCGATGACGCTGCCGGTGCTTCCCGGGGTCATGGAGAAGCCCTCGAAGAAAGGCGGCTCGGCGATGTAGGTGGACGGCGGCCAGCTGTAGACCTGGCCCGCGGGCGCGGACACTTTCTTCCACAGCGCATTGGTATTGCTTAGATCGCTGTACAGGCGCCTGAAAGTCGGCGCATCCATGGCGAGCTTCATGAGCGCCTGCACCTCTTCCGCGCCCGGCCAGATGTGGCCGATGTAGACGTCCCGCCCGTCCTTCGATTTTCCAAGCGGTTGGCGCTTGAAATCCACGAGCACCGAGCCGGCGATGGCATAGGCCACCACCAGCGGCGGCGAGGCGAGGAAGTTGGCGCGGATGTTCGGATGGATGCGCGCCTCGAAGTTGCGGTTGCCCGAGAGCACCGCGGCGCACACCAGGTCGTTCTTGACGATCGCTTCCTCGATCGGTTGCGCCAGCGGCCCGGAGTTGCCGATGCAGGTGGTGCAGCCGTAGCCGGCGAGGAAGAAGCCGAGCTTCTCGAGGTAGGGCAGCAGCCCGGCTTTGGCGAGGTACTCGGTGACCACGCGCGAGCCCGGCGCGAGCGAGGTCTTGATGTGCGGCTTCACCTTCAGCCCGAGCTCGACCGCCTTTTTCGCCAGCAGGCCGGCGGCCAGCAGCACGCCCGGATTGGAGGTGTTGGTGCAGGAGGTGATGGCGGCGATCAGCACGTCGCCGTTCCTGATCTCGATGCCGTCGAAGGTCTTGTAGGGCCGCTGCAGGTCCTCGCCGCGCTTGGCGAAGCCGTTGTCCTTCACCGGGGCGGAAAAAAGCGCGCTGAACGTGCTCTTCACGTTCTCCAGGTCGATGCGGTCCTGCGGGCGCTTGGGCCCGGCCAGCGAGGGCATGATGGTGGCGAGGTCTAGCTCGAGCACCTCCGAGTAGTCGATCGCGCCCGCCTTGGGAATGCCGAACAGGCCCTGCGCCTTGAAGTAGGCCTCGAATGCCTCGACCTGCTCCCGGGTGCGCCCGGTGCCGGCCAGGTAATCGAGCGTGCGCCCATCCACCGGGAAGAAGCCCATCGTCGCGCCGTACTCGGGCGCCATGTTGCCGACGGTGGCGCGGTCGGGCAGCGACAGCGACGCCGTGCCCTCGCCGAAGTACTCGACGAACTTGCCCACCACCTTCGCCTTGCGCAGCATCTGCGTGATGGTGAGCACCAGGTCGGTGGCCGTGCACGCCGGATGCAGCTTGTTTTTCAGATGAACACCCACGACATCCGGGGTGAGGAAGTACACCGGCTGGCCGAGCATGCCGGCCTCGGCCTCGATCCCGCCCACGCCCCAGCCGACCACGCCGATGCCGTTGATCATGGTGGTGTGGCTGTCGGTGCCGACCAGGGTGTCGGGGTAGCAGACGCCGTCCTTGCCCTTGTGCACCCCCGGGGCCAGGTACTCCAGGTTCACCTGGTGCACGATGCCGATTCCCGGCGGCACCACCTTGAAGGTGTCGAAGGCCTGCATGCCCCACTTCATGAACTGGTAGCGCTCCTCGTTGCGCTTGAACTCCAGCTTCATGTTGAGGTCGAGCGCGCCCTTGCTGCCGTAGTGGTCGATCTGCACCGAGTGGTCCACCACCAGGTCGACCGGCACGAGCGGCTCGATCATCTTGGGGTCCTTGTCCATGCGCTGCGCCACGCCGCGCATCGCGGCGAGGTCCACCAGCAGCGGCACGCCGGTGAAGTCCTGCAGCACGATGCGCGCCACCACGAACGGGATCTCCTCGGTGCGCGGCGCGACCGCCTTCCACCCGGCGAGCTCGCGCACATGCTCCTCGGTCACCTTCCTGCCGTCGCAGTTGCGCAGCACCGACTCCAGCACGATGCGGATGGACACCGGCAGCCGCTCGATGGGAATCTGAAGATGCTTTCCCAAGGCAGGCAGGCTATAGAACTTGCCGTGCTTGAAGGTTTGCAGGGTATTGAACAGGTTATGCGCCATCATGGCCTCCGTCATTGGCCCACAGGGCCAAGGGATTGCATGCAGGAGTTTGGACGGATTTCAGTTGTTCGATGAGCCTCGCGCGTTGCTCCAGGAGCGCGGGCAGGTGCTCGTCGCAGCGCGCGATGGGGCCGGGGTAGTGCCGGATCTCGTCCGAAAGCTCCGTAATCCGCTTTTCGAGCCAGGCGCTCATACTTGAAATTCCTTCTGAAAAATCGGGCTCTGACCCCGATTTCCGCTTCGTCTCATATCACGAAAAGATCCACGAACTCGTCGACCGGCGTGCTCTCCAGGCGCTTCGCGTCCATGCACAGCTCCAGGATCGCCTGCTGCTGCCCGGCCGGGAAGCGCCGCGCCAGGTTGGTCCTGAACTTCTCCACCAGCATCGGCATGCCTTCCTTGCGGCGGCGCTTGTGGCCGATCGGGTACTCGCACACTACTTCTTTCAGCCCGGTTCCGTCCTTGAACTGGACGGTGAGCGCATTGGCGATCGAGCGCCTGGAGGGATCGTGGTAGGCGCGCGTGAAGCCCTTGTCTTCTGTGCAGGTGATCTTCTTCCTCAATGCGTCGATGCGCGGGTCGCGCGCCACCTCGTCCTCGTAGTCCTTCGCGGTCAGGCGCCCGAAGATCAGCGGCACGGCGACCATGTACTGGATGCAGTGGTCGCGGTCGGCGGGATTCGCGAGCGGCCCTTTCTTGTCGATTATGCGGATTGCCGCCTCGTGCGTCCGTATCCTGATTTTCTGAATGTCTTCAGCGGTTTTGCCGAGGGATTTCATCTGCTGAAAAGCGGTTAGCGCACATTCCGCCGCGGTCTGGGCATGGAACTCGGCGGGAAACGAGATCTTGAACAGCACGTTCTCCATCACGTAGCTGCCGAACCTGCGCTGGAACTTGAACTCCTTGCCCCTGAACAGGACGTCGTAGAAGCCCCAGGTCTTGGCGGTCAGGACCGACGGGTAGCCCATCTCGCCGGTTTTCGAGATGAGCGCAAGGCGCACCGCGCGCGAAGTGGCGTCGCCCGCCGCCCAGCTCTTGCGCGAGCCGGTGTTCGGCGCGTGGCGGTAGGTGCGCAGGCTCTGCCCGTCCACCCAGGCCTGCGATATCGCGTTGACCACCTCGTCGTAGCTGCAGCCGATCATGTGCGCCACCACCGCCGTGGAGCCCACCTTCACCAGCACCACATGGTCCAGACCGACCCGGTTGAAGCTGTTCTCCAGCGCAAGCACGCCCTGGATCTCGTGCGCCTTGATCATCGCGGTCAGCACGTCTTTCACGAGCAGCTGCTTCCGAGAACTTCTTGAAAGCCAATCTGCCGTCGCCAGGATGCCCCCGAGGTTGTCCGACGGATGGCCCCATTCCGCGGCAAGCCAGGTGTCGTTGAAGTCGAGCCAGCGGATCATGGCGCCGATGTTGAACGCCGCCTGCACCGGATCGAGCTGGTAGCGGGTGCCCGGCACCTTTGCGCCGCGCGGCACGATGGTCTCCGGGTCGAGCGGGCCGAGCAGCTTGGTGCAGGCCGGGTATTCCAGCGCCTCGAGCCCGCAGCCGAGCGTGTCCATCAGGCAGTAGCGCGCCGTGTCGTACGCCGCCGCGCTCTTTATCTCGTACCGGGTGGCGTAGTCGGCAATGAGCGTGAGGACCTTGTCCGGCTTCGGCCGGACATTCGAGACGTGGGATGACATTATTTCTTCGGGGCGTTGTCGTCGACGCCGAAGCTCCATTCGTAGCCGCCGGTCGGCTCGAAAGTGTGCTCGGCGCCGCCGGAGCGCGGCGCGTGGCGCATGGACGGATGGGGCGAGCGCTCTTCCGGGGTCTTGTCCCACCAGACGGCGCGGCCTTTGCGC
>CAZJJC010000130.1:0-3092 GCA_964546195.1 uncultured Enterobacteriaceae bacterium | reverse complement strand
CTGCTGCTCGGCATCCGGCGCGGCGCGATCGTGCTCATCCTGCTGCTCGGCTACCTCTATTTCCGGCTCGCCGGCGAGGCCTACGCGCTGGTGTCGATCGGGCTCATCTCGTTCGCCGCGGTGGCGCAGTTCGCGCCGGCGGCGCTCGGCGGCATCTTCTGGAAGGGCGGCACGCGCCGCGGTGCGCTCGCCGGGCTCGCGGCAGGCTTTGCGGTGTGGATGTACACGCTGCTGCTGCCGGCGTTCGCGCGCTCCGGATGGGTGCCGATCGGGCTGATCGAGCACGGACCGTGGGGCATCGAGCTGCTCAAGCCGCTCGCGCTGTTCGGCGTGTCGGCGCTGGATCAGATCACGCACGCCATGATCTGGAGCATGGCGGCGAACGTGGGCGCGTACGTCGGGGTCTCGCTGATGTTCTCCCCGAGCGCGGAGGAGCATCGCCAGGCGAGCCTGTTCGTGGACGTCTTCAAGCGCGCGGGCGAGGGCGGCGGGGCGCGTTTCTGGCGCGGCACCGCCTCGGTGCCGGATCTCTACCACCTGCTCGCGCGCTTCACCGGGGTCGCCGCGGCCGAAGAGGCGTTCGCCGAGCACGCCCGCGAACGCGGCCTGGAGCGGCATTGGCGGCGGCTGCAGGCCGACGCGCACCTGGTGCATTTCGTCGAGACGCACCTGGCAGGGGTCGTCGGCGCGGCCTCGGCGCACATCATGGTGGCTTCCGTGGCGAAGGAGGAAGCGCTCTCGCTCGAGGAGGTGCGCGCGATGCTCGACGAGGCCTCCCAGGTCATCGTCTACAGCCACCGGCTCGAGCACAAGTCGCAGGAGCTGGAGCGCGCCACGCAGGAGCTGCGCGCGGCGAACGAGCGCCTGACCGAGCTCGACCGGCTCAAGGACGACTTCGTTTCCACCGTCTCCCACGAGCTGCGCACGCCGCTGACCTCGATCCGCGCCTTCTCCGAGATCCTGTACGATCACCCGGGACTGGATGGCGCGGAGCGCGCCCGCTTCCTCGCCATCATCATCAAGGAGACCGAGCGGCTGACGCGGCTCATCAACCAGGTGCTCGACCTGTCGCGGCTCGAGTCCGGGCGCGCGGAGTGGCGCGCGCAGCTGGTCGACATGCGCCAGGTGATCGAGCACACGATCGCGGCCACCGGCCGCCTGTTCGAAGAGCGCGGCGCGAGCCTCGACAGCCGGCTGCCGGAGCGTGTGCCGCAGGTCATGGCCGACCTCGACCGCATCGTGCAGGTGATGGTCAACCTGCTGTCGAACGCGGTGAAATTCGTCGAGGCCGGCCGCGGCCGGGTCGAGGTCGCGCTGGCGGTGCAGGATGCGTACCTGCGCGTCGACGTGCGCGACAACGGGCCGGGGATCGGCCCCGAGTACCAGGAGGCCATCTTCGACAAGTTCCGGCAGGCCGGCGACCCGCGGGCCGGCAAGCCGCACGGCAGCGGCCTCGGGCTGCACATCAGCCGGCGCATCATCGAGCACTTCGGCGGCCGCCTGTGGGTGGCGAGCCACCCGGGCGAAGGCGCCTGCTTCTCGTTCACGCTGCCGCTCGCGGGCGGCCGCCTTGCCGCATGAGCCGCAGGATACTCATTGCCGAGGACGAGCCGAACATCGTGACCTCGCTTGAATTCCTGCTGCGGCAGTCGGGCTGCGACGTGCGCACCGCGCGCGACGGCGACGAGGCGCTGCGCCTGGTCGAGAGCTATGCGCCGCACCTGGTGCTGCTCGACGTGATGATGCCGGCAAAAAATGGCTTCGAAGTCTGTGCGACGATCCGCGACAACCCGGCCTGGCGCGGCGTCAAGATCGTGATGCTGACGGCGAAAGGCCGGGCGAGCGAGATCGAGGAGGGCCTCGCCCTGGGGGCCGATGCGTACATCACCAAGCCGTTTTCAACCAAGGAGCTCCTCGCCCGGGTGGGCGAGCTGCTCGGCGAGAGCGCGTGAACCCGGAGCCGCGGCCCACGGCCTACGTGGTCGACGACGACCAGGCGATCCGCATGCTGTGGTGCTGGCTCATGGAGTCGCAGGGCATCGCGGTGCAGACCTTTGCCTCGGCGGCCGAATTCATCGCTGCCTACCGCCACGGGCCGGGCTGCGTGGTCCTAGACCTGCAGCTGCCGGGCATGAGCGGCCTGGAGCTGCAGGACTACCTCAAGCAGCGCGGCATCGAGATCCCGGTGGTGTTCGTGAGCGCCCATGGCGACGTACCCACGGCCGTCACGGCGATCAAGGGCGGGGCCGTGGATTTCATCCAGAAGCCGTTCAGCTACCGCGAGGTGCTCTCGGTCATCGCCAAGGCGTTCGAGCGTGATGGCGAGATCCGGCGCCAACGCGCCTTGCCTGCCGTGCTGAGCGAGCGGCTCGCGGCCCTCACGGAACGCGAGCGCGAGGTGATGGACCGGGTCATCGAGGGCAAGCAGAACAAGGTGACCGCCGCGGAGCTCGCCATCAGCGTGAAGACGGTCGAAGCGCATCGCGCCAAGGTGATGGATAAGATGGGCGCGACCTCGGTCGCGGAGCTGGTGCAGCTCATGTTGCAGCGCACGAAAGGAACTTAGGGTTTTCCCTAATGGAAAGGCGGAGGGTTTCCCGCCTAGTATGCGCCGCGAGGAGGAGCGCGTGTCGCAGAGCAACACGCTAAGAGGTGTCGGCGCTCAGGACCGCGACCGCGTCGAGGTCCCGGCGCAGCTCGCGCCGCACGTCCTGCCAGCGAAAGCGCACCGAGTTGCGCACGATCGGCTCGTCGAGCTGCTTCAGCTCATCGACGATCGGCGCGTGGCGCACCAGGGCCGCCGGGCTCTCCGAGAATGCCGTCTCGTCATCGGGCACGCGCGCCCAGTCGCAAAGCGCGATGCGGGCGCGCACGCGCTGCACGCCCGCGGCGAACTCGCTGCCGGCGTCCGCCGGCACCCCGGTTGCCTCGAGAATCGACTCGACCACGCCGCCCATCAGCGCCCGGATCTGCTCGGGCGGCGCCTGGGTGCGCTGCGCCAGCAGGCCTCCGGCGTAGATCGAAAGGTCCGCCAGGCACGCCAGCCAAAGCTGCCACTTTGCAATGTTGATCGACGCCACGAAAACGTCGTC
>CAZJJC010000129.1:0-8820 GCA_964546195.1 uncultured Enterobacteriaceae bacterium | reverse complement strand
GACCTCGACATCGAATCGCTGGAGCTCCTCGAGGCGGCGCTGCAGGACTACGCCGGCACCCTGCTGCTCGTCTCGCACGATCGCGCCTTCCTCGACAACGTGGTGACGCAGACGCTGGCGGCCGAGGGCGAGGGCGTGTGGAAGGAATACGCCGGCGGCTACTCCGACTACCTGCGCCAGCGCCCCGCCCCCATGACAAGGGGGGAGCGAGCTTCCGGCGAGCGGGGGGTTCGCGAGAAAAGCCGCGTCAAGCTCTCCTACAAGGAGACGCGCGAGCTGGAAGCGCTGCCCGCCGAGATCGAGGCGCTCGAGCTGGAGCAAAAAAATCTGTTCGACAAAATGCACGCGCCCGAGTACTACCGCCAGCCGCCCGAGGCCCTGCGCGCCGACCAGCAGCGCAGCGCCGACATCGAGGCCCTGCTGATGGAGAAGCTGGAGCGCTGGGAAAATCTGGAATCCAAAACCCTGTAAAATGCGCGGCCCTCCAGAAAGGCCCTGCCATGCAAATCCGTCCTTACGACTACATTCCCAGCGGCCTGGTGAAGGAAGACCTGACCGTCGGCAACGGCAAAACCGCGCACCCGGGCGACGACGTCGTGGTGCATTACGTCGGCTGGCTGGACAACGGGCAGCAGTTCGACTCGAGCCGCGCGCGGCGCGACCCGCTCGACTTCGCCCTCGGCGCGGGCGACGTCATCAAGGGCTGGGACGAGGGCATCGCCGGCATGAAGGTCGGCGGCAAGCGGAAGCTGCGCATCCCGCCGCGCCTCGCCTACGGCGAGCAGGGCTGCGGCGGCGTCATCCCGCCCGGGGCGACGCTGCTGTTCGAGATCGAGCTGCTCGAGATTCTCGGGCCGCGCCAGGCGCCGATTCCCATCGGGGTCTGATTGTCCGGCACGGCGCGGCCGCGCGATACTATCGGCCATGCCGGAACCGAAGCGCAACCCGGTTTTCAGGATCGTCGCGAGCGCGCTCGCGGTGCTGAAGCGCTCGGGCCGCCCGGGCGCGGCCTCGAGGCCCGATACGCGCGTCTGGACTGCGCAGCTCCTGAAGCAGCTCGAGTGGCGGCGCTTCGAGGAGCTGTGCGCGGCGTATCTGGAGCTGGCGGGCTACAGCACGCGCATCGTCAAGAGCGCCACCCACGTCGGCGTCGACCTGCATCTTTGCAAGGCGGGCGCGGACAGCGCCTCGATCCTCGCCCAGTGCAAGGCGTGGAACGCCTACCGGGTCGGCATCGAGCCGGTGCGTAAGCTCCGCGCGGCCATGGCCGCGGCGAAGATCGGCGAAGGCCTGCTCCTCACCGCCGGCCGGTTCACCCAGGAGGCCGTGGCGCACGCGGGCAAGCAGAACATCCAGCTCGTCGACGGCGCGGCGCTGCTCGCGCGGTTCGCCGCGCTGGCGCCCGAACAGGCCCTCGAGCTGCTCGTGTTCGCCACGCAGGGCGATTACATGACGCCGACCTGCCCGGCCTGCTCGCTCAAGATGGTCGAGCGCAAGAGCACCGGGCAGGGCCGCACGTACTGGGGCTGCCGCAACTACCCGCGCTGCAAGCACACCTTCGCCGCAGACAGCTAGCGTCGTTCGATGCCCAGCACCTTCGATGCCCTCGTCATCGGCACCGGCCAGGCCGGTCCCGCCCTCGCCGCGCGCCTCTCCGGCGCCGGCATGAAAGTCGCCGTGGTGGAGCGGCACAAGTTCGGCGGCACCTGCGTCAACGACGGCTGCACCCCGACCAAGGCCATGGTAGCGAGCGCCTACGCCGCGCACATGGCGCGCCGCGCCGCCGACTACGGGGTGCTGATCGACGGCAGGCCGCGCGTCGACATGCAGCGCGTCAAGGCGCGCAAGGACGCGATCGTCGCCGCCTCCAGCCAGGGGGTGGAGAAATGGATGGAGGGGCTGCAGGGCGGCAAGGTCTACCGCGGCCACGCGCGCTTCACCGGCAAGACCCGCGTGCGCGTCAACGATGAAGACGTGACGGCCGACAAGATCTTCGTCGATGTCGGCGGCCGGCCGCTGGTGCCGAAGATGCCGGGGCTGGAGAGCGTGCCTTACCTCACCAACGTGACGATGATGGAGCTCGACTTCGTCCCCGCGCACCTGCTCGTCGTCGGCGGCAGCTACATCGGCCTGGAATTCGGCCAGATGCTGCGCCGCTTCGGCGCGCGCGTCACGATCGTCGAGATGGGCCCGCGGCTCATCGCGCGCGAAGATGAGGATGTTTCTTCAGCCATCCAGGACATCCTGCGCGCCGAGGGGATAGAGCTGCGCCTGAACGCCGAGTGCCTCAGCGTGCGCAAGGAAGCCGACGGGATCTCCCTCGGCCTGGACTGCCACGACGGCGCCGAGCGCGAGCGCGGCTCGCACCTGCTGCTCGCCGTGGGCCGCGTGCCGAACACCGACGAGCTCGGGCTGGAGGCCGCCGGCATCGACACCGACAAGCGCGGCTACATCGAGGTGGACGAGGCGCTGCGCACCTCCAACCCGCATGTCTGGGCGCTCGGCGACTGCAACGGCAAGGGCGCCTTCACCCATACCGCCTACAACGACTACGAGATCGTGGCCGACAACCTGCTCTCCAACGCCGGGCGCAAGTACACCGACCGCGTCCCGGTCTACGCGCTCTACACCGACCCGCCGCTCGGCCGGATCGGCTTTTCAGAAAAAGAAATAAAGGAGAAGGGCATCAAGGCGCTGGTCGGCAAAAGGCCCATGTCCCGGGTCGCGCGCGCGGTGGAGAAGGGCGAGACCCAGGGCTTCCTCAAGATCCATGTCGAGCAGGGCTCCCAGCGCATCCTCGGCGCGTCGCTGCTGGGCACCGGCGCCGACGAAGCGGTGCACTCGCTCATCGACGCGGTTTACGCCAAAATGCCCTCCACCGAGCTGCAGCGCCATGTCCGCATCCACCCCAACGTGAGCGAGCTATTGCCCACCGTGCTCGAAGATTTGAGGCCTCTATGAAAACCGCCTACAGCCCCGCCGCCAAATTCACCCTCGATGTGACCGAGCAGGAGTTCCGCCGCACACCGGGCGGGCGCACGCTCATGGCGCGCATCTACCGGCCGCAGGGCGCCGGGCCGTTCCCGGTGCTGCTCGACCTGCACGGCGGCGCCTGGAACGACAAGGACCGCCTCGCCAACGAGACGATGGACCGCGCGGTGGCGGGGAGCGGCGTGCTGGTCGCGGCGATCGACATGACCCTCGCCCCGGAGGCGCCCTACCCGGCCTCGGTGCAGGACGCCAACTACGGCGTGCGCTGGCTGAAATCGAAGGCCGCCGCCTGGCACGGCGACCCCGCAACCCTGGGCGTGCTCGGCAGCTCGACCGGCGGCCACATCGCCATCCTCGTCGGCATGCGCCCGCGCGATGCGCGCTACAACGCCCTCCCGCTCACCGGCGGCTCGAGCATCGACGCCAGCGTGGCCTACGTCGCCACCCGCTCCCCGATCAGCGATCCCTACGCGCGCTTTCTCAACGCCCAGAAGCTCGAGCGCGAGCCCATGGTGCAGAAGACGAAAAAGTGGTTCGTCCCCTGGGAGACGATCTACGAGGCGAACCCGCAGCAGATCCTCGACCGGCGCGAGCCGGCCGCGCTGCCGCCCCTGCTCATCATGCAGGGGGCGCTCGACGACAACGTGCTGCCCGCCTTCCAGGAGAAGTTCGCCGCCTCCTACCGCGCAGCCGGGGGCGAGTGCCGGCTCGAGCTCTTCGAGGGCTGCGAGCACCTGTGGATCGACACCCCCGGCCCGGCGACCGACCGCGCCCACGCGATGGTGAAGGCCTTCATCGCGCACAATATCGCGATGGGCTCCGAGCCGGCTGGGGTCAGAGCCCGGGTTTTGGATTAGGCGCTACTTCGACTTCCCGATCTTCAGGTCGGTCTTCACCTGCTTCACGCCTTCGACCTTGCGCGCCACCGCGATCGCCTTGGCGCGCTGGCCGCGCGACTTCACCGTCCCGCTGAGCGTGACCACGCTCTTCTCGGTGGTGACGCTGATGTCCATCACCTTGAGCGAGGGCTCGTCGTAGAACGCCTGCTTCACCCGGATGGTGGTGCCTGCATCATCGAAAAAGGCACCGGGGCCCCCCGTGCTCGCGCAACCTCCAAGGCCCAGCAGCGCCCCGGCACACACCAGGACGAACGTCCGCTTTAAGTTCTTCATTTTGTCGACTCCCTTGTAAAAACAACCTGCTAGAGATACTCCCGGGGGAGCCGTTTGGCCAAGGAATAACCGCACGCATGGGCTCCGACCGCGAATTACGACCCTGACCCCGAATGGTGCAGCTCGCCGCTTTCGAGTAGCCGCGCCAGGTCACTCGCGCCTCCCACCAGCACGCCCTTCACGAACACCATCGGGAAGGTGGGCCAGCCGGTCCACATCTTCAGGGCGAGCCGGGGCCGCCACTGGCCGAGGTAGCTGCCGTACTCGAGGTACGCGTACGCGAGGCCGGCTGCGTCCAGGAGCTTGCGGGCCTTCTTCGGGAACGGGTTCTGGCGCATGCCAACCACCACGATGTCGTTCGCCGCGATCGCAGCTTGCACCGCTCTGACGACTTCGAGGCGGTAGCCGGCGACCTTCTCCCGCACCGCCGGATGAATGCGCTCCTGTTTGAGGACGTCTCGCTGCATCAGGGCGCTGACCCCGGTTTTTTGCGGGCCGGGTCGCCGCGCGGCAGCACCTCGTTGAACGCTTCGCGCATTTTCCATTTCGGCACCGGCGGCTGGCCGCCGGCGCGCGGCACGTAGGGCGAGGCTTCCACGACGCTCATGCGCGGGATGTAGCGCGGGCAGTTGGGAAAGATACGCTCGGCGCGGATGCGCACCACGGCTTGTGCGCCCTCGAATTGCGCCAGAAGGGGATCTTCAAACTGCAACGAAGCGAGGCCATTGACCCGCAGCCGCTTGGGCTGCTCGAAGTCGATGAACAGCAGCGCCACCGCCGGGTTGACCAGCACGTTGCCCAGGCTGCGGAACATGCCGTTGCCATCGTAGCTCGGGAAAGCGAGCTCGCCGGCGCCGGTGACGCGCACGAAGCCCGGATCGCCGCCCTTGTACGAGCAGTCGGGGCGCCCCTGGGCATCCGCGGTCGCCAGGAAGAAAAGCGAGCGGCTCTCGATGAACGCGCGGTCTTCCTCGGTAAACGCTTCGCGCCCGAGCTTTTCATCCAGCCGGTCGGCGAGCCGGCGGCTGTCGAAGCGCTCCTGCAGCCGGCGCATGCCGTCGTGATAGGCAGTGCTCATCGCGGCAATGTACCGCTCAATCCTTCTCCCGGTAAGTATCGCTCCTGCCCCTAAGATTGAGAGCATGAAAGGCCGCAAGCCCCACCCGCTGCTCGTCCCGGCGATCGCCGCCTCGCAGTTCGCCCCGCCGTTCATGATCTCGGGGGTCGCGGTGGCGCTGCCGGCGCTGGGCGCCGACCTCGGCGCCGGCGCCACCGCGCTCTCGCTCGTCGAGACGCTGTTCCTCGCCGCCGCGGTCGCCCTGCTGCTGCCCGCGGGGCGCCTCGCCGACGCCGCCGACAAGGCGACGCTCTACAAGCTCGGCATGGCGGCCTTCGCGCTCTCCTCGGTCGCCATCGGCCTCGCCTCGTCGATCGCCGCGATCCTGGCGCTTCGCTTCGTGCAGGGCCTGCTCTCGGCCGCCGCCCAGGCCACCGGGCCGGCGATCATCGCCGACGTGGTGCCCCCCGAGCGCCGCGGGCGCGCCTTCGGCATCACCATCGGCTCGATCTACGCCGGCCTTACGCTCGGGCCGGTTTTCGCCGGCTTCCTGGTCGACCTGTGGGGCTGGCGCGCGGTGTTCCTCGCCGGCGGCGCGCTGGTGCTGGTGCTGCTTGCGCCGATCCAGCTCATGCTGGCGAGCCGCTGGCGCCGCCCGGCGCCGGGCGCAGTGCACCTGCCGAGCACGCTGCTCGCGGTCGTGGCGATGCTCGCTCTGGTGGGCGGGGCGGCGACCCTGCGCGAGGGCGCGCCCGGCTACGGCGCCATGGCGCTCGGCCTCGCCCTCCTCGCGGTGTTCGTGGCCTCGCAGCGCCGCCTGGCCCAGCCGCTGCTCAACGTCGAGGTCCTGATGCGCAACCGCGTGCTGCGCAACGCGCTGCTCGTGCAGGCGCTCCTCTACTGCAACGCCTTCGGCACGGTGTTCCTGCTCTCGCTGCACATGCAAAGCGTGCTCGGCCACGCGGCGAACACCGCCGGCCAGGTGCTCGCCGTCGGCACGCTCCTCATGGCCCTGATCGCGCCCTATGCCGGCCGCCTCACCGACCGCGTGCGCCCGGCCGCGATCGCCGCCGCGGGGGTCGCCGTGGCCTTGGCAGCGGCCCTGATGGCCACGCGCCTGGACGCCGGCTCGCATCTCGCCTACGTCGGCCTGGTCCTCGCGGTGCAGGGCGTGGGCTTCGCCTTCTTCTCCTCGCCCAACATGACCCTGGTGATGAACGCCGTGCCGCCCGAGCGCACCGGCATCGCCTCGGCCCTGAGCGCCGCCGCGCGCTCGCTCGGCATGGTGGGCGGCATGCTGATCGTCGGCGCGCTCGTTTCGCTGAACCTCGGCCACGACCCGGTCGGCGCCGACCCGGCGCGCTTCGTCGCGACTATGCAGGCCTCGTTCTGGATCCTCGCCGCGCTGACCGCGGTAGCGCTCGCGGTCAGCGCCTCGAGTTTGCTTAGGGTTTAGGGCTCTGACCCCGAGTTTTGCGTGCCCGCAGGCGCAGATGCAGCGGGCTATGGTAGCCGGCCGATAGCCGGTCCACGAACGCGGCATACTGGCTGAAGGCTCCCTCGCCCCGTATCGGGACATGCATGGCGGCGCGGCCGGTTTTTACGGCGGTGTGGTATTTCATCGGCCCATGCTGCCCGGTTTCGGCGGGCGCTTCTGTGCGCTTTCGAACAGACGCCGCACTTTCGCAGTGGCACAGTCCCTGCCTATGGACCTTATCGTGTGGCTGCTGGTCGGGTGCGCCGTCGGCTGGGCAAGTTACGCCTTCCTGCGCTTCAACGAAAAACGCGGCGTGCACGTTTCGATCGCCCTGGGCGCCATGGGCGCGCTCCTCGGCGGGACCCTGGTCGCGCCGATACTGACCTTCCTCGCGCTCGCTCCGCGCGACTTCAGCAGGCCCGGCCTGCTCTTTGCCGCCGCCGTTGCGGCCACCGTCCTCGCGCTCGGCAACCTGGTCTACGCCCGCTGGGGCGTGTAGCAGGCCATGACGCTTCACGAAGAAATTTCCGCCCTCCAGGCGCGCATCGCCAAGGCGCAGTCGGAGCGTGACACGTGGCGAACCACCGGGATGCAGCAGAAGTACCTCGAGGCTTATTCCCTGGTCGAGGCGCTCGGGCTCGACCTCGAGCGCTTGCGCCAGGAAGGCCTGCGCGCGTACGTGAGAAACAACGAAAAAGCAGCCACAGGCTGAGCGCGCCTACCAGCCGATCGCCTTGGGCAGCCACAGCGCGATCTGCGGGTAGAAGTACACCAGCACCAGCGCCACGAGCTGCAGCGCGATGAAGGGAATCACGCCGGCGTAGATGTCGCGCGTGCGCACCTGCGGCGGCGCCACGCCGCGCAGGAAGAAGAGCGCCCAGCCGAAAGGCGGCGTGAGAAACGACGTCTGCAGGTTGATGCAGATCAGCATCGCGAGCCAGGCGAGGTCGACGTTCTGCGCCGCGAAGACGGGCAGGAAGAGCGGCACCGCGATGTAGCTGATCTCGATCCACTCGATGAAAAAGCCGAGCACGAAGATGAGCAGCATCAGGAACCAGATGTCGGCCGCCGGCCCCCCGGGCAGGAAAGCGAACAGATCGTGGATCAGGTCCTCGCCGTGCAGCCCGCGAAAGGCGAGCGCGAACACCTGCGCGCAGATGAGGATGAACATCACCATCGCGGTGATCTTGGTGGTGGCCTGCACCGTCTCGCGCAGCACGCGCATCGACAGCCGCCCGGCAAGCCCCGCGACCAGGATGGAGCCGAGCGCGCCCATCGAGGCCGCCTCGGTGGGCGCCGCGACGCCGGCGATGATCGAGCCCAGCACCGCGAGCACCAGCGCGAGCGGCGGCAGCACCACCTTGAAAAAGCGCTTCCACAGCTCGGCCATCGGCATGGCGTCGCGCTCGGCCTTCGGCACCGCCGGCACCATGCCGGGCCGCAGCATGCCGAGGAGCACCACGTAGGCGCAGTAGAGCGCGGCGAGGAGGAGCCCGGGCATCACCGCGGCGGCGAACAGCGTCCCCACCGAGAGCTGCAGGATGTCCGAGAGCAGGATCAGGATCAGGCTCGGTGGAATGATCTGGCCGAGCGTGCCCGAGGCGCAGATGGCGCCGCTCGCCACGCCCGGGTCATAGCCGCGGCGGATGAGCGTGGGCAGGGTGAGCAGGCCCAGCGTGATGACCGTGGCGCCGACGATGCCGGTGGTCGCGCCCATCAGCACGCCCACGGCGATGATGCCGAGCGCCATGCCGCCCTTGAGCCCGCCGGCGAGGTGGCCGACCACGTCGAGGAGATCCTCGGCGAGGCGCGACTTCTCCAGCATCACGCCCATGAAGACGAAAAGCGGAATGGCGAGGAAGAGATAGTTGGTCACTACGCCGTAGATGCGCGCCGGCACCAGGTTGAAAAGGCCCATGCCGAAGCCGAGGAAGCCGAACACGAAGCCGGTGGTGGCGAGGGTGAGCGCCACCGGCACCCCGGCCATGAGCAGCACGAAGAAGCCCGCCAGCATGAGGATCGGAAGCAGCTCGCTCCCCGGCTTCTCAGCGCGTGCCAGCTCTTCAGGGTGGAGGCGATGCCCTGCAGCAGGAGCAGGGCGAAGGCGAGGGGAATGAGCGCCT
>CAZJJC010000128.1:0-4374 GCA_964546195.1 uncultured Enterobacteriaceae bacterium | reverse complement strand
GGGGACCTCGAGGTGCGCGGCCGCGCGCCCCTGAGCGCGGCCGAGCTGGCGTGGATGCGCGGCCGCGGCGAAGTGTCGCTGCTGATCGAGCTGCGCACCATGCTGCGCACGCAGGACGGTCGCGCGCAGGTCGTCGAGCTGCAGAGCTTCGACGAGCGCTACCCGCTTTACGGCGAGGTCGACCTTCTGCCGTCATCGTCCCTCGGCGCCGCACTGGCAATGCGCGAAGGCTCTTGGGGCGCCGCCATCGACCCGGCGATCGCCGAGCGCCTCGGAGTGAAGGCCGGTGACCGCGTGCGAGTGGGGGCAGTCGCTGCCGAGGTGCGCGCGCTCATTGCGCGGCAGCCCGATCGCAGCCTGCGGGCCGACTGGAGCGGGCCGCCGGTGCTGCTCGCGGCCGAGGCGCTTCCTGCGACCGGCCTGACCGGACCGGGCAGCCGCGTCTCCTACCGCTATCGCGTCAAGACCGACGCGCCTGCCGAGCGCTGGCGCAGCGAGTTCGCCGCGGCGTACCCGGACGCGGACTGGGAGGTGCGTACCTTCTCGGAGCGCAGCGAGCGCGTCGCAGAAGTGCTGGGCCAGGTGGCCTCCGGCCTGCTGCTGATCGGGTTCAGCGCGCTGTTCGTCGGCGGGCTCGGCGTCTTCAACAGCGTGCACGCCTATCTTCAATCCAAGCTCGCCACGATCGCCACCCTGCGCGCCCTGGGGCTGCGCGATCTGCGGCTGGCGGCGGTCTATGTCGGCCAGGTGGCGTTCCTGGCGGGCGCCGCCAGCCTGGCCGGCGCGCTGCTCGGCGGCGCGCTCGCGCTGGCGGGAGCCGCCATGGTGGCCGAGCGGCTGCCGGTCGCCGCCACGCTCGCAGGGCTCGCCGGGCCGCTCGCGCTCGCCTGGATGTTCGGCGTTCTCACCGCGCTCAGCTTTGCCCTGCCCGCGATCGGCCGCGCGCTGTCGGTAACCCCGGCGGCTCTGTTCCGCGCCCTCGACGCCTCGGCGACGCGTACACCGCGGGCTTACTGGTGGGCGGCTGGCGCGTGCGCGGCGCTTACTGCGGTGCTGCTCGTGGCGGCCGTGCCCGACCCGCGCTTCGGGCTCGGCTTCCTCGCCGTGATTTTGCTGCTGCTTGCCCTGCTCGAGTTGCTGGTGCGGCTGCTGCGCGGGGCCGCGCGCCGCCTGGCCGGGCATCCCTGGCTCGCGCAGCGCTTCGCGCTGCGCCTCGCCCTCTCCAGCCTGTACCGCCCCGGATCGGCGCTGCGCACCTCGCTGCTGTCGTTGGGCTCCGCGCTTACCCTGCTGGTGGCCTGTGCGCTGGTGGTGGGCGCGCTGCTGCGCACGGTGAACGACACCATTCCCCAGCGCGCGCCCGCGCTCGTGTTCTACGACGTTCCCGCGGCGCAGCTCGAGGAATTCCGCGGCATGGTCGGCAAATCCGCCGGATTCCAGCGCCTCGATATGGCGCCCCTGGTGCTCGGCCGGCTGCAGGCGGTCAACGGCCAGGCGCTGCGCGAGAGCCCCGACGCCGCGCGCGCGCTCGAAGCGCGCGACGAGCACAAGCTGAGCTACCGGGCGAACGACTTCGACCACCTCGCCGTGACGCGGGGCGCCTGGTGGACGCCGGACTATCGCGGGACGCCGCTGGTCGCCATGGAGGACCGCGAGGCCGACCAGCTCGGCCTGAAGATCGGCGACCGGCTGCGCTTCGGCATCCTCGGCGAGACGGTCGAGGCGCGGCTCGCCGCCATCTACGCGCAGCGGCGCTTCCAGTCGCGCTTCTGGTTCGAGGCGATCTTCTCCGACGGCGCGCTCGACCCCTTCATCACGCGCCATGTGGGCGCCGCCTATCTGGATCCCGGCGCGGCGCTCGCCGTCCAGAATCGCCTCGCGGTCGAGGCGCCCTCGGTCGTCACCGTGCGCACCGAAGGCATCCTCGCGGAAGCGAGGCGCCTGCTCGGGCGCGCCGCCGCCGGACTGGCCGTCATCGGCGCGGTGAGCCTGCTCGCCAGCCTTCTCGTGCTCGCGAGCATAATGGCGAGCACCCGCGCACGCCAGGTGTACGACGCAAGCGTGCTCCATACGCTCGGCGCGCGCCTGGAGGTGATCAGGCGCAGCCTGCAGCTCGAGTACGCATTGCTTGCGCTGCTGGCCTCGGCATTCGCGCTCGCCCTGGGCGGAGCCATCGCCGTCGCGCTGCTGCGCTATCGCATTCAGCTCGATGTGGAGAATACGTGGTGGGCCGCCATCGCCGTCGCCGTGACGGTCAGCGGGACGAGCCTGGGATTCGGCGCCCGCTACCTCTTGCGCCGCCTGCGCGTGTCTCCCGCCATTCTGTTGCGCTCCAGCGGTTGAACTACGCCTTCACGGCGGACTCCTACCCCACTATGGGACTCATCCAACGCGTCGTCGGTGTTCTCCTCGGCCTGCTTTTTCTCGTGGCGGTGTTCGTGTTCGCTTCGCTCGCGCTCGGCATCCTGCTGGCCGTGGGCCTGGTCGTGTGGGGCTGGCTGTGGTGGCGCACGCGCGGCAAGCTCCCGCCGCGAGGGCACGGAACCGTGGTGGAAGGCGAATACCGCGACGTCACTCCGGCGCAGCGCATCGAGGAGCGGGACAAGCGCTCGCCCTGATCAGAATGCGTAGTCCACGCCGAGAAGCAGGGTCGAGTCGGTCGATACGCGCCCCGGCACCGGCTGGCGTTCCCAGTCGATATTGAGCTGCCCCGTAGCGTTCAGCCGCTCGACGAGCGGCAGCCGCACGCCGGTCTTGGAGCGCAGGATCACCACATCGGTGTCCTCCAGGTTCCAGAAGCCTTCCTGCTCGTGAAACAGCTCCAGGCGCGGCCCCCACGGCGAATAGCTCGCCTTGACGCCCCAGCCGAAGGCGGGATAACGCTCCTGCGGCCCGAAGAAGCGCTCGACGGCCACGTAGTCCAGACCGCCGCGCACCGACAGGCTCGCGGCCGGGGTTTCGAGCAGCTGCAATCCGTAGCCGACCCCTGCCGCCGCGCGCTGGTCGATGTCCTTCGCGCGATCGTGCTCCAGGGAGCCGCGCAGGTAAGCGAACTGCCGCTCGTCCAGGAAACGGTCGTAGCTGGCGCCGGCCAGCCATGCCGTATTTGACTCCACAAGGGCCTCGGCGCGCCGGTCGATCCTGCCCGTGAGGTTGTAGCGGTATTCACGGGCGCGCGCGGTGAAGTCGGCTTCGACGTGCACATGGTCGCTTTCGACGTTGCCTCGTGCGTAGGCGGCCGAGAGCAGCGCACGTCCGGCGTAGGCCACCCCGCGGCTGCTCTTGTACGGCTTGGGGTCCAGCGCCGCGAGCTCCTGCGCCGCGAACTCGTGGAGCCTGCCCGCAGCATCCACCAGGGAGAGCGAATGCACCTCGCCTATGCGGATGGACAGCTCGCCCGCGTACCCGGTCTGCACGATCAGGTGCTCGCCGCGCCTCGCCTTCACTTCGCCGGTGATTCGATCTCCGTTGACGAGCCTGACCTCGTCGGCCAGCGCAGGCAGGCCGAGGAGGCAAAGCAACACGATTCGAACCCACATCCCCAAGTTGTATCATTAACCCCATGATCGACGTCACGGTGAACGGCAAGGCGCACCGCTTCGAGCAGCCGCTCGAGATCTCCGCGCTGCTCGCCCGGCTCGAGCTGACCGGCCGGAAAATCGCCGTCGAGCGCAACGGCGAAATCGTGCCGAGGAGCGCGCACGCGGACACCCGGATCGCGCACGGCGACCGGCTGGAGATCGTGGTCGCCGTGGGCGGAGGCTGAGGCATGAAGGACCCCTTGATCATCGCGGGCCGGGCTTACGCCTCGCGGCTGCTCGTCGGCACCGGGAAGTACCGCGATTTCGCCGAGACGCGCGCCGCGGTGGACGCCTGCGGCGCGCAGATCGTCACGGTGGCGATCCGGCGCACCAACATCGGCCAGCAGAGGAACGAGCCCAGCCTGCTCGACGCGCTGCCGCCCTCGAAGTACACCTACCTGCCCAACACCGCGGGCTGCTACACGGCGGCGGACGCGGTACGCACGCTTCGCCTGGCGCGCGAGCTGCTCGACGGCCACGACCTCGTCAAGCTCGAGGTGCTGGGCGATCCGCATACGCTCTACCCCAACATGCCCGAGACCCTGCGGGCGGCCGAGACGCTGGTGAAGGAAGGCTTCAAGGTCATGGTGTACTGCTCCGACGATCCCATCCAGGCGCAGATGCTCGAAGCAATCGGCTGCGTCGCCGTGATGCCGCTCGCCTCGCTCATCGGCTCGGGCATGGGCATCCTCAATCCCTGGAACCTGCAGCTGGTGATCGAGAAGGCGAAGGTCCCGGTGCTGGTCGATGCGGGCGTCGGCACGGCTTCCGACGCCGCGATCGCCATGGAGCT
>CAZJJC010000127.1:0-14779 GCA_964546195.1 uncultured Enterobacteriaceae bacterium | reverse complement strand
GGGCTGGTCGGCAGCATCCTCGGGCGCGAGCTGACGCGCGCCGGGCTCAACGTGGTGGGCCTCGAGCGGGGCGAGCCGCGCCATACGGTGCCCGACTTCCAGGGGCCGCAGATCCACGACGAGCTGCGCTATGCCGTGCGCAAGCACCTCATCCAGGACACCGCGAAGGAAACGTTCACCTTCCGCAATAATTCGGGCGAGGTCGCGCTGCCGCTGCGGCGCCTGCAGGGCTTCCTGCCCGGCACCGGCCTGGGCGGCTCGGCGGTGCACTGGAACGGCCAGACGTGGCGCTTCCAGGAATACGACTACCGCATGCGCACGCTCACCGTGGAGCGCTACGGGCAGAAGTTCCTGCCGGCGGAGGCGACCATCCAGGACTGGGGCGTGAGCTCGAAGGACCTGGAGCCCTATTACGACCGCTTCGAGCACCTGCTCGGCATCTGCGGCAAGGCGGGCAACCTCGACGGGCAGAAGATCGCCGACGGCAACGTGTTCGAGGATGCGCGCTCGCGCGACTATCCGAACCCGCCGATGAAGGAGCCCTACGGCGCGGCGATGTTCCGCAAGGCCGCCGAAGCGCTGGGCTACCACCCCTTCCCTTCGCCTTCGGCCAACATGAGCCGCCCGTACACCAACCCGGAAGGCATCAGCCTCAACACCTGCACCTTCTGCGGCTTCTGCGAGCGCTTCGGCTGCGAGCACTTCGCCAAGTCCTCGCCCCAGACCGTGCTGTTACCCGTCCTGTTGAAGGACTCGAAATTCGAGCTGCGCACGGGCTGCCACGTGCTTCGCATCAACCGCAAAGGCAACCAGGCGACCGGCGTCACTTACGTCGATGCGCAGGGGCGCGAGTTCGAGCAGCCCGCAAGGCTCATCGTCCTGGGCGCCTACGCGCTGAACAACGTGCGGCTCATGCTGCTCTCGCGCATCGGCATGCCGTACGACCCGGCCAGCGGCAAAGGCGTGGTCGGCCGCAACTACGCCTACCAGACGACGAGCGGCGTGCGGGTGTTCTACGAACCGTCGGTGAACATCAATCCCTTCATGCGCTCGGGCGCCAATGGCGTGGTGATCGCGGACTTCGTCGCCGACAACTTCGACCACGGGCCGCTCGGCTTCGCCGGCGGCGGCTATATCGGCGAAGTGATGAGCCACGGACGGCCGATCGAGCACCATCCGGTGCCGCCGGGCACGCCTTCGTGGGGCGGCGAATGGAAAAAAGCCGTGGCGCGGCACTACAACCACACGGTCGCCATCAACGTGCACGCGAGTTCGCTCGCGGTGCGGCAGAACTACCTCGACCTCGACCCCACCTATCGCGACGGCTGGGGCCAGCCGCTCCTGCGCATAACGTTCGACTTTCCCGAAAACGACATTCGCATGTCGGCCTACCTCACCGGGAAAGCCGTAGAGATCGGCAAAGCGATGGGCGGCAAGCAGGTGGCCGGCTCGCCGAGAAAACGTCCGTATGACGCCACGGTGTACCAGTCGACGCACAACACCGGCGGCACGATCATCGGCGCCGATCCGTCCACCAGTGTGGTCAACCGCTACCTGCAATCCTGGGACCTGCCCAACCTTTTCGTCATCGGCGCTTCCAATTTCCCGCAAAACGGTTCCTACAACCCCACCGGTCCGGTGGGCGCCCTCGCCTACCGGGCGGCCGATGCCATCGTGAAGCGCTACCTCAAGTCGCCCGGGCCGCTCGCGTGAGTGAGATTGCGGCCGCGTTGCTGCTGTGCGCAGGCTGCCATGGCATGGGCGGCGAGGGGCGCGCGGCGGGCGGCTATCCGCCGATCGCGGGCCAGCCGGAGCCCTACCTGCTGCGCCAACTGGAAGCCTATGCCGATGGCCGGCGGGCCGACGCCGTCATGGGACCGCTCGCGAAGCGGCTTTCCGCCGAAGAGCGAGGGCGGCTCGCCGCGCATTTCGCTGCCTTGCAGCCACCGCCGTCGGGCAGGCCATCGGCCTCGGAGCGCGGGCGCGTGCTCGCCACGCTCGGCGACGACGCCTTGCGCGTACAGGCCTGCCAGAACTGCCACGGCCCGGGCGGCACGGCGCGGCCGCCGTTCATGCCTTATCTGGCGGGGTTGGACCACGCCTACCTGCGCGCGGAGCTGCTCGATTTCAGGAATGGCACGCGCCGCACCGACCCAAGCGGCCAGATGACTTTCATCGCGCAGCGTCTCGCCGACGAGGACATCGCCGCGCTCGCGGCGCATTACGCCGGCCCTCCCGACTGACTGTTTTTTTTCGGCGTGTAAGGGTCGGCCTCGTTAAGGCCTCGCGCGCAGCGCGAGCCGCACGAAGCCTGTCAACGGTACACCAGGGTAGGAATGCTCGAGTGGGCGAGGATCTGGTGCGTTTCGCTGCCGTTGAAGAGCGCGGACAAGCCCTTGCGGCCGTGCGAGCCGATGAAGATGAGATCGCAGCCGTGCTTCTCGGCGGCCTCGATGATCGCCTGCCACGGGCGATCGCTGAGCGCGGCGTCCGAGTCGACTTCCACTTGCGCGGCCTTCGCGCGCTGCGCGACCCGGTCAAGGATGCTGCGCGCCTCTTCCATCGCGCCCCGCTCGTATTCGGCGATCGGCATCACGCGGCGCGCGGCCAGCTCGCTCGTACCGGGCATGTGGTATTCCGGCCGCGCGGTAAATACGGTGACGCGCGCGCCCGCCCACTTCGCGAACCTGAGACCATGCTCGACCGCTTTTTCCGCGGTCGCCGAACCGTCGGTGGGGATGAGTATGTGCTTGTACATAGGGCCTCCTGCCGGTTTCATTAAGGAAAAATCACCTGCTCGAGAGTGGGCTCGGGGGTGTGCGCGAGCAGCTCCTCGATCAGCACGACGTGCGCCTGCTCCTCGGCGGCCATCTCCTGCGCGAGCATGCGCAGCGCGGGATCGCGCGCGGTCATGAACACGCCTTCGAAGAACGCCTGCGCGCGCTGCTCGGCTTCCAGCGCGATGCGCAGCGCGAGCCGCGGCGTCAGCAACCGGAATATCAGCTCGCGCGCCGCGGTCTCCGGCGCGCCCTCGTCGAGCCACTGGTACGCGCCGGGCGGCAGGGCCGGCAGCGCCACGCCTTCAGTGCGGCGCAGCAGCACCTCCAGATGGCCGGCCTCGGCCGCGGCGAGGCCGCCGAATACCGCCGCCAGCGCGTCGCGGCCTTCGTCCTGCATGCGCTGCGCCAGCTCCGCGTAGCGTTCCGCCGCCTCGCGCTCGATGGCGATGGCATGGGCGTAGAGCGCGGCAGGCGAGGCAATGCGCGTCATGGTATTGCCCCGCGCGGGACCGCCAGCGCCATGCCCATCGCCAGTCCGAACAGCAGCTTGGAGGCGAGCGTCACGGCAAACGGAAGCAGCGTGACGAAAGCCGGATTGAGCAGCGGCAGGATGACGAAGAAGTTGACCGCCCATACCGCGGCGAGCGCGGCCAGCGCGGCCGCCATCAATGCGCCGCGGCGCGGCGCGAGCCGTCCCAGCAGCAGCTTCGCAAGGGCGAGCCCGAGCGCGATCGACAGCGCCATATGGATGAGGACGCCGATGAGCGGCGCGGATGCCAGGCCGGCGGTCGCGGGCAGCACGGTCGCGGCCACTTGGCGCGCCACCTCGAGCCCGCTCGCCGGCGCGGCCGCGCTGTAGGCGGCCACCCAGAGCATCTCGGCGGTTCCGCCGGCAGCGCCGGCCGAGACCGCCGCGGCAACGCTAAAGGGCTTCATTTGCGCTCCTCCGGCCCACGATGCCGAGGCCTGCCAACGCGAGCGCGGCGAGCACGAGCACGCCGAGCACCCAGTCGGGCAGGTAGAAGGTGGTGAACATTTCCCAGCCCAGGCGCCGCACAATTTCCGAGACGACCGACGGATTGCCTGCCAGGTAGCCGCCGATCGTTCCGGTGAGGGTCTGCAGGCCGACCCCGAGCGCCGCGAGGCCGAGCATCACCCAGCGGAACACGCCTAGCCAGACGCGCTCGCCGCCGCGCCAGCGCACGATCCACAGCAGCGTCCAGTAGGCGAGCGACCAGCCCGCGAGCAGCAGGTGGTTGCGGGCGAGCGGCGAGCTGGCGACGGCCTCGAAAGGCCACACCAGCAGCCCGGCGGCGAACGCGGCCGCGCCGCTCAATGCCCCCAAAGCGAGCAGCGGCGTGAGCGCGCCTTCGGCGGTGCGCACCACCGGCGCGTCGCTGAGGGCGCGCGCAAGGATGATGAGGAACGCCGTGGTCCACAGCGCGATCGGGAAATGCACCAGCATCACGTGATAGGCGCTCATGGCGCGCTCCTTCTTTTGCCCAGCAGCAGGGTAACGGCGACGCCGAATCCCGCGATCAGCAGCAGCCCGGCGGCGAGGGTGAGGAGCCACTGGCGGATGATGGCGTCGTTGAATTCCATCTCCACGCCGTAGTGCGCGAGCTGCGCCTCGCTGTGGCGGAACTTGACCGGCACGCCCTGCTTGATCTTGTCGGCGCCGGCGTGCTTGCGGCTGTTCAGCATCGGCCAGCTCACCTGCCCCGGGTAGAACAGCTTCACCTCGTGCCAGTCCTGCTCCCATTTCGGGCCGTCGCCGGCGAACTCGACCGCCTTCAGCTCGGCGTCGCGGTTGAGCCCCAGGCGCACCGGCAGCGAGACGTAATGCCAGCGGCTGCCGTAGGCATCGCGGTGCACCGCGAAGGCGATCGTGTAGGCGCGCCGGTCCATGAACATCTTGTCGTCGAGCGGATTGCCCGTGTCCATGGCGCGCACCAGCGTCACGTCCCAGTAGCCGTCCTTCCAGCGCCCGTCGCCGTGCACCGTGATGTCGGCGTGCGAGCCGTCGCCGGCGCGCAGCAGCCGCTGCGGGATCACGTCACCGTCCTTCCAGGCGTGCGCCGGATCGAACGGCTTCGCCTGGTCCTCTCGCAGGTAATAGATGTCCTCGAAGCCGAGCTTGCGCGCCGCCAGGTCTTCCCAGCGCAGCGCCACGCGGCCCCCTGTCTTGACGGGGTCGAACATGAGCTGCGGGCGGCCGAGCTTCGCATCCCAGTTGTTGGCAAAGACCCCCTTGCCCTTGTCGCCGAAGCGCCCTTCCGCGATCACCTGGTCGTCGGAGGCGCCGATCGGGTTGGAGCGATGGGCGCGCCAGTGCCACAGATCGAGGAAGTAGCCCGCCTTGCGCTGCGCGGCGAGCTTGTCCTCGGGAATCACCGAGCGCCAGTCGGCGATGTCCAGGCGCGTCTCTGGCAGGTGCTTGCCGACCTCCGTCTGCTTGAGCTTGCCGCCGAGGTAGGGATGCGCGGCGACCTCATCCTTCTTCGCCTCGTCGGTGAAAAAGCGCATGCGGTCGCCGATGGTGATGTAGCCGCCGTACTTCTCGAACTCGGGCACCGCACCGTCGTCCACCAGCATGGTGACGCGGTCCTCGTAGATCTTTTGCGGCTGCGGCCCGGGCACGCTGGCGCCGATGCGCACCCACTTGCCGCCTTCGTACCTCAGCATGTCGTGGTAGATGTGCGGCTCGCGCGCCGGCCAGCGGTAGCGGAAGAAGATCTTCTGGCCGTCGAAGGCCGCCTTGACCTGCAGCGGCATGGTGAGCTCCTCCGGGATGTGGATGTTGCGCTTGAGGTCGTTCCTGACGACCCCGGTGCCGTGGAAGGCCCACGACAGCAGCAAGGCCGCGAGAAAGATGGCCAGCGCTGCCGCGAGAAGAGAATTGCGTTTCGAGCTGTTCATTCACGCCTCCTTCGAGCACCCTAGCGGCCCGGCGGCCGGCGGCCATTGACCTGGATCAAACGCGCGCGCGGTCGACGCTCTAATATGCATGGGGTACGCACCGGAGGCGCCATGTTCAAGCACATCCTGTTACCGACCGACGGCTCGAAGCTGGCCGCCAAAGGCATCAAGGCGGGGGTCAGGCTCGCCCAAGCGCTTGGCGCCAAGGTGAGCGGCGTTTATGTCGTCCTGCCCTACATGCCGCCGGTATACGGAGAGGCAGCGATCTACTACCCCGGGTATTCACCCAAGGAGTACAAGGGCATCGTCGAAAAAGCGGCGAAGAAGGCGCTCGCGGTGGTCGAGATCGAAGCGCAGACCACCGGGGTGCCCTGCGCCACGCGCATCGTGGCCGATGCCCCGCCCTGGGCCGGCATCCTCAAGGCGGCGCGCGCCCGCAAGTGCGACGCCATCGTCATGGCCTCGCACGGCCGCGGCGGCGTCGGCGGCCTGCTCCTCGGGAGCGAGACGCAGCGCGTGCTGGCCCACTCGAAGCTCCCGGTCCTCGTTATCCGTTAGCCGCCGTTTTCCACGGCTCGCCCAGGCCGATCGGCGCCGGGGCCAAGTTGGCGATGCGCGTGAAGAGCTGCTCGAAGTCGCGCTCGCGGATGCCGAGGATGGGGTCGGTGTTGCCGGCGAAGGCGGCGTCGATTGCCTTCCAGTCCTCCGGCTGGAGGTGCTGTTCGGCGAGCGGCAGAAGCTGCTCTTCCTCCTTGCGCATGTGCTTCCAGTGAAAATCGGCGTAGGCATCCGCCGCGGCCTGGAACTCGCGCGCGCCGGCGGGCCAGCCGTCCTCGAAGAAGATGAGCGCACGCTCCAGCTCGCGCACCAGCCCGGCGCCCTGCACATGCTCGGCCTGCAGCTCATCGATCAGCTTGCGCGCCTGCGGCGCGCGCAGCGCGAGCCGCGCGAAGAGGTACTCATCCTCCTTCGGGTGGTGCAGCCGCTCCGGGTATTCGTCGATGTAGCGCAGCATGGCGCGGAAGACCTTGAACTCAGGGCGCACCCCCGCATCCCGCGCGTCCTTCGCCAGCTGCTTCAGGCCGTGCAGCACGGCCGATAGCGAGCGGTGCTCGCTCTTCAGTATCGAAATGGCATTTTTCACGTGTTTGCTCCTAGATGACCTTGGAATAGGACGCGCGCGCCGTGCGCTCGCGCAGGTAGCGGTCGAAGACCATGCCGATGACGCGCACCAGCAGGCGGCCCTTGGGCGTCACCACGATCCACTCGGGCGTGAGCTGCACCAGTCCTTCTGCCTCCAGGCGGCGCAGGTTATCGAGCTCCGCGGCGAAGTACTGCGCGAAGTCGAGCAGGTGCGCGAGCTCGATCGACTCGACCGAGACGCGAAAGTGACACATCAGGCACTGGATCACCGCGGCGCGCGCGAGGTCGTCCGGCGAGCGCTCGATGCCGCGCGCCACGGGCAGCCAGCCCTGGTCGAGCGCGGCGTAATAATCCTCCAGCGTCTTGTGGTTCTGGTAGTACGCCGGCCCGATGCGGCCGATCGCCGACATGCCCAAACCGAGCAGATCGCCCGGGTGGGTGCAATAGCCCTGGAAGCTGCGGTGCAGGCGCCCCTGCGCCTGCGCCAGCGCCAGCTCGTCGTCGGGGCGCGCGAAATGGTCCATGCCGATGTAGAGGTAGCCGGCGCGGCTGAGGCGGCCGATGGCGAGCGTCATGAGCTGCAGCTTGAGCTCCGCCGAGGGCATCGCATGGTCGGCAATGCGCCGCTGCGGCGGAAACAGCTTGGGCAGGTGCGCGTAGCTGTAGAGCGCGACGCGGTCCGGGTCGAGCGCGATCACCTGGTCCAGGGTGCGGTTGAAGCTGTCGAGCGTCTGCTTCGGCAGCCCATAGATCAGGTCGAGGTTCACCGAGCGAAAGCCGCTCGCGCGCGCCTCGGCCACGACGCGGCGGGTCAGGTCGAAGCCCTGCACGCGGTGCACCGCTTTCTGCACTTCGGGATCGAAGTCCTGCACGCCGAAGGAGACGCGGTTGAAGCCCAGGCCGGCGAGAAAGGCCATCATGCCCTCATCGGTCTGGCGGGGATCCACCTCGATCGAGCACTCGAACCCCGGCCCGCGCGTGAGCACCCCGTCGAGCGCCGACATGAGGGAGCCCATCTCGGCGCGCGCCAGAAAGGTCGGCGTGCCGCCGCCCCAGTGAAGCCCGCTCAGCTGGCGATCGGCGCCCAGCAGCGGTGCCAGCAGCGCCAGCTCCCCGAGCAGGTACTTGATATATTGCGCCGAGCGGCCGCGGTCGCGCGTAACCACCTTGTTGCAGGCGCAGTAGTAGCAGAGGCTGCCGCAGAAAGGCAGGTGAACGTACACTGACAACGGCTGGGTAATGCCTCCGATGTTGCGCTTGGCGAGCCATTGGCGCAGATCGGCCTCGCCGAACGCCTCGACGAAGCGGTCCGCGGTGGGATACGAGGTGTAGCGCGGCCCGGCCGTGTCGTACTTGCGGATCAGGACCGGGTCGATGACCAGATCGGATGCGGGGTAGTGCATTGGGGCACTATGGACGCCGGGGACCATAAAGTATTGATTTCAATCAAAGGGAGTGCTTTCCGCCATCCGGCGGTGATTGCCGCGGGTGCCGCCGCGCTGGGGGCGCTGCTCGTCACCAACGCTGTCGCGTTCCTGCGCGGCATGGAAGCGCCGTGGCTGCTCGGCGCGGTGATCGTCACCGACATGCTGGTGATCGGCGTGGGCATCTTCGTCGCCGCCCGCGAGGTCCTGGTGGCCGAGGACCGCACCGATGCGAGCCGGGCGCAGCTCGACTCGATCGTCGACTCGGCGATGGACGCGATCGTCACCGTGGACGACCAGCAGAACATCGTGCTTTTCAACCGCGCCGCGGAGCAGATGTTCAGAACCGCAAGGCAAGAAGCCCTGGGCGGGCCGCTGGAGCGCTTCATACCCGAGCGCTACCGCGCCGCGCATCGCGGCCACATCGAGCAGTTCGGGCGCACCGGGGTCACCGCGCGTCGCATGGGCGACGTCACCACGCTATGGGGCCTGCGCGCCGACGGCGAGGAATTTCCGCTCGAGGCCTCGATCTCGCAGGTCGCCGAAGGCGCACAGCGCTACTACACCGTGATCCTGCGCGACATCACGCTGCGCCGCCAGGCCGAGCTCGAGGCCGAGAGGGCACGCGGTGCCCTGGGCGAGGCGCAGGCGCGCCTGGGCGCCATCGTGGACTCGGCGATGGACGCGGTGATCACCGTGGACGAGCAGCAGCACATCGTGCTGTTCAACCGCGCAGCCGAGCAAGTCTTCAAGGTGGCCAGGGAAAACGTCCTCGGCACGCCGCTCGAACGATTGATTCCGCCGCGCTTTCGCGGCGCGCACCACGGCCACATCGAGGGCTTCGGCCGCACCGGCGTCACCAACCGGCGCATGGGCGACGTGACCACGCTGTGGGCGCTGCGCCCCGAGAGCGGCGAGGAGTTCCCGATCGAGGCCTCCATTTCCCAGGTGAGCGAGGACGGGCGGCGCTATTTCACCGTGATCCTGCGCGACATCACGCTGCGCAAGCAGTACGAGGACGCGCTGAAGGAATCGCAGCGCGAGCTGCGCGAGCTCTCGGCGCGCGTGCTCGAAGCGCGCGAGGAGGAGAAAGCGCACATTGCACGCGAGCTGCACGACGAGCTCGGGCAGCTCCTGACCGCACTGAAGATGGACCTCGCCAGCCTGCGCGACGCGCCCCCCGGCCAGCGCGCTGAGAAGATGCAGGAGATGGGCCGGCTGCTCGATCAGACAGTCACCGCCACGCGGCGCATTTCGGCCGACCTGCGCCCGCTGATGCTCGACGACCTGGGCCTGATCGACGCGGCCAACTGGCTGGTCGAGGATTTCGCCAAGCGCTCGGGTATCGCCTGCCGCATGGAGATCTCCGGCAGCGACGTCGACAACATATCCAAGTCGGTCTCGACCGCCGTGTACCGCGCCATCCAGGAGTCGCTCACCAACGTCGCCCGCCATTCCGGGGCTAAGAGCGCGTGGGTGGTGTTCACGGCCGAGGACGGCTGGATCTTCGTGGAGGTGGAGGACGACGGCCGCGGCATCGCGCCCGAGGACCTGGCCAAGGCACGCTCGCTCGGTCTGAAAGGGATGCGCGAGCGCATCGCGTACCTCGGCGGTTCGCTGGAGATCGCCCGCGCACCCCGCGGCGGCACGCGGCTTCGCGTGCGCGTGCCGCTGCGCGGCCTGGCGCAGGAGCAGGCCGCATGATCCGCATCCTCATCGCCGACGACCACAAGATCGTGCGCGACGGCCTGAAGCGCATCCTCGCCGCGCAAGAAGACATGGTCGTTACCGCGGAGGCCGCGAGCGGCGACGAAGCGTTCACCCTGGTGAAGAAGAACGACCACGACGTGGTATTGCTCGACATGTCCATGCCGGGCCTGTCCGGCATGGACCTCATCAAGCGTCTCAGGATCGAGAAGCCGAAGCTGCGCATCCTGGTGCTGTCCATGCACGGCGAGCAGCAGTACGCGGCGCGGGCGCTGAAGGCCGGCGCCTCGGGCTACCTCAACAAGGACAGTGCCGCGGAGATGCTGGTCGGCGCCATCCGCAAGATTGCGGCGGGCGGCGTGCACATCGGCGACGCGGCTGCGGCGAGCCTGATGGCGGCCGACAAGGCGCCGCACGAGGCGCTCTCCGACCGCGAGTTCGAGGTGCTGCGGCTGCTGGTGGAGGGGCTCGGGCCGACCGAGATCGGCGAGAAGCTGCACCTCTCGGTCAAGACGGTGAGCACGCACAAGACGCGCATCCTGGAGAAGCTGAACGTCGGCAGCACCGCCGAGCTGGTGCGCTTTGCGCTCGAGCACAAGCTGCTCTAGGAGTAGCGCGAAGCGCTCGCGGCGCAGGCAGCTTAGGAATCGTCCTACCCCGATTATCAGTCCCCGCCGATAGGCCGCGCGGCCGCCGGCCGCCACACTGGCGGCATGCAAAAGGTGTTTCTGGTCGAGGACTCCCCGCTGGTGCTGAAGCGCCTGATCGAGCTTCTGGGCGGACTGCCGAACACGTCCATCGTGGGGCATGCCGCGCGCGCCGACGAGGCCATCCGCGCCATTCTGGCGGCCCATCCCGACATCGTGATCATGGACCTGAAGCTGGCGCAAGGGACCGGCTTCGACGTCCTCATCGAGGTGCAGAGCAAAGCGCCGGGCATCGCCTTCTACATGCTGTCCAATTTTGCCCAGGGCGCCTACCGGCGCCAAGCCGAGCGGCTGGGAGCCTGCGGCTTCTTCGACAAGAGCAGCGATTTCGAGCAGGTGCGCGACGTCGTCGCCAAGCGCGCCGCCCAACTTACGCACTGAAGGGTACCCCGCCATGTCAGCCGTCATCGCCCTGAAGCCGGTCCAGCAGAGAATGCCGGCGCAAGCCAAGTTCGAGGTCACCTGCTCCAGCTGCAACCTGCGCGAGCTGTGCCTGCCCGGCATGCTGTGCGCCGAGGACATCGCGCGCGTCGAGAGCATCGTCTATGCGCGCCGGCGCGTGAAGCGCGGCGACACGCTGTTCAGCGCGGGCGCCGAGTTCAGCGCGGTCTACGCCATCCGCAGCGGCTTCTTCAAGACCAGCGTGGTCGACGGCGAAGGCCGCGAGCAGGTGACCGGCTTTCACATGGGCGGCGAGCTGATGGGCCTGGATGGCCTCGGCTCGGGCATGTACAACGGCAGCGCGGTGGCGCTCGAAGACAGCGAGGTGTGCGTGCTGCCCTACGCGCTCATCGAGGAAAGGGCGCGCGAGATCCCGGCGCTGCAGCGCAACCTGCACGCCGTGCTGGCGCGCGAGATCGTGCGCGACCACGGCGTGATGATGCTGCTGGGCTCGATGCGCGCCGAGGAGCGCCTCGCCACCTTCCTCATCAACCTGTCGAAGCGCTTCATGCGCC
The DNA here is from genome assembly GCA_964546195.1 of uncultured Enterobacteriaceae bacterium. Classification (GTDB taxonomy): domain Bacteria; phylum Pseudomonadota; class Gammaproteobacteria; order Burkholderiales; family SG8-39; genus SCGC-AG-212-J23. The sequence continues at coordinate 3,143 of CAZJJC010000127.1, read as the reverse complement.
GCGGCTACTCTGCGTGCGACTTCCACCTGCGCATGACGCGCGAGGAGATCGGCAGCTACCTGGGCCTCAAGCTCGAAACCGTGAGCCGCCTGTTCTCCGCCTTCCAGAAAGACGGCCATATCGACGTGCAGCAGAAGCACGTGCGCATCGTCAGCATCGCCGGCCTGCAGAGCCTGCTCAACGGATCAAGGAGCTGACGCCATGTTCAAGCACCTGCTCATCCCCACCGACGGCACCCCGCTCTCCGCGCGCGCGGTCAAGGCCGGTATCCGGCTCGCAAAGGAGATCGGCGCGCAGATCACCGCCTACCACGCCGCCGACCCGGCGCCGACGCACTTCTACGGCGAAGGCTTCGCCGCCGGCCGTGCCGTCATGCGCGAGCTGGAGCGCCGGCAGCAGGAGGCCGCGCGCAAGCGGCTGGCCGGGTTCGGGCGCGCGGCGCGCGCCGCGGGCGTCGCGTTCGATACGGTGGTGAATACGCCGCGCAGCACTTACGAAGGCATCATCGAAGCGGCGAAGAAGCGCAAATGCGACGCCATCGTCATGGCCTCGCACGGGCGGCGCGGCCTGCAGGGCCTGCTGCTCGGCAGCGTGACCCACCAGGTGCTGACGCACTCGAAAATTCCGGTGATGGTGTACCGGTAAGCTAGGAAACCAGCAGCACCGGCAGCGGACCGAGGGCGGCGCTCTTCAGCGCCACCGACCCGATGAGCGCATGGTGCGCGGCGCCCAGGCCGCGTGTGCCGAGCGCGATCAGGTCGCTCGAGGTCTGCTGCGCGAGCGTGCGCAGCTCAAGCGCCGGGTCGCCCACCGAGAGATGCAGGTGATGGGCGATCCTCTCGCGGCTGAACAAATCGCGCGCCGCCTGGGTGGCCTGCTCGCCTTCCTGCGTGCTCCACTGGTTGATCACGTCGTCGTGCGGCGGAAGCACCGCCTGCAGGACGGTGAGCGGCTGCTGCACGTGCACGAGGTGCACGTCCAGCTCGCCCAGCCAGCCGCGCCACGCCGCCAGGCGTTGCGCGGCGCGCAGCGCCGGCTCCGAGCCGTCCATGGCGAGCAGCACGCGCAACCTCCGGCCCAGGCCGGCGGGTAGCCGGTCCTCGGGCTTGACCAGGATCACCGCCACGGCCCCGCCGTGGGCGACGCGCAGCGCGACCGAGCCGAGCGCGAAGCCCTGCAGCGGGCCCGAGCCGCGCGTGCCCATCACCACCGCGTCGCTCGCATGTGCGGCCGCTTCGCGCAGGATGGTGTCGGCCGGCAGGCCGAGGCGCACCTGCGCCTGCGCGGCCAGGCCGGCGGCGGCGAGCCGCGAGACCGGCGGCGCGAGGGTGCTGCGCCCGGCCTCGAGCAGCGCTTCTTCGATGGTCCCCGGGGCGAGCGCCGCGCCGGGCCACAGCCGCACCGGCCGCACCTGCACGTTCAGCAGCACCGCGGACAGCGCGGCGGCGTTGCCGGCAGAGCCGGCGAGCAGCTCGACGGCGCGCTCGGCGGCGGGCGAGCCGTCGAAGGGGAGCAGGATCTTCATCGGGCAACGACCATCCTAAGGCCGATCGCCGCCGATGGCGAGCCGGGGGCACCCGCTTAGAATCGGCGCATGCGCGCAATCCCGGTGGCGTTGCTGCTCGCGCTGTACGCGCTGCTCGCGCTGGCACCGCTCGCGCTCGCCCTGCTGCAGGACCGGCCGATGCGCAACGCATTTCGCGAGCTGTCCTCGGGCCTCGTCATGCTCGCGTTCGCGATGCTGCTGATCGAGTTCGTGCTCTCGGGCCGCTGGCGGATCCTTTCGGCCCGCGCCGGAATCGACGCCACCATGCGATTTCACCAGCTTGCCGCCCGCGTGCTGCTCGTGCTGGTCGTGGTGCATCCGCTGCTCTACGCGGCGCCGCGCCTGCACCCCGACCCGGCCAATGCGCTCGCCTCGCTGCAGGGCATGTTCGGCTCGCCGCGGCTGCGCAGCGGCGTCATCGCCTGGTGGCTGCTCCTTGCGCTCGTGCTGCTCGCGATCCTGCGCGACCGGCTGCGGCTGCGCTACGAAGCGTGGCGCCTGAGCCACGGCGTGGGCGCGGCGGTGGTGGCGGCGCTGAGCCTGCACCACACGCTGCTCGCCGGCACTTACGCGCGCGACGCCTGGTTGACGGTGTACTGGAGCGCAATGACGGCGCTCGCGATTTTTTCGCTGCTGTACGTCTACGCCCTGGCGCCGCTGGCGCGGGCGCGCCGGCCGTGGCGGGTGGTCTCCAACCGGCCGGCGGCGCATCGGATGTGGGAGATCGTGATCGAGCCGCAGCGCGGGGAAGCGCCGCGCTTCGCCCCCGGCCAGTTCGCCTGGCTGAACCTCGGCCATTCGCCTTTCAGCCTGGTCGAGCACCCGTTCTCGATCAGCTCCGCGCCCGCGGCGCTGCCGCGCATGGCGTTCACCATCAAGGAAAGCGGCGATTTCACGAACCGCATCGGCACCGTCGTGCCCGGCACGCGCGCCTACCTCGACGGTCCGCACGGCAGCTTCACCACCGCCGGCAGGCCGGCGCTGCCGCTCGCGTTGGTGGCCGGCGGCGTCGGCTTCGCGCCGATCATGAGCATCCTGCGCGACCTCCGCGCAAGGCCCTACCCGCACGCGATCCGGCTGGTTTACGGCAATCGCATCGAGAGCCAGATCCTTTACCGGGACGAAATCGAGGCGCTCGGCATCCGCACGGACTATGTGCTGTCCGAGCCTCCGCCCGGATGGACCGGGCGGGTCGGCGAGCTGGCGCCCGAGGTGCTGGCCGCGTGCCTCGACATGCCCGATCGCGCCGGCTGGCTGTATTTCGTGTGCGGCCCGGTGCCCATGATGGATAGCGTGGAACGCACGCTGCGCTCTTGGGGCGTGCCCTCCCGCAGCATCGTTTCCGAGCGCTTCAAGTACGCATGAAGCCGGTGGAGCTAGCGCTGCAGTTCGCCGGGCTGAGCGGCACCAGTGCGGGCGCCATGAACGCCGTGGTGATGGCTTCCGGCCTGCTCGATGGCGGCCGGGAAGGCGCGCGCGTCGCGCTGCGCGCGTTCTGGACGCGGGTGGGCGACGCGGCGGCGATGAATCCGCTGCGCATGAACCCCTTCGCCGCCTTTTTCGGCAACCTGATGAGCCGCGTCATGTCGCCCTATCA
>CAZJJC010000126.1:0-2186 GCA_964546195.1 uncultured Enterobacteriaceae bacterium | reverse complement strand
GTAATCATGGGTGCGAAGCGTACGCTCAACGCTCCCGGCCGGCCGCAGCACCGCGCCCAGAACTGCTGCAGGGGTGTCATAATGCCCTTGCCTCTGGGTGGCATTCACGCGGGCGGGTTTGGCGGTCAAGCCGGCGTGGTCCAAGATCGCTTCGCAGCATTCCCGCAGAAAAGGTCAGGTTGAAATCCATCCTGCGCGCCTTCGGGCGCGCGTCGCAGGCCGTACCGTGGAATAGCGAAGAGTCCATCCGCGAGGAGCTCTTCAGCGTCGAGCGCCTCGAGCAGCATGCCGAAAGCCTGGCGGCGGCTCAAGGCCTCGCCGCGGGATCGGTGCGCGGGCGCTCGCTCGCCGTACGCCTCGAGGAAAACGAGTCGGTATTGCTCCGGGCGTATCGCGCCATTGCAAGCGCGGTCGGCGAAGGGCGGGCCATTACGCCGGCCGCCGAGTGGCTGCTCGACAACTACCACCTGGTCGAAGCGCAGATCCGCGAGATTCGCGGCGATCTGCCGCCCGGCTACTACCGCCAGTTGCCGAAGCTGGCCGGCGGGCCCCTCGCCGGCTATCCGCGCGTTTTCGGCGTGGCCTGGGCCTTTGTCGCGCATACCGACAGCCGCTTCGACCCCGAGATGCTGCGCCGGTTCGTGCGCGCCTACCAGCGCGTTCAGCCGCTGACGATCGGGGAGCTGTGGGCGGTCGCGATCACGCTGCGCGTGGCGCTGGTGGAGAATCTGCGGCGCGCGGCGATGCGCATCCTGGTGAGCCGGGTGGCGCGCCACGAAGCCGACACCCTGGCGGACCGGCTCCTGGGGGTGAACGGCCGCCCGGCCGAGCCGGTCGCCGCGGTGTTGCGCGATCGTGAACACGAGCCCCTGGACGGAGCCTTCGCCGTTCAGCTCGTGCAACGGCTGCGCGACCAGGATCCGAAGGTCACCCCGGCGCTGCTGTGGCTGGAGGAGCGCCTCGCGACGCAGGGCGTGAGCGCCGACGAGATCGTGTACGACGAGCACCAGCGGCAGGGTGCGACGAACGTGACGGTGCGCAACATCATCACCAGCATGCGCCTCGTCTCCGACGTCGACTGGGCGCAGCTCGTCGAAAGCGCGAGCCTCATCGACGACCTGCTGCGGCCGGCGAGCGGATTCGCCGACATGGATTTTGCGACGCGCAACCTTTACCGCAGCGCGATCGAAGAGCTCGCGCGGGGCTCGAAGCTGACGGAGCTGGAGGTCGCGCAGGCGGCGCTCGCCGCCGCCCGTGATCCCGCATCCCGCTTGCGGGATCCTGGTTACCACCTCATCGCCGGCGGGCGACGCGCTTTCGAAAAAACGATCGGCTTCCGCGCGCCGCTGCAGAGCTGGCCCAGCCGGTTCAACGCCTCGATCGGCCTCGGCGGCTATATCGTCGCAGTCGCCGCGCTCGCTGCAGGCGTTCTCGCCTTGCCGGTTTTCATATTGAACACACAACAGACCGATGTTGCCTGGCTGGCAGTGCTCGCAGCGCTCGGTCTGATCCCGTCGATCGATGCCGCCATGGCGCTCGTGAACCGCGCCGTCACGCGAGAGGTAGGCGCGACGATCTTGCCGGGCCTCGCGTTGCGCGACGGCGTGCCCGCGGAGCTGCGCACGCTCGTCGCCGTGCCGATCCTGCTGACGACGCGCGAGGCGCTCGAAGAGCAGATCGAGCGCCTGGAGATCCACCATCTCGCGTCCCCGGAAGACGAGCTGCATTTCGCCCTGCTTTCGGACTGGACCGACGCCGACGACGAGCGCATCGAGGGCGATGAGGCGCTCGTCGAGGCGGCGGCCGCGGGCATCGCGCGCCTCAACCGGCGCCACGGGCCGGCCGCCGGCGGCGAGCGCTTCCTCCTGCTCCACCGCCGCCGCGTGTGGAACCAAGGGCAGCGTCGCTGGATCGGGTGGGAGCGCAAGCGCGGCAAGCTCCACGAGCTGAACCGGCTGCTGCGCGGGGCGACCGATACGACCTTTATTGCTGCCGGCGGCCGCACGCCCGCCGTGCCTGCCGGCGTGCGCTATGTCATCACGCTCGACGCCGACACGCGGATGCCGCGGGAAACCGCTCGCCGCCTTATCGGCAAGATGGCGCATCCGCTCAACCGGCCGCGCCTGGATGCCGGCAGCCGGCGCGTGGTCGAAGGCTACGGCGTGCTGCAGCCGCGCGTGACGCCC
>CAZJJC010000125.1:0-1891 GCA_964546195.1 uncultured Enterobacteriaceae bacterium | reverse complement strand
GCGCCGTGCAGCGGCGGGATGATGGTCTTGCGGTCGTTGGAACGCAGCGCTTCGGGCGGGATGTCCTCGGCGAGCAGGAGCTTGAGCCAGTCGAGGAGCTCCGAGGTGGAGGGCTTCTTCTTCAGGCCGGGCACCTCGCGCACCTCGAAGAACACCTCCATCGCCTCGCGCAGCAGGGATTTCTTCAGCGCGGGGAAGTGCACGCCGACGATTCTTTCCATCGTCTCCTTGTCGGGGAAACGGATGTAGTGGAAGAAGCAGCGCCGCAGGAAGGCGTCGGGCAGCTCCTTCTCGTTGTTGGAGGTGATGAACACGATCGGACGGTGCCGGGCTTTCACCAGCTCGCGCGTCTCGTAGACGTAGAACTCCATGCGGTCGAGCTCGCGCAGCAGGTCGTTCGGAAACTCGATGTCGGCCTTGTCGATCTCGTCGATCAGCAGCACCACCGGAGCCTCGGCCGCGAACGCCTGCCACAGCATGCCCTGGACGATGTAGTTGTGGATGTCGTGCACGCGGCTGTCGCCCAGCTGCGAGTCGCGCAGGCGGCTCACCGCGTCGTATTCGTACAGGCCCTGCTGCGCCTTGGTGGTCGACTTGATGTGCCACTCGAGCAGCGGCACGCCCAGGCTCTTCGCCACCTCGACCGCGAGCATGGTCTTGCCGGTGCCGGGCTCGCCCTTGACCAGCAGCGGGCGCTCGAGCGTGATCGCGGCGTTGACCGCAAGCGTCAGGTCGTCGGTCGAGACGTAGTTGTCCGATCCCTTGAACCGCATTTCGCGCCCTCACACGCGGGAAAATCGGATTCTAGCAGCCGCTTTCCGCTAAAATCCGCGGGCCTCGGACCCTCACTTACAAGAGCAATTTTCCGAATTCAGATGCTGTTGGCGAGCAGCTCGGCGCGCCGCACCAGCTCTTCCCACAGCCCGTCGGGCTTGCGCAGCACCACCTTGGGGTCGGCGTCCAGCACGAACCACGCGCCGCGCTTGATCTCGTCGCGCAGCTCGCCGGCGCGCCAGCCGACCAGCCCGGCGACGAAGCGCGTCCTGGCGGCTTCGTGCTCGATCACGTCGTCGACGATCTTGCCGTCGAACACCGCGAACATGCCGGGTATCAGCTCCACCGAGCGGCCGCCGGGATGCTTGCGGGTCTGTACCAGCGCAAAGATGGATTCCGAGCTGATCGGCCCGCCGACATAGACCGGGTCGGGAACCTTCCGCGAGGGCGCGTGCCGGGGAAACAGCTGCCCGAGCGTGACCTTGCTCGGACGGTTGACGATGAAGCCGATGTGCTGGTCGTTGCCCACGGGGCGCGCGACCAGGATGGTGGCGCCGTACATCTTGTCGTGCAGCTGGCGCTTCGCCACCAGGATGACGCCCTCGGAGATGTCGGCCGCAGCGGCCGGGAGCGCCCAGTGCAGAGCGGTGGCGACGACAAGCAGAAGGGCCTTCATTCGATCTCCGCGGAGCTGTTTGGCCGATCATGCGCCGCGGGCGTTGCCGGCCCGCTGCCCGGCCCTAGTCCGGTCAGCTTAGGTGCGCCCCCGTCGCCCGATGCATGACAGGTAAAACGCCGCGTCGGGCGGCATTGCGTCGCGCTGCGAGCGCGACAGCGTCTCGGCGAGGCACTCGAGCGCCTCTCGTGGTACTCGTCATCTCTGGAGGGGTTGAACATCCCGGGTCTTCTGGCGGTATTCGCAAAGGTCGCGGATCAGGCACTGCGGGCAGCCCGGCTTGCGCGCGAGGCAGATGTAGCGTCCGTGCAGGATCAGCCAGTGGTGCGCGTTCCTCAGGAACTCCGGCGGGGTGAATTTGAGAAGCTTTTCTTCGACGGAACGAACATCTTTCCCGGGCGCGAGGCCGGTGCGGTTGGCGACCCGGAAGATGTGCGTGTC
>CAZJJC010000124.1:0-3847 GCA_964546195.1 uncultured Enterobacteriaceae bacterium | reverse complement strand
GGCCGATTTACCGTTGATAGGAAGTTGCACTTCCCTTCCTGCCTTAAAGTCATACAAATCCATGACGGCTTCGCTCACCCACACCAGCGGCGGATCGCCCGGCCCGCGCGCGTAGCGCTCGCCGAGGAGCGGGAAGGCGCCCTGGGCGCGGTCGCGCGCGAGCAGCGACAAGGCAGGACGACCCGGATCGAGCACGATGCGTCCGCTGCGCAGGAACTCCACGCGCTCGATCTGGGGCAGCGAGCGCACGCGCTCCTCCATGCCGGGTGCGAGGTAGCCGGTGTCGCCGCCGTGCGTGGTGCGGAAATACAGCGGCGCCGGCAGCACCGCGTCGAGCCAGGCGTCGACCGACTCGCGAAACGAAGCCACCATGATCGCCATCGCCGCCATCAGCGAGAAGCTCGCGACGATCGCGGCCAGGCTGACCGCGGCCTGGCCGGGGGCGCCGCGCAGCTGCGAAATGGCAAGAACGAGGGGAACTTTGCGCGTCAACGGCAGAACGGAGAAAACCCAATGCGAAACGCGCGGCATCAGGGCGATGGCGCCCACGAGCAGGCAGGCGATCGCCGCGTAGCCCGCGAGCGGCAGGCCGTTCACCGGGCCGAGCTGCGAAAGCGCGGCGCCCGCGCCGATGAAGGCGAGGCCCGGCCAGGCGCGCGACAGGCGCTGGAACATGCGCTGATCGTCGCCCGCCTTGAGCGCCTGCGCGGGGCTGGTGCGCGCGGCGTCGAGCGCGGGAAGCACTGCGCCCGCCAGGGCGACCGCCAGGCCTGCCATCACATAGGAGAGCGAGGAAATCCAGTGCGCTTCCAAGTGCGCCGTCGCCGCGCGCAGCTGTCCCGTGCCGAAATCCGCGCCCGCATAGCGCACCGCGGCGAGCGCCAGCAAGTAACCCAGCGCCACGCCCAGCACGCCGCCCAGCGCGCCGAGCGCACCGGCCTCCAGCAGGATGAGCCGCGACAGCCGCGGCGCGGTCAAGCCGAGCACGCGCAGCAGCGCATGCTCGCCGCGCCGCCGCGCCACCTCGAGCGCCTGCGCCGAGAACACGAGGAAGCCGCCGGTAAAGAGCGCGACCATGGCGAGCACGTTCAGGTTCACCCGGTAGGCGCGCGACGGATAGCCGCTCGCCTGCTCCAGCGTATCGAGCGCCGCCACGTGGACCCCGGGGGGGAGAAGGGCTTCGATGCGCTTTCGCACGGTGTCGCGCTGCGCGCCGGCCGCCAGACGGACATCCAGCCTATTGAGCTCGCCGAGCCGGCCCAGCCGCCATTGCGCGGTGGAGATGTCGGTGAGCGCGGAAACCCCCTTCAGCTCGCTGCCCACGCCTCGCACCTCCAGCACCACGGTCCGCTCGCCCACGACGAGGCGCAGCTGCTGCCCGACAAGCTCCTGGGCTGAAGGCGACAGCAAAACCGTATCGGGCGCAAGCAGCTCGGGCCTGCCCTGATTCAGCACGTCGGCCCCGATGACGCGCAGGGTGCGTTCGCTGCCCGCGATCCCGGCGTCGAGCTCCAGCGCCGGATTCACCCGGGCGACGCCGGGCAGCCGGGCGATGCGCGGATACAGGGTCTCCGGAAAGCCGGTGCGCCCGCCGCGCACCTGCAGGTCGGCTTCGCCGGCCAGCGCGCGCACCGACGCGGCGAGATCTTGCACCGCGGCGCGGTTGACGAGATACACGCCGTAGCCCAGCGCCACGCCCAGCGTTATGCCGAGCACCGAAAGCACCGCCCGACCGCGCGGCCGGCGCCGGCCTAGGATCGCGAGCAGGCGCAGCATGAGATTAATATACTGGCTTCATGAGATGGCTCGCGCTTGTCCTGGGCCTCGCGCTCTTCCCTGCCGAGGCGCAAGAGGTGCCCGACTGGTTCACGCCCTCCTTCCTCGACATTCGCGAGGACGCGGCCGAAGCCGCCGGGCAGGGCAAGCGCCTGATGGTGTACTTCCACCAGCAGGGCTGCCCTTACTGCAAGCAGCTGGTGGAGGTGAACTTCCGCGATGCGCGCATCCTCGAGCATACGCGCCGCCATTTCATGGCGATCGACGTCAATATCTTCGGCGACCGCGAGGTGAGCGCTACCGACGGCCGCAAGATGCCGGAAAAGCAATTCGCCGCGCTGCTCAAGATCCAGTTCACCCCGACGCTGGTCTTCTTCGACCGGGAAGCGCGCGTCGCACACCGCATCAACGGCTACCTGCCCCCGGAGCGCTTTCTCGCGGCGCTGGATGCCGCCAGGGGCGATGCGGCAAGCCCTTTGCCTTCCGCGCAAGAGGCGGTGGATCTGCGCCGCAAGTCCGGAGCCAAGCCCCTGGCGGTGATGCTGATGACGCCGCAATGCGACGGCTGCGACGAGATGCTGCGCAGCTTCGAGCGGCCCGCCGTGCGCGCGCAGCTCGGCAAGCTGGAGCTGGTGAAGCTGCCCAACCCGGTCGCCGTGGTCACGGCGGCGGGCCGGGCGACGCTGCGCTCGGAATACGTGCCCGCGCTCGTGTTCCTGGACGCTGCGGGGCGCGAGGTGTTCCGCACCGAGGCCTACCTGCGCCCTTTCCACCTCGCCGCCTCGCTCGAGTACGTGGCGAGCGGCGCCTACGCGCGCGAGCCCTCCTTCCAGCGCTTCCTGCACGACAAGACCGAAGGCATGCGCCGCCGCGGCGAGCGCGTGGACCTCTGGAACTAGTCCCGGACGGTAGAAGTTTCCCGCGGGCAGGCGCAGCTTGGGTTGGGTGTCCCGATCCCTGCTATGGCTCGCGTGCTGCTGCGCCCTGACCGGCTGCCAGAGCCTCGCCCTGTCGGTGGCCGGCGCGGGCGCCTCCGCGGCGATAGGGCATAGGCTCAACGGCGCCACCTACCGCACCTTTACCGCGCCCTATACCGCGGTGAAGCAGGCTTCCCTCGAGGCCCTCAAGAAAATGGGCATCACGCTCGAGTCGTTTCACAAGTTCGAGTACGGCGAAATCATCTACGCCCGCGCCGAAGGCCGCAGCGTGGAAATAGAGCTCGAGCCGATCAGCCAGCGTGCCACGCGCATCCGCGTGGCGACGCGCAACGGCGGCTTTTTCTACGACAGCGCCACCGCCAACGAGATCGTGCTGCAGACCGAGAAGATGCTCTAGTAAACTGGGGGTCATGAAAACAATGACCCCCGCTGTAGTGGCTGTCCTCCTATCCCTCGCCCTGCTGCCGGTGCCTTCCCCCGCCGAGCCGCCGCCTTGGGCACCCGCGCACGGCTGGCGCAAGAAAAACGACCCCAATTACGTCGGCTACACCGGCAGGAAATGGGAAAAGGACTACGGCGTGCTCGAAGGCCGCTGCAACACCGCGGCGGTCGGCGCGGTGATCGGCGGCGTGGTGGGCGGCGCCGTGGGATCGCGGGTTTCCAGCCGGCAGGATCGTCCGGTCGCCATCGTTCTGGGCACCGTGATCGGTGCCGTGGTGGGCCACACCATCGGCAAGGAGCTCGAGGACTCCGACCGCGCCTGCATGGGCCATGCGCTGGAACTGGCCGGGGAGAAAAAGACCGTAGCCTGGACCAACCGGGCCACCGGCGTGACCTACCGCCTCACGCCGACCGGGTCGTTCACCGACGGCGGAACGCCCTGCCGCCGGTTCACCGCGCAGCTCGCGTCCGGCAAGAAGAAAGACCGCGTCAAGGGCGCCGCCTGCCGTCAGGGCGACGGCGAGTGGGTCTTCAGGATCTGATCGGCGGGATCCGGCTCGCGCTCCAGCAGCACCTCCAGCCGCGCGATGTGGCGCTGCTCGTCGTGCGCCATTTCCGCGGAGAAAGCGCGCACCGCGTCGTCGCGCGAGTGCTCGGCGACGTCGACGTAGAACGCCTGGGTATGGCGCTCG
>CAZJJC010000123.1:0-5173 GCA_964546195.1 uncultured Enterobacteriaceae bacterium | reverse complement strand
GGGTCGAGGTAGCCCAGCACCAGCTGCGCGTCGGTCACGGTCGGCACCGTGCCGCCGCGCGCATAGCACACCGGGCCGGGGAAGGCGCCGGCGCTGTCGGGACCGACGCTCATGGTGCGCGTTTCGGGGTGCACGCGCGCGAGGCTGCCGCCGCCCGCGCCGATCGCCTGCAGGTCGACCTTCGGCAGGAAGTATTCGTACTGGTCGGTGTTGCTGACGAAGGAGTAGGCCGGCTTTCCCTCGTGGATGATCGAGACGTCGAACGACGTGCCGCCCATGTCGGTGGTGATGATGTTCTTCTCGCCCATTGCCGCGCCGAGGAAGAGCGAGGCGGTGACGCCCGACACCGGCCCGGAGTCGAGCGTGAGCAAAGGCGCCTCGCCGGCGCGCTCCACCGGCACGGTGCCGCCGCCGCACTGGGCAATCTGCAGGCCGTGCGCGTAGCCCAGCCCCGTCAAGGTGGAATCCAGGTTCTTCAGGTAGCCGGACATGACCGGGCCGAGGTAGGCGTTGAGCGCCGTGGCGGTGACGCGCTCGTATTCGCCCCACTTCGGCGCGATGTCGACCGAGCAGGTGACGAACAGATCCGGCGCCACGCGCTGCACGAGCTCCTTGACTTTCAATTCATGGCCCGGATTGCGAAAAGACCACAGGAAGCAGATCGCGATCGCCTGCACGCCCTCGGCGATGAGCTCGCGGATCGCCACGTCGGCTTCTTTTTCATTCAATTCGACAACAATTTCGCCGAAGCAATCGACCCGCTCGGAAACGCCGCGGATCAGGCGCTTGGGCACGATGGGCGCGGGCTTGGAGGTCTCGGGGAAATGCACCACTTTGCGGATGTCGCGCCCGCCGTAGCCGCGCGAGCCGCGCATGATGTGGATCGCGTCCTCGTGCCCCCGGGTGGTGATGAGGCCGACGCGCGCGCCTTTCTTCTGGATGATGGTGTTGGTGCCGACCGTGGTGCCGTGCGACAGGAAGGCGATGTCGCCGCAGAACGCTTCGAGCCGCAGGCCGAGCGCCTGCGCCCCGGCGCCGAGCGCGTCCATCATGCCGCGCGAGAAGTCGGCCGGCGTGGAGGGCACTTTCGTGGTGAGCAGCTTGCCGCCGCCGTCGACGATGGCGCAGTCGGTGAACGTGCCGCCGATGTCGATGCCGACGAGATAGCCCATTACGCTATATTACGAGCGAGGAGGGACACCCGGTGCGAACCATCGTCGCCTGTTTCATCATCGCGCTCGCGCCTGCAGCGCTCGCGCAAGCCGACTATCCCAGTCGGGCCATCCGCCTGGTGGTTACCGTGCCGCCGGGCGGCGCGGCCGATTTCATCGCGCGCCTGGTGGGCGGCAAGCTCTCCGAAGCGCTCGGCCAGCCGGTGCTGGTGGAAAACCGCGGCGGCGCGGGCGGCACCATCGCCGCCGACGCGGTGGCGAAGAGCGCGCCCGACGGCTACACGCTGCTGCAGAATTCCATCACGACGCACGGCGTCGGGCCGCACCTCTACTCGCGGCTGCCCTACGACCCGGACAAGGACTTCACCCCCGTCTGCGGCCTCGCGCTGCTGCCCCTCGTCATGGCGATCAACGCCGAGCTGCCCGTCAAATCCGTCCAGGAGCTGATTTCCTATTCGAAAGAAAAGAGTCTGAACTTCGCGTCCTCCGGCAACGGCGGCGCGCCGCATATGGCCGCCGAGCTCTTCAAGAGCGTGACCGGCGCCCCCATCACGCATGTGCCATACAAGGGCAGCGGCCCGGCGGTGGCGGATCTCGTCGGCGGGCGCGTGCAGATCATGTTCGACGCCGCGCCATCGCTCATCGCGCATATCCGCAGCGGGCGCCTGCGCGTGCTCGCCGCCGCCAGCGCGCAGCGCAATCCGCTTTTGTCGGACGCGCCGACCTTCGCCGAGCTCGGCTACCCCAAGGTCGCGGTCTCGCTCTGGTACGGGCTGCTCGCCCCCGCCGGCACGCCGCCCCCGGCGGTCGAGCGATTGAACCGGGAGGTCGTCAAAGTGCTCGAGTCCGCCGACGTGCGCCAGACCCTGCAGGCGCGCGGCGCCGAGCCGATGCCGGGCACGCCGCAGGCCTTCGCCGCCTTCATGCGCGAAGAAAGGACGAAGTGGGCGCCGGTGGTGAAGCAGGCGGGCATCAGGCTCGATTGACCGAGCCGGGGCCGAGCGCGGCGCTCGCGCGCTTTCTGTGCGAATCGCGCTGGGACGATGTCCCCGCCGCGGTGCGCCAGGAAGGAAAGCGCGCCATCCTCAATATCCTGGGCTGCATGCTCGCCGGGCAGCGCGAGCTTCGCGTCAAGCGCCTCGCCAAGACCCTTGGCGGCGGCGGCCGCAACCTCGCCAACCGCAGCGCCGTCCTCGCGGCGGCGGGCAATGCGCTGGATTTCGACGATACGCATCTGCCGACGGTGATTCACCCGAGCGCGCCGGTCGCCGGCGTGCTGTTCGCGCTCGCGAAGGACCGGGCCGTCGCGGGCCGCGACCTGCTGCATGCCTTCGTGCTCGGGGTGGAGGCGGCGTGCCGGGTGGGCAACGCGGTCTCGCCCGGGCACTACGAGCATGGCTGGCACATCACCGGCACCTGCGGCGTGTTCGGCGCGGCGGCGGCGGCCGGCAAGATCCTCGCGCTCGATGAAAGGCAGTTTCTTTCGGCGCTGGGCATCGCCGCGACGCAGGCCTCGGGCCTGGTCGAGATGCTGGGGAGCGGCGCGCGGCTCCTCAACGCCGGATTCGCGGCGCGTAACGGCTTGACCGCGGCGCTGCTTGCCGCGCAGGGCTTCGAGGGCCCCGGGCAGCCGCTCGAGGGGGATCGCGGATTCGTGCGGGTCTTCGGCGGCAGCCGCAAGTTCGGCGCGTTGACCGAAGGCCTGGGCAAGCAATGGGCGCTAAGGGAAGTCGCCTACAAGCCCTATCCCTGCGGCGTGGTGCTTCACGCCCTGATCGATGCCTGCCTGCAGCTTCGCAAAGGCGCCGCCGGCTTCGAGCGCATCGAGATCCAGCTGCACCCGCTCGCCATCGAGCGGGGCGACCGGCCCGAGCCGCGCGATGCCCATGAAGCGCGCCTGAGCGCGCAGCATTGCGCGGCGGTCGCGCTGCTGTACGGCGCCGCGGGTGTGGCGCAATTCACGGACGAGGCAGCGGCACGGCCCGAGCTCGCCGCGATCCGCAGCAGGGTCCGGCTGGTGTCCGAGGACAGCCTCGACAAGGCGGCCGCGGTGGTGTCCGTCGATGGCAAGGCGCTGCGCGCGGAGCCCCGGCGCACGCTCACCGGCGCCGAGCTGGAGGCCAAGTTCCGCTCGCTGGCCGGACCGCGCGCCCAGAAGCTGCTGCGGGCGATCGACGGCATCGAATCGGCCAGGAAAGTGACCCTCCCGCTCTAGCGCCGACCAACGGCGCCGCCCAGGCGGCAAGCGGCAGAAATACCGCTTGTAAGACATTAGAAAATCTGTTTAAATGCAATCACCTCCGATAAGTAGTTAATAAATTACTGGAGGTGGCCGGCGGGTACCCGGCCTGTGCTACCCGGGCCGGCCAGAAACGCTCGACGAGACGCTTCTCCGTCAGTGGTTCTGGCCGGCCTTCTTCATTTTCAGCGCTCGATGCGCAGCCTGAAACGAAACACGCTGCCCAACACATCGCCGACTTCTTTCTGTACAGTGGCCCCGCAAGCGGTTCACCAATGGAGGAGGTCCATGAAGCAGCTAACCAAGTCGGTCGTCGCCGCGCTCGCCTGTAGCTTCGCGTGCGCGGTCGTGCCGTTCGCCGCGCAGGCGCAGGACAAAGTCATCCGCATCGGCGTAGTGATGCCGATCTCCGGCCCCGGGTCGTATTTCGGCGTGATGGGCAGGGAGGGCATCGACCTCGCGATGGAGCAGGTGGGGAAGAACCCGATCAACGGCTACCGCCTCCAGGTGCAAGCCGAGGACTCGGCCTGCAGCCCGCTGCAGGCCACTAACGCGGTGAAGCGCGTCCTCGACCAGTTCAAGCCGCACGTCGTCGTCGGCGACGAGTGCTCGGACGCCTCGCTCGCCATCGCGCCGATCCTCGAGCAGGCGAAGGTGGTGCAGCTCAACGCCGGCTCGGTGACCATGAAGCTCACCGAATCGGGCTACAAGTACGTGTTCCGCATCTTCCCAAACGCCGAGCAGCAGAGCCTTCCGCTCGTCAAGGTCGCCCGCGAAAAGCTCAAGGCGCGGACCGCGGTGATCCTGTACGAGAAGACCAACGCCGGCAACGACAATGCCGACGGCTTCGAGAAGCCGTTCGTCAAGGCGGGCGGCAAGGTGCTGGCGAAGATCGACTTCGGCCGCGACGTGAACGACTTCACCGCCATCGCCACGCGCATCGCCGCGCTCGGCAAGGTGGACGTGCTGCCCACTTTCGCGCTCGAAGGGCAGCAGGTGCGCCTGTCGCAGGCGCTGGCGCAGGCGAGGGTGGTCAAGGGCGGCGGCGGCAGCGGGGTGCAGATGGGCTCGATCTGGCTGCCTTTCGGCTACGACCAGAAGGCCGGCCCGGCCTCGATCGGCTACGTGCGCATCGTGCAGTTCGATCCGAACGAGAAGCGCAAGATCGTGCAGGACTTCATCAAGGCGTTCAAGGCGAAGTACGGCGCCGACAAGACGCCGACGCACATCAATGCGCACGCCTACGACACCATCCTGCTCATCGCCGAGGCGGTGCGCCGCGGTGCCAAGGATTCCGAGGGCATCCGCCAGCAATTCAGCAAGCTCAAGGACTTCGAGGTCACGACCGGCCGGATCACGTTCGACCGCAAGGGTCAGAACACCGACCTCTCGGTGGTGCACTTCGTCGAGACGCAGAAGGACCTCTCCTGGAAGGGGATGAGCTGGCAATAGCGGTTTAGGGAGACCCCGTGCCGGATCTCCTGGCGCTGATCGTTCAGCAGTCGGTCAACGGGGTCTACCTGGGCTGCCTGTACGTCATGGTGGCCCTGGGCCTCACCCTGATCTACGGGGTGCTGAACCAGATCAACTTCGCGCACGCCGACTTCGTCACCGTCGGCGCTTTCGCCGCCTTCTTTACGGCGACGCGCTTCGCCACCCGGGTGCTGGGCATGCCCGACACGGCCGCCTACCTGCTGTCGCTGGTGGCCGCGCTGGGCGCCGGAGCGCTGCTCGGTGTCCTGGTAAGCGCGGCGGTGTTCGC
>CAZJJC010000122.1:0-10269 GCA_964546195.1 uncultured Enterobacteriaceae bacterium | reverse complement strand
GGGCTGCGCGGCGCGGTGCCGATCGTGCTCGCGCTGTTTCCCATCATGTACGGCGTCGAGGACGCGCGCCTGTATTTCAACGTCGCCTTCTTCATCGTGCTGGTGTCGCTGCTGCTGCAGGGCTGGACCATCGCCCCGGCGGCGCGCCTGCTGCGCCTGGAGGTGCCGCCCTCGACCGAGCCGCTGCAGCGGCTCACGCTCGACATGCCGGGGCATTTCGAGCACGAGATCCTCGGCTACCAGGTGCAGCCCGGCAGCCTGATGGCGGCGCGCGACCTCGCGACGCTCGAGCTGCCCGAGGGCATGCAGATCATGGCGGTGATGCGCGAGGGCACGCCGCAGCGGCTGCGCCCGGAATTGACCTTCGCGCCGGGCGACTTCGTCTACGTGCTCGCGCAGCCCAAGGCGCTGTCGCAGGTGAACAAGCTGTTCGACCCGCACCAGGCGCCCGATCGCCTCGAGGAGCACCGCTACTTCGGCGACTTCGTGCTGAACGGCGATGCGCTGCTCGGCGACCTGGCGGATGTCTACGGCCTCGACATCCCGGAGCAGCACGCCGGCAAGACGCTGGCGGACTACCTGCGCGAACGCTTCCACGGCCGGGTGGTGGTCGGCGACCGGGCCTCGCTCGGCAGCGCTACGCTGGTCGTGCGCGAGATGCAGGAAGGCCGGGTGAGCCGCGTGGGGCTGAAGCTTCGCTGACGGCGTAGTTATACTCGGCCGATGGAGCTCGTCGACATCGGCGCCAACCTCACCCACGCCGCCTTCCAACCCGACCTCGCCGAGGTGGTGGAGCGCGCAAAGCGCGCCGGAGTCATGCGGATCATCGTCACCGGCACCGCGGTGGACGAGAGCCTCGCCGCCGCCAGGATCGCCGATCGGTTCGGCCTCTACGCCACCGCGGGCGTGCATCCGCACCATGCACGCGACTGCGGCCCGGGCACCATCGCGGCGCTGAAAGACATCGCCGGGCATCCGCGCGTGGTGGCGATCGGCGAATGCGGCCTGGATTTCAATCGCAACTACTCGCCGCATCCGGACCAGGAGAAATGGTTCGTGGCGCAGCTGGAATTGGGCATCGAGCTCGGCAAGCCGCTGTTCCTGCATTCCAGGGACGCGCATCCTCGCTTTTCCGACATATTGAGACAGCACAGGATCGAAAAGGCGCTCGCCCACTGCTTCACGGGCGAGCGCGATGAGCTGCACGCCTACCTGGATCTCGGCCTGTATGTCGGCATCACCGGCTGGATCTGCGACGAGCGGCGCGGCCGCCATCTCGTGGAGCTGGTGCGCGACATCCCGCGCGAGCGGCTGCTGCTCGAGACCGACTCGCCCTATCTCACGCCGCGCGACCTGCGGCCGCAGCCCAAGGCGCGGCGCAACGAGCCTGCGCACCTGCCGCATATCCTCGGGGCAGTCGCCCGCGCGCTCGGGCGGCCCGCCGCGGAAGTCGCCGCCGAGACCACCCGCAACGCCATGACGTTCTTCGGACTGCATGAATCTGGCTCATCTGCTTCTGCGCAGCGCCCGCTGGCTGCCTGACCGGCCCGCGCTCGCGCTCGGCAGGCAGCCGGTGCGCACCTACCGCGAGATGGCGGGTCGCGTAGCACGCCTTTCTTCAGGATTAAGAAGGAAGCTGAACCTGCAAGCCGGCGACCGGGTAGCGCTCGCGATGAGGAACTGCCCCGAGTTCTACGAGGTGCTGTTCGCCTGCTGGCACGCCGGCCTCGCCGCCGTGCCGATGAACGCCAAGCTGCACCCCAAGGAGTTCGCCTACATCCTCGAGAACTCGGGCGCGAAGGCCTGCTTCGTGACCCCGGATCTCGCTGCCGCCGTGCCCGGCGCCATCGGGCTCGAGGAGAGTCTTTTCGGCGACGAGGCGGCCCCGGCCCCGGTGCGACCGGAAGACCCGGCCTGGCTCTTCTATACCAGCGGCACTACCGGGGTGCCGAAAGGCGCGACGCTCACGCACCGCAACCTGCTCTTCCAGACTCATGCCTACTTCGCCGACATCGACAAGCTCGGACCCGGCGATGCGAGCCTGCATGCGGCACCGCTTTCGCACGGCTCGGGGTGCTACGGGCTGCCGCACATCGCGGCCGGGGCGCTCAACATCATTCCGGAGAGCGGGCATTTCGAGCCGGCGGAGATTTTCGAGCTGCTGGAGCACTGGCCCAACGTCTCCTTCTTCGCCGCGCCGACCATGATCGTGCGCCTGCTCGCGTGCCCGGCCGCGCGCGCGCCGCGCAACCTGAAGACGATCACCTACGGCGGCGCGCCGATGTACGTCGCCGACTGCCTGCGCGCGATCGAGCTCTTCGGCCCGCGCCTGTACCAGCTCCTGGGCCAAGGCGAAGCCCCCATGACCATCACCGGCTTGCCCCAGTCCGAGCATGCAAGCAAAACGCATCTGGAAACGTGTGGGTTCGCCCGCACCGGGGTCGAAGTAAAGATCTTCGATCCGGATGACCGCGAGCTGCCGGCCGGGGAGGCCGGCGAGATCGTCACCCGCTCCGATTGCGTGATGGCCGGCTACTGGGGCAACCCGGCCGCCACGCAGAAGGCCCTGCGGGGCGGCTGGCTGCATACCGGCGACATCGGCAGCATGGACGCCGCGGGCTTCGTCACCCTCAAGGACCGCTCCAAGGACCTGATCATCTCGGGCGGCTCGAACATCTACCCGCGGGAAATCGAGGAGGTGCTGCTGAAGCACCCGGCGGTCGCCGAGTGCTCGGTGGTCGGCCGGCCGCACGCGGAGTGGGGCGAGGAAGTGGTGGCTTTCGTCGTAGCCAAGACCCGCCTCGAGACCGCGGCGCTCGACGAGCTATGCCTCCAGAACATCGCCCGCTTCAAGCGGCCGCGCGAATACCGCTTCGTGGACAGCCTGCCGAAGAACAACTACGGCAAGGTGCTGAAGACGGAGCTGCGCAAGCTCTTCGAGGCCTGAGCTCCTTCAATCACGCTCCGGGCGATCGCCCTTGTCGTTCTCGTCGAGCAGATACACCTCGCGCACCAGGCCGTCGGGCGACATCTGCACATGCAGGCCGACCGGCAGCACGCCGAACTTGCGCATGTGCCAGCTCCACACCTCGCGGTCCATTTGCGGATAGCGGGCGGTTTCGTAAGGCGGCCCGAAGAGCGAGAACACGTCTTCCTTGCGGCTGTGGTTGGGCACGAGGCGCGCGAGGAACTCCTCGCTCAGCCGCTGCTCCACGGCGATCAGCTTGCCGTCGGGCGCCACGCGCTCGACCAGCACTTTTCTGCCGAACGGCTGGTCGGGGAAGTAGCGCCAGGTCTCCCCGTCGGGGAGCGCGCGCGTGGCGGCCGGAGCCGGATGGGTCGCACAACCCGCCGGCAGGAGAAGCGCTGCGATGCACAAAGCCACGATCGATCGCATGCCGCCAATTATCCCTTATGCCGAGGCGCGCCAGTACCCCCTACTTTGCAGCGGACCCCTGCCTGGCAAACCAGCGGCGCACGAACCAGGTGAGCGCGATCATGGCCACGAGCACCGCCGCAACGATCCACCAGTTGATGGTCGACGGATCCTCGAGCGCCGCGGCGATCTGCGAGCCGAACACCGTCGTGGCGAGCACGCCGGGCAGCATGCCGAGGAACGTGCCCAGCGTGAAATCCCAAAGCTTGATGGGCACTGCGCCGGCGATAAGGCCTTCTACGGCGAAGGGCGCGACCGGAATGATGCGCACGGCAAGCATGGCCATGAAGCCGTGGCGGCGCAGCGCCTTGATGACATCGTCGAGCTTGTCGCCTGCCAGGCGCTGCACGGCCTTCTCGGGCAGCAGGCGCCCCACGTAGTAGGTGGCCAGCGCGGCGGTGATGATGCCGGTCATGCCGTAGACGAAGCCGAGCCACGGGCCGAACGCGATGACGGTCAACAGCGTGAGGACGGGCCGCGGGAACATGACGAACGCCGCCGGCGTGTAGGCGAGGATCATGACCACGGGCGCCCAGGTCGTTTGCCGCATGGTGCGCGCCCAGCCGTTGATCCGCTCCGCAGTGATGTACTCGGACAGCGGCGTATAACGCCAGGCGGCAGCCAGCGCCGCGATGACGAGCGCCGCGAGCAGGATCTTGCCCCAGGCGGGGCGGCGCCGAGCGCGCTTCATGCAGCGAACTTACCCTGCCGGAGGAGGCGGGGGAAAGCGCAGTGTCATAAAGCGGCACTACACTGGCTGGACCATCCGGCGGATCGCCCGATCGCCGAGCGCGCGCCGATAGCGCGCCGGGGTCGGCTTTCCGATCGGACGGCCCGTCTCATCGTGGGCGAAAATACGTGCTCGCCATGGCGAGTACGACACTGCCCGACCAGACTTGCGTGCTCATCGCCGGCGGCGGCCCGTTCGGGCTGATGCTGGCCAACGAGCTCGGCCGGCGCGGGATCGCGGTGGTTCTCGTCGATCAGAAGCCCGGCACCACGCAGAACGTGCAGGCGAACGCCACCCAGGCGCGCACCATGGAGCACTACCGGCGCCTCGGCTTCGCCCGTGAGGTGCGCGCGCTCGGCATGCCGCCCGACTTTCCCACCGACATCGCGTACTTCACGCGCTTCGCCAGGCACGAGCTGGCCCGCTTTGCCCTGCCTTCGGCGCGCGAAGCGACCCAGCTGGTGACCACGCTCTCCGGATCCTGGAGCGCGGCAGAGCTGCCGCACCGCTGCAACCAGAAATTCCTCGAGCCGGTGCTGCGCCGCCACGCCGAGCGCCTGCCGGGGGTTTCGGTCAACTACGGGTGGCGCCTGGCGGGCTTCACCGAAAAGGAGGATTGCACCGAGGCGAGGGTCGAGCGCATGGACGGCAGGCAGGCGCACACCCTGCAGGCGAAGTATGTCGTAGGCGGCGACGGGCCGCGCAGCCTGGTGCGCCAGCAGCTCGGGTTTCGCTACGCCGGCGAAAGCGGGATTGCGCGGCATTTCGTCGGCGGGCGCATGTACGCGGTTTATTGCCGTATTGCACGCTTCTACGAAGCCATCCCGCATGCGCCGGCCTGGATGAACGTCAACTTCAACCCCGAGCGCCGCTGCTTCATGCCGGCGGTCAACGGCAGGGATGAGTTCGCCTTCCACACGCAGTTGAAGCCGCACGAGGACGAGCAACGGGTCACGCAAGCCGATGCCGCCACCATGGTGCAGGAGGCGATCGGCGCGGCGCTGCCGGTCGAGGTGCTGGCCTGCGACGCCTGGACGGCCGGCCATTCGCTGGTGGCCGAGCGCTTCGCGCGCGGCCGGGTCTTCATCGGCGGCGATGCGGCGCATCTGTTCACGCCGATGGGCGGCCTGGGCTACAACACCGGCATCGAGGATGCGGTGAATCTGGGCTGGAAGCTCGCCGCGGTGCTCAAGGGCCAGGCGGCGCCGCGCCTGCTCGAGAGCTATGAGGCGGAGCGCAAGCCGCTCGCCGTGCGCAATACCGCGTATGCCAGGGGGTTTGCCGATTCCCTGGGCAATTACGTGCCGGTGCCCGAGATCGAGGACGACACCCCGGCGGGCGCAGCGGCGCGCAGGCGTGCCGGGGCGTATTTCGCCAACCATGGCCGCACGGAGTTCAACATCCCGGGCATCACCTTCGGCGGGCGCTACCACGGTTCCCCGGCGATCGTGCCCGACGGCACGCATCCGCCCCCCGACAGCGCGAACCTGTACCTGCCCACCGCCTGCCCGGGGGGACGGCCGCCGCACCTGTGGCTGCCCGACGGCCGCTCGCTGTACGACTGCTTCGGCTTCGAGTGGACGCTGCTTCGCCTTGCGCGGCACCGCGGAGCGCGGCTGATCGAGGCCGCGCAGCACGCCGGCCTGAGCCTCGAGGTCGTCGACCTGGAGAACGAGGAAGCGCGCGACCTGTACGCCGCCGATCTGGCGCTCATCCGGCCCGACCAGATCGTCGCGTGGCGCGGCAACGAGGACAGCGCGGCGCAAGCGCTTGTCGCGAGGCTCACCGGGCATGGCTGAGCATTCCCCGGCATTGCGCACCGCCGCCCTCCTCACCATCGGCTTTGCGGCCGTGGAAGCCGCCGGCGGGTGGTGGACCGGCTCGCTCGCGCTGCTCTCGGACGCAGGACATATGCTGACCGACGGCGCGGCGCTCGGCCTGGCCGCGCTCGCAGCCTGGGTGGCGCGGCGCCCGCCTTCCACGCGCCATTCCTATGGCCTGGGCCGCGCCGAGATTTTCGCCGCGCTGCTCAACGCGCTCGCCATGCTCGTCATCGTGGCGGCGCTGGGCTATGAGGCGTTCTCGCGCTTGCAGGCACCGACTGCCGTGA
Organism: uncultured Enterobacteriaceae bacterium; assembly: GCA_964546195.1. Classification (GTDB taxonomy): domain Bacteria; phylum Pseudomonadota; class Gammaproteobacteria; order Burkholderiales; family SG8-39; genus SCGC-AG-212-J23. Next base: position 3,993 of record CAZJJC010000122.1, on the reverse strand, counting down.
AAGGCGAAGCGGCGGCGCTGATCGCGTTCGCCGGCCTGGCGCTCAACCTTGTGATCCTGCGCCGCCTTGCGCCGCATAGCCACGACATGAACGCGCGCGCCGCGCGGCTGCACGTGATGGGGGACGCGCTGGGCTCGCTCGCCGCGCTGGCCGCGGGGCTGGTGATCGCGCTCACCGGCTGGATGGCGATCGATCCGATCGCTTCCCTCGTCATCTGCGCGCTCATCGCGCTTTCCGCGCTGCGCCTGACCCGCGAGAGCCTGCACGCGCTCATGGAAGGCGTGCCGCGGGGGTTGTCGGTGGAAGCGATCGGGCGGGAAATGGCGAGCGTCGAAGGCGTGCTGTCGGTGCACGACCTGCACGTATGGATGCTGTCGGGAAGCCGCACCGCGCTTTCCGCGCACGTGGTGGTGGCGAGCCTGCGGCACTGGGACACGACGCTGCCTGCGCTGCAGCAGCGGCTGCGCGAGAGGTTCAGGATCGATCACGTCACGCTGCAGCCCGAGCCGGGCGCCCGGCCCCTCGTCAGGCATTAGCCCCGCGGTGTCAATTTGTGCAATCCCCGGCCGGCGCGCGGCGGCCGTGCCGCATCATCTGCCCCATGCAAAGGGACCCAGTGGCGCAACTGCGCCAGGCGCTCGCCGAGGACGCGTTCACGCTGTTCTGCCAGCCGATCGGCGCGCTCGGCGCGCCCATCACCTACCCGATCGCGGAAGCTCTGGTCCGGCTGCGCGAAGAGGAAACCGCGCTGTGCCCGCCGGGGGAGTTCCTGCCGGTGCTCGAGCACTACGGCCTGATGCCCGAGCTCGACCGCTGGATGGTGCGCCAGGTGCTGCGCCACCTGGCGAGCGGCCCGCATCCGCGCTTTTCGGTGAACCTTTCCGCCCAGACGCTCGCCGACCGCTCGTTTCCCGCCTTCTTCGCCGACCAGCTGCTCGCGAGCGGCGTAGCGGCCGATTGCGTGCTGTTCGAGATCGAGGAAAGCGACGCCCTCGCCGCGCCGGAGTGCACCGCGCGCCTCGCGGCCACCATAGGCTCGCTCGGCTCGGGGATCATCATCGACGGCCTGGGCCGCGCCGAGGACTTTTTCGCCTCGCTCAAGGCGCCCTGCCTGCAGTACGTGAAGCTATGCAGCTCGCTCACCCGCCGCCTGATCTCGCCCGAGCCGCTCAGCGAGGACCTCGCGGGGCTGCTGCAGGTGACTTCCAACCTGGGGATCGAAGTGATCGCCGAGTGCGTGGAAGGCCCCGAAGCGATCGCGGCGCTGCAAAGGCGCGGCGTCGGGTTTGCCCAGGGCTGCGGCATCTACCAGCCCCATCCCATGGACGCCTGCGTCGAAGGACGCCACGCCGCCTGAGGCCCTAGGGAAGCGATTCAGCCGGCGGCTGCCCTGCGCACCGCCGACGCGATGGACTGCGCCGCCGATTCAATCGCTTCCCTGGGCTCTCCTTCGACCATCACGCGCAGTACCGGCTCGGTGCCCGAGGGACGCAACAGAACCCGGCCCTTGCCGACCAGCGACGCCTCGGCGGCGACCTGCGCCTTCTCGATCGACGGGTGCTTGCGCCAGTCGAAGCCGCGCGGCACGGCGACATTCAGGAGCACCTGCGGGTACATGACCAGGTCGGCCGTCAGATCGGCGAGCGAGCGTCCCGACTCGCGCGTCGCGTGCAGCACCTGCAGCGCGGAGACGATGCCGTCGCCGGTGGTGTGCTTGTCCAGGCAGATGAGGTGGCCGGAGTTCTCGCCGCCGAGCTCCCAGCGCTTCTCGCGCATCAGCTCGAGCACGTAACGGTCGCCCACCCGGGCGCGGGCGAAGGGAATGTCCAGGCGCGCCATCGCTTTCTCGAAGGCGAGGTTGGTCATCAGCGTGCCGGCGACGCCGTTCACCTTGCCGCCGTTCCTTCCGTGCTTGCGCACGCGATGTCCGACGATGGCGTACAGCAGCTCGTCGCCGTCGTAGGCTCTTCCCTGGTCATCGATCATGAGCAGCCGATCGGCGTCGCCGTCGAGCGCGATGCCGAGATCCGCCCCGGAAGCAAGGATTTGCTGGGTCAGCGCCGCGGGCGCGGTGGCGCCTGATTTCTCGTTGATGTTGAAGCCATCCGGCTGCACGCCGATGGAGGCGACCTCGGCGCCCAGCTCGTGGAACACGTGCGGCGCGACGTTGTACGCGGCGCCGTGCGCGCAATCGACCACGATCTTCAGCCCCTTCAGGTCGAGCTCGGCCGGAAAAGTGGACTTGCAGAACTCGATGTAGCGCCCGCCCGCGTCGTCCACCCGCCAGACGCGCCCGAGCCTGGAGGCCTCGTTGCACCCCATCGGGCGCTCCATCTCGGCCTCGATGGCCGCCTCGATGGCGTCGGGCAGCTTGAAGCCGTCGCCGGAGAAGAACTTGATGCCGTTGTCGGCATACGGATTGTGCGAAGCGCTGATCACCACGCCTGCCGACAGGCGCAACGCGCGCGTGAGGTAGGCGACGGCGGGCGTGGGAATCGGGCCGCACATATGCACGTCCACTCCGGCGGCGGAGAACCCTGCTTCGAGCGCCGCCTCGATCATGTAGCCCGAAATGCGGGTGTCCTTGCCGATCAGGACCGCCGGATGACCCTGCCCGGAAAGCACTTTTCCCGCGGCGTAGCCGAGGCGCAGCACGAAGTCCGCGGTCATCGGGCTCGCGCCCACGGTGCCGCGGACCCCGTCGGTGCCGAAATATTTACGAGTCATTTTTGTACGCCTGCCACACCGCGATGACGTCGCGCGTCTCCTTTACGTCGTGCACCCGGAGTATTGTCGCGCCGCGCTCCAAGGCAAGCAAAGCCATCGCCAGGCTGCCGGCGAGGCGCTCGCCCACCGGTCTACCGGTGATGTGCCCGATTGTGGACTTGCGCGACAGGCCGGCGAGCAGCGCTACCCCGAGGTCGCCGAACGAGGAAAGATTGCGCAGCAGCTGCAAGTTATGCTGCGGCGTCTTGCCGAAGCCGAAGCCCGGGTCGACCACGATGCGGTCGCGGCCGATGCCGGCGAACATGGCCTTTCTGACCGATTCCTTCAGAAAGGCCTTCACCTCGGCCAGGACGTCATCGTAGCGCGGCTCGCGCTGCATGGTCGCCGGCTCGCCTTTCATGTGCATGATGCACACGGCGCAGCCGGTGGGCGCCACCGCCTCGAGCGCGTAGGGTGCGCTTAGCGCCTGGATGTCGTTGATCACGGAGGCGCCCGCGGCGAGCACCGCCTTCATGATCGCGGGGCGGCGGGTGTCGACCGAGACGCAGAAATCCGCAAGCTTGTCCAGAACGGGCAGCACGCGCTGCAACTCCTCCTCCTCGGACACCGGCGCAGCGCCAGGCCGCGTGGACTCCCCTCCCAGGTCGAGGATGTCGGCGCCCTCGGCGGCAAGCTGGCGGGCGTGCGAAACGGCCGCTTCCGGATCGAGGGAGCGGCCGCCGTCGGAGAAGGAATCGGGCGTGACGTTGACCACGCCCATGATGAGCGGCCTATCCAGCGGGAACGTGAATCTCCCGCACCTCAGATTCACGCCACGGGATGTGGAGCTGTCTCGCCTTGCGGCCCGCCGTCACCGGCGGGCTTGGAGGGGCTCGCCGAGCTGCCCGATGGCTTGGGCGGCCGCGGCGGCTTGCCGCCCATGATGTCGCCGATCTGGTCGGCATCCAGCGTCTCCCATTCGAGCAGGGCCTTGGTCATGGCCTCGACCTTGTCGCGGTTCGTCTCGAGCAGCTGGCGCGCGAGGCGGTACTGCTGGTCGATGATGCGGCGGATCTCGGCGTCGACTTTCTGCATGGTCGCTTCCGACACGCTCTTGTGCGTGGTGACCGAGCGGCCGAGGAACACCTCGCCCTCGTTCTCGCCGTAGACCATGGTGCCGAGCTCGTCGGACATGCCCCATTGCGTCACCATGCGCCGCGCCAGCTCGGTGGCGCGCTCGAAATCGTTCGAGGCGCCGGTGGTCATCTGGTTCATGAACAGCTCCTC
>CAZJJC010000121.1:0-3578 GCA_964546195.1 uncultured Enterobacteriaceae bacterium | reverse complement strand
CGATGCCGCCGGTGGCGAGCGCGGCGGGGGCCTGCGCCAGCTGTATCGGGGTGTCGGCGTTGTAGCCCGGGCCGTTGCCCACCGAGATGGTCTCGCCGGGGTACCAGCGCTGCTGCTCGGGGCGGCGAAAGCGCTTCACCTTCCACTCGGGCGAAGGCAGCACGCCCGTCACCTCGCCTTGCAAGTCGATGCCGGTGCGCGCGCCCAGGCCCAGGTGCTTCATGTAGCCCGCGATCGCCTCGATGCCCAGGTCGTTGGCCAGCATGTAGTAATAGATGTCGGACGAGACGACGATGGACTTGTGCAGGTCCACGATGCCGTGGCCGCGGCCGCCCGGACTGGAGTCGCGGAAGCGCCGACCGCCGAAATAGAAATAACCCTGGTCGAAGATGGTGGTGCGCGCGGTGCGCTTGCCGAGCTCGAGCGCGGCAAGCGCCATGAACGGCTTGAAAGTCGAGCCGGGCGGATAGGTGCCGGCGATGGCCCGGTTGTAAAGGGGGCGGTCGATCGAACTGTTGAGCTCCGACCAGTACTGCGGATCGATGCCGTCGACGAACGCGTTGGGGTCGAACCCGGGCCTCGACACGAAGGCGAGCACCGCGCCGGTGGCCGGCTCGAGCGCGACGACCGCGCCCCGGCGCTCGCCGAAAGCCGCCTCGGCCACCTGCTGCAGGCGCAGGTCCAGGGTCAGCGTGACGTTGTTGCCGGGCTGCGAGGCGGTGCGCGACAGCGTGCGGATACCGCGGCCGGCGGCGTCGATCTCGACCTGCTCGAAGCCGGTGGTGCCGTGCAGCTCGTGCTGGTAGCTCGCTTCGATGCCGCTCTTGCCGATGAAATCGGTGCCGCGGTAATTGGCGTCCACGCCTTCCTTCTCGAGCCGCGCCTGGTCCTCCTGGTTGATGCGCCCCATATAGCCCAGCACGTGGGAGGCGAGCTCGTCGAACGGGTAATGGCGGAACAGGCGCGCCTTGATCTCGACTCCCTGGTAGCGGAAGCGGTTGGAGGCGAACTTTGCAGCTTCCTCGTCGGTGAGCCGGCTGCGGATCGGCAGGCTTTCGGCGTTGCGCGATTCCTCGAGCAGCTTCTTGAAGCGCGCCCGGTCGCGGGGGGTGATCTCGACCACCTGGGCGACCTGGTCGATGGTGCGCTCGATGCTGCGCACGCGCCGCGGGTAGATCTCCAGCGTATAGCCGGAGAAATTGCGGGCGAGCACCGCGCCGTTGCGGTCCATGATCAGGCCGCGGCTCGGCGCGACCGGCACGATGGAAATGCGGTTGTCTTCCGCGCGCGAGGCGTAATGGTCGTGCCGCAGCACCTGCAGGTAGAAGAAGCGCGCGGCGAGCAGGCAAAAGAAGATCAGCACCACCGCGCCGGCGATGCCGATGCGCAGCTGGAACTGCTCCAGCTCGCGCTCGTAGTTTCTCATCTCTGCCACGGCTAGATTGTGTGCTCCCTTTCAAGACGCCGTTGAGGCGCGAGCAGGAGCCAGCTTACCCCCGGCCAGAGCAGCGCCCCGGCCAGCGGCCCGACATAGAGCGTCCAGCCGGGGAAGGGGTCGCCGGCCACCAGGCGCACCAGCGCCACCATCGACTGCGCCGCCGCGAGGATCAGCCCCACGTGCAGCGCCTGCAGCAGCGGGCCGAACCACAGGATGCGCCGCGACAGCCAGATCGACAGGAAGGCGAGCAGCGAGTAGGCGAGGGCGTGCTGGCCGAGGAACACGCCGTTGCCGGCGTCGACCAGCAGGCCGACGGTCCACGCTATGCCCAGGCCGACCAGGCGCGGCTGGCGCACGCACCAGAAAGTGAGCACCAGCGCGACGAAGTCGGGCACGAGGCGCAGGTCCTGCCACGGCAGGAAGCTCAGGAACAGCGCTATCGCCAGGGAAGCGGCGATCGTGCTCACGCGCGCCGGCCGCAGAATGTCCTCGGATCTATGGAGCGCCATCGTCGTCCTTGCTCTTGGCCCGCCGCGCCGCCTTGCCGGCGCGCCGGTCCTTCTTCGCCTGCTCCGGAAGCGGCGGGCGCGCCGACGCGTCCGTCAGCACCAGGACGTAGCGTCCGCGGTCCACGCCGGCGGTCGGCTTGCACACCACGCGGGTGAAGGAGAGCTCGGCATCGCGCTCGATGCGCATCACGGTAGCCACCGGCAGGCCGGCCGGATAGGTGCCGTCTATGCCGGAGGTGACCAGGTGGTCGCCGGTCTGGATTTCCGCGTCCGAGGCCATGAAGCGCAGCTCGAGCGTGCCGCTCGCGCCGCTGCCGAAAGCAATGGCGCGCAGGCCGCTGCGCACCACCTGCACCGGGATGGCCTGGTCCTGGTCGGTGATGAGCGTGACCTCGGAGACCAGCGGATGCACGCGGGTCACCTGTCCTACCAGGCCGAGCTCGTCGGCCACCGGGGCGCCGGGCGACACGCCCTGCTGGTCGCCGGCGTTGACGAACATCTTGTGGGAATACGGATCACGGCTGGCGTAGAGCACCTCCGCGGGCATGCTCTTTACCGGCAGCTTGTCGGCCGCGCCGATGAGGCGGCGCAGATGCGCGAGCTCCGCCTCCGCGGACTCGTAGCGCTGGGCGTCCTGCGCCAGGGCGAGCGCCCTGGCGCGCAGCGCGGCGTTGTCCTCGACCAGCTGCGCCTGGGTCGAGAAATAGCTGCCCACGGCGCTGAAGAAGTCGATCGGCGCCGTCGCCGCGCGCTGCAGCGGGTAGGCGGCCAGGGCGAGGGTGCTCCTCAGCCCCTCTGCATAGCGAAAGCGCGCGTCGAGCACCAGCAGCGCGAGCGACAGCGAAGCGAAGAAGAACAGCCGGACAAGCGGCGCCGGACCCCGTTTGAAGAAGGGTGGGGGGCTGTGTTCCATCCCCCGTTACGCTCAGTCGTTGGTGAAGATCGGGCCGAAGTGCTCCATCTTCTCCAGTGCCTTGCCCGAGCCGCGCACCACGCAGGTGAGCGGATCGTCGGCCACGATGACGGGAAGCCCGGTCTCCTCCATCAGGAGGCGATCGAGGTCGCGCAGCAGCGCGCCGCCGCCGGTGAGCACCATGCCCTTCTCGGCGATGTCGGCGCCGAGCTCGGGCGGGGTCTGCTCGAGCGCGGACTTGACCGCCGAGACGATCTGGTTGAGCGGCTCGGTGAGCGCCTCGAGGATCTCGTTGGAGGAGATAGTGAAGCTGCGCGGGATGCCCTCGGCCAGGTTGCGGCCCTTCACTTCCATCTCGCGCACCTCGCTGCCGGGGAACGCCGAGCCGATCTCCTTCTTGATCATCTCCGCGGTGGTCTCGCCGATCAGCATGCCGTAGTTGCGGCGGATGTAGTTGATGATGGCCTCGTCGAACTTGTCGCCGCCCACGCGCACCGAGCCGGAGTAGACCATCCCGCCCAGCGAGATCACGCCGACCTCGGTGGTGCCGCCGCCGATGTCCACCACCATCGAGCCGGTGGCGTCGGCCACCGGCAGGTCGGCGCCGATCGCCGCGGCCATCGGCTCCTCGATGAGATAGACCTGCCCGGCGCCCGCGCCCATCGCGCTTTCCCGGATGGCGCGGCGCTCGACCTGGGTCGAGCCGCAAGGCACGCAG
>CAZJJC010000120.1:0-6399 GCA_964546195.1 uncultured Enterobacteriaceae bacterium | reverse complement strand
ACCCCGACGCTGCGCTCTACTGGATGGTGCGCATGCTCGACGGCGGCGCCGACCCGCTCTACATCGGCCGGCGCGCGGTGCGCATGGCGGTCGAGGACATCGGGCTTGCGGATCCGAGGGCTTTGAGGCTCACGCTCGACGCCTGCGAGACCTACGAGCGCCTGGGCTCGCCCGAGGGCGAGCTCGCGATCGCGCAAGCCGTGATCTATCTCGCCGCGGCGCCGAAATCGAACGCGGTGTACGAGGCCTATAATGCCGCCCGCGCCTTCGTGTCGAAGGACGCGACGCGGCCGGTGCCGATGCACCTGCGCAACGCGCCCACGCGCCTCATGAAGGAGCTGGGCTACGGCAAGGGCTACCGCTACGCGCACGACGAGGAAGGCGCCTATGCCGCCGGGGAGCACTACTTTCCGGAAGGCATGGCGCCGGTAAAGTGGTACCGGCCGACCGACCGCGGGCTCGAAATCAAGATCCGCGAGAAGCTCGATCAGCTGAGAAACCGCAAATGATCGACATCCAGCTTCTTCGCTCGAATCTCGACGCGGTCGCCGGCCGCCTCGCCGCGCGGGGTTATGTCTTCGACCGGGAAACGTTCACCGCGCTCGAAGCCGAAAGGAAGCAAATACAAAGCGAAACACAATCGCTGCAGGCGACGCGCAATGCCGTGTCGAAAAAGATCGGGCAAGCGAAAGCCAGGGGCGAGGACACCGCGCCGCTGATGGCGGAAGCCAACGCCGTGAACGAGCGCCTCGGCGAGCTGGAAAAGAAGCTGGAAGAGGCGCAGCAAAGGCTGCAGGCTTTTCTCGCGGTCATCCCGAATCCGCCGCACGAAAGCGTGCCCGCCGGCCAGTCGGCCGACGACAACGTCGAGCAGCGCCGCTGGGGCGCGCCGCGCGCCTTCGATTTCGCGGTCAAGGATCACGTGGACGTGGGGGAGGGGCTGGGCCTGCTCGACTTCGCGGCGGCGACCAGGATCGCGGGCGCGCGCTTCTCGGTGATGAAGGGCGCGCTTGACCGGCTGCACCGCGCGATCGCGCAGCTGATGCTCGACGTGCATACGCGCGAGCACGGCTATACCGAGGTGTACGTGCCCTACATCGTGAACGCGCAGAGCATGTACGGCACCGGGCAGCTGCCGAAATTCGAGCAGGACCTCTTCATCGTGCCGCGCGGCGAGGAAAAGTGGTACTTGATCCCCACCGCCGAAGTGCCGGTCACCAACCTCGTGCGCGACGAGATCCTGCCGCTGGAGCGCCTGCCGCTCAAGCTCGTCTGCCACACGCCGTGCTTCCGATCCGAGGCCGGCTCCTACGGCAAGGACACGCGCGGCATGATCCGCCAGCATCAGTTCGACAAGGTCGAGCTCGTTCAGGTCACCCCACCCGAGAAATCGTATGCACTGCTTGAGGAGCTCACGAGCCATGCCGAGGCCATTCTCAAGAAGCTCGAGCTGCCCTACCGCGTGGTCACGCTGTGCACCGGCGACATGGGCGCCGCCGCGGCCAAGACCTACGACATCGAGGTCTGGCTGCCCGCGCAGAAGGCCTACCGCGAGATCAGCTCGTGCTCCAACTTCGAGGCCTACCAGGCGCGCCGCATGCAGGCGCGCTTTCGCAACGACAAGGGCAAGACCGAGCTCGCGCATACGCTGAACGGCTCGGGCCTCGCGGTCGGCAGGACCCTGGTCGCGATCCTCGAGAACTATCAGAACGCCGACGGCACGGTCACCGTGCCGAGCGCATTACGCTCGTACATGGACGGCCGCGAAAAGCTCACCTGATAGAATTCCCCTCTCGTCGGGTCGCGGAGAGATGGCAGAGTGGTCGAATGCGGCAGACTCGAAATCTGTTGTACCCATCGGGTACCGGGGGTTCGAATCCCTCTCTCTCCGCCATACAGTCTAAAGCTCTGCGCCGATTCTCTGGCCGCCAGAGAATGAGCCGGCAATTCAAACGCTTTGGGGCCATTGTTGGCGTACCGGCGGCGCGAGGCAGGCGAGCGATCCTTCACAGGTGGCGCGGCTTACGGAATCATAGACCACCGGCACACCGCCGCCCGAAGGCTCCCGCACGCGCGCCGGCCAGTCATCGCGGCCACGGACGAAAACGGCAGCATGCGTCGATGACCGCTTACGGGCGCCTCAATTGGCCTTGATGCCGGCACGGCGCACGATTGCTCCGAAGTCGTCGCGTGCGCGCTGCTGGTGATTCGCGAACTCCTCTGGCGTCATGTGCGGCAAGGACACGGCCGCCATGGCGTCGAGCTCCTTCCTGGTCGCGGGGCTCTGCATGATCCGGCCGATTTCCTTATTGAGACGCGTAATGATCGGCGGCGGCGTACCCGCCGGCGCGTAGATGCCGGATATCCAGCTGAGATCGACGTTCACTCCCGACTCCATCAGCGTCGGCGTTTGCGGGAAGATCGGCGAGCGCTCCTTGCCCGGGACCGCAAGCAGCCGCACCTTGCCCGCCTTGACGTGCGGGATGGCGGCGCCGAGGTCCATGGTGAAATCGACCCGGCCGCCCAGCAGGTCGATGAGCACGGCCTGCGAGCCCTTGTACGGAACGTGCACCGCCTCGAACTTGGCCGCGTCCCTGATCATTTCAATGGCGACATGCTGCAGCGTGCCGCTGCCTGCCGAGCCATAGTTGAGTTTGCCGGGATTGGCACGAGCGTACGCGACAAATTCGGCCATGTTGCGCGCCGGGATGTCGGCACGCGAGATCAGGAACAACGCGGCCCCGGCGGTGGGCGCAATCGGCAGCAGGTCGCGCGCGACGTCCACTTCCATCTTGAAGATATGCGGGTTGATGAGGATCGGGCCGTCGGAGGAATGCAGCAGTGTGTGGCCGTCCGGCGCGGCGCGGGCGACCGCAACAACACCGATGTTGCCGCCCGCCCCGACGCGGTTTTCCACGACCACCGGTTGGCCGAGCGCCTCGCCAAGCTGCGTCGCCATCGAGCGCGCGATGATGTCGGTCGAGCCGCCCGCGGCGAAGTTGACGACCAGGCGAATCGGCCGCTCCGGCCAGGCCTGCGCGAAGGCGAGCGGCGAAAGCGCCAGCGCAAGCGCGGCGGCGACCAAGTAGCGGATGAGCGAGCGCACGTTGCATCCTCATGTGATGAGATTCTCGAAGCCAGTATACAGCGGGCTCGTGGCGCGGGGAGCGCCCCGGATCGTTGACCTGCCGCACGCGTCCGTCTAGCCTACGGCGTCCCCAAGATTCCCGAGCAAGGAGCCTGGATGCTGCGCTCGCACGGCCGATACGATTATTCGCCCATCGGCAAACGACCCGACTACTCGTGGCCGGAGGGCAGGCGCCTCGCGGTGCATCTGTGCCTCAACATCGAGCACTTCGCGTTCGGCGAGGGCCTGGGTAACGACTACTCGGTGCCGCAGCCGCAGCCCAACGTGCGCAGTTACGCCTGGCGTGACTACGGCAACCGTGTCGGCGGCTGGCGGCTTCTGGAGTTCGCCAATGAGTACCACCTGCCGTACGCAGTACTGATTAACAGCGAGCTCTACGACTATTGCCCCGAGCTCGTCGCGGCCTACGCGGAACGCGGCGACGAGATCGTAGGGCACGGGCGCACCAACGCCGAGCGCCAGACCGACATGAAGCCCGAGGAGGAGCGGCGTGCCATCGCCGAGGCGACGGCCGCGATCCGCAAGCACTGGGGCAAGCCGCCGCTCGGCTGGCTCGCGCCGTACATCGCGCAAACGCACGATTCGCTCGACTTCCTCAAGGAGGCCGGCTACCGCTACATGATGGACTGGTCGCTCGACGATCAGCCGGTGTGGTTCCGTACCAAGCACGGTCCGATCCTGTCGGTGCCCTACGCGCACGAATTGAACGACTCGGTCGAGTGCGTCTCGCGCCGCACGCCGTCGCATCTTTTATGCGATTACCTCATCGACCAGTTCGACGAGATGCTCGCGGAATCGGCGCGCAGGCCGCTGGTAATGCCGATCGTGCTGCATACCTTCATCCTGGGCCAGCCGTACCGCCTGCGGCACTTCCGCCGCGTGATCGAGCACATCATGAAGCACCGCGATCGCATCTGGCTCACACGGCCAGGCGAGATCTGCGCTTATGTGGAAAGCCTGCCTGCGGGCATCGTGCCTGGCAGCGGGAAATCCAGGGACTGAGCCATGCGCATCGCAATCATGGGTGCGGGCGGCATCGGCGGCTACTACGGCGGACGGCTGGCGCAGGCAGGGCACGACGTGGTCTTCATTGCGCGCGGGGAGCACCTGCGCGCGATCGAGGAGCGAGGCCTAAGGCTGATGGGCCCTGCCGGCGAGGCGCACATCGCCTCGGCGCGGGCGACCGACGATCCGGGCAAGCTCGAGCCGGTCGACGTGGTGCTCTTCTGCGTGAAGCTCTTCGACACCGAGGACGCGGCGCAGGCGATCAAGCCGTTACTGGCGAAAGGTGGGGTCTGCATCACCCTGCAAAACGGGGTAGACGGGGCGCAACGGGTCGGCGCAGTGGTCGGCCACGCGCGGGTGATGGCAGGCATTGCGTTTGTATCGGCTTTGATCGAATCGCCCGGCGTGGTCTCCTACAAGTCGAAGACGCCTTCGATCCAGTTCGGCGAAGCCGACGGGCGAATGTCGGAGCGCGCCATTCGCTTCCGCGACGCCTGCGTCGGGACGGGATTCAGCGCCGAGGTGGTCGCCGACATCCGCGCCGCGCTGTGGCATAAGTTCGTCGGCCTCACGGTCAACTCCGCGTTGACGAGCCTGGTGCGCCGGCCGGCCGGCGCGATCTACCCGGATCCGGATCTCATGGCGATCGCGCGCATCGGCTTCGCCGAGACGGCCGCGGTGGGAAAGGCCCTCGGCGTGAAGCTGCCGGAGGACATCGTGGAGTCGCAGGCCAAGAATCACCTCGGCTTCCCGGCCGGGATGTACGCCTCCATGTATCACGACCTGATCCGGGGCAAGCGCCTGGAGCTCGAAAGCCTGTCCGGGCTGGTCGCCCGAGAAGGCAGGAGGCTCGGCATCCCGACGCCCTTCCACTCGATGGCCTACGCGTGCCTTAAGCCCTACGCCGACCCGCGTTCCGGCCCACAACAGGGCGATTGAATGGACCAGCTCGACCTCACCATTCGCAACGGCACCCTGGCCACCGCCACCGAGACGACGCGCTGCGACATCGGTATCAGCGGCGAGAAGATCGTCGCCATCGCGGAGCGTCTTGCGGCGGGGCGGCGCGACATCGACGCCCAGGGCCGTTACGTGCTTCCCGGTGGCATCGACAGCCATTGCCATATCGAGCAGCTGTCCGGCATGGGGATCATGTCCGCCGACGATTTCTACAGCGGCACGGTCTCCGCGGCGTTTGGCGGCACGACCACCATCATCCCGTTCGCGGCCCAGCACCGCGGCACGTCGGTCACGGCGAGCGTCGCCGACTATCACGAACGCGCGCGCAGCAAGGCCGTCATCGACTACGGCTTCCACCTGATCATCGGCGACCCCACGGACAAGGTCCTGAGGGAAGAGCTTCCGGCTGCCATCAAGGGCGGGATCACCTCGTTCAAGGTCTACATGACCTATCCGAAGTGGCGGCTGGAGGACTATCAGCTGCTCGAGGTCCTGAGCGTCGCGGAGCGCGAGGGCGCGCTGGTGATGGTGCACGCCGAGAACGACGACATGATCCGCTGGATCGCCAAGCACCTGGTCGAGCGGGGGCACGGCGCGCCGAAGTTCCACGGCGTCGCGCATAGCCCGCTCGCCGAGGCCGAGGCGACGCACCGCATCATCATGCTGTCGCGGCTGCTGGGCGCGCCGGTGCTGATCGTCCATGTATCGAGCCCGGAGGCCACGAACACGATTCGGGCCGCGCAGACCCTCGGCGCGAGAATCTATGCGGAGACCTGCCCGCAGTACCTAGTACTCACCGCCGAGGACATGGATCGCCCCGGCGTCGAAGGGGCGAAATGGTGCTGCAGCCCGCCGCTGCGCGACAAGGCGGCGCAGGAGGCGATCTGGGCCGGGCTTGGCAACGGCACGTTCCAGGTCTACTCCTCCGATCACGCGCCGTACCGGTTCGACGAGACCGCCAAGATTCCGCGCGGCGACCAGACCACGTTCAAGGAGATGGCCAACGGCGTCCCCGGCATCGAGATGCGCCTGCCGATCCTTTTTTCCGAGGGCGTGCTGAAGAAGCGCCTGACCATCAATCAATTCGTATCGCTTGCGGCGACCAACCATGCGCGCATGTATGGCCTATACCCGCGCAAGGGCACGATCGCGATCGGATCCGACGCCGACATCGCCATTTGGGATCCCGAAATCGAGAAACGCATCGACTATTCGATGATGCACGACGCGGTCGGCTACACGCCCTACGAGGGCCATGTCTACAAGGGCTGGCCGCAGATCGTGCT
>CAZJJC010000119.1:0-2822 GCA_964546195.1 uncultured Enterobacteriaceae bacterium | reverse complement strand
GCAGCATGAGCGCGATCGGCGACGAACGCAGCGGCGCGCGGCTGCCGGGCGTGAGGCGTCCCCATGTCACGCGTCCGCTGAGGCACAGGCGATCGAGCTGCTCGCTGCCATAGTCGGCGACGCGGGCGGGCAGCACATCGTGCTCCCAGCCGGCGGCGGCGAGCTCGAAGCCCTCGAGCTGCTCGACCACGGCCGCCACGCCTTCGGCGCCGCGCAGCTGGTCTTCCGCCGCCACGTGCTGCCAGTGCAGCAGGAAGCGCATGAAGTCCGCGGCGCTCACCGGCTCGATCTCGGCGCGCAGGCGATTCAGCGTGTAGCGATGGATGCGCGCGAGCAGGCGCCGGTCGCACCATTCGACCTCCTGCGCGCCTGGGGTGAAGCGCCCGCGCAGGATGCGGCCCTGGGTCTCCAGCGCGAAGAAATGCCCGTCTTCGGGCGCGGCCACCGGCCCGAGCACTTCGAGGCGGCTCGCCAGGATTTCCACCGGTTCCTCGTTCTGCCTTTCGAACGCGAACCAGCGGTCCTGCTTCCTGACGGCACGCGGCCCGAGCTCGTTCAAGAGCGAATGCCAGTGCGGCGCGAGCTCCGTTTCTTCGATGTAGCCCGCCACCATCAGCGCGTCGTACATCTCGTCGGGCGTATCGGCGATCGGCCACGCCTCCTGGCGCACCCGCTCGATGGCGGCCGCGTCGAGCGCGCCCACGTCGTCGGCGCTGCGCGCCTCGGTGGCGCGGCGCGCGAACACCGCCCGGGTGCGCCGCTCCTCGAGCGGCGCGTCGTCGAGGAAGGTGTACACGGCGGAGTTCAGCAGCTCGTGGCTCAGCACCGAAGGCTCCGGCGTGTCGCGGGCCACGGTTTCGATTTCCCCCGCATAAAGTCTCTTCAATTGAAATTCGAGACCGGCGGCATCGACCGCCTCCTCCAGGCAATCCCTCAAGGCCTGGTCGACCAGCGGGTGGGCCGGCACCTCGCGCACGCCCTGGAGGTTGTCCTGGCAGGCGAGCGCGTCGGGAAACACCGCCTGCAGCAGATCCTCGGCGTACATGCGCTGCAGCTGGTTCGGGATGCGCGCCCCGCCCCGGTTGCGCGGCACGGCCAGCGCCAGGGTAGTGCTCCAGCGCCAGCGCGTCTCGAAGATCGGCGACTGCAGCAGCGCCTGCACCAGCGTCTCGCGCACCGTGGCGGGATGCAGGTAGCGGAACACTTCTTCCAGCGCGAAGGAGTGCGCTGCGCCGAGCGAGAGGATCACGCCCTCCTCGGTGGCCGCCGCCTGCAGCTCGAAGTTGAAGCCCTGGCAGAACTTCTTGCGCAGCGCGAGCCCCCAGGCGCGGTTGATGCGGCTGCCGAAGGGCGCGTGCAGCACGAGCTGCATGCCGCCCGACTCGTCGAAGAAGCGCTCGAGCGCGATCGTGTCCATCGTCGGCACGACGCCCAGGCTGCGCCTGCCTTCGTCGAGGTACTGGGCGATCTGCTCGGCGGCGGAATCGCCCAGGAGGTATTCGCATTTGAGCAACTGCACGGCAGGCTCGAGCCCGACTTCGAGCTCGAAGCCGACCGCGGCGCGCAGCTGCGACACCGCAACGCTCATCTCGTCGCTGCGGGCGGGCGCCTCTCCCAGCCAAAAGGGCATCGTGGGCGGCTGGCCCTGGGCGTCGGCCACGCGCACCACGCCGTTGCCGATGCGCAGGATGCGCCAGGACGTATTGCCGAGCTGGAACACGTCGCCGGGCAGCGATTCTATGGCGAAGTCCTCGTTCAGCGTGCCGATGAAATGGCCCTCAGGCTCGAGCACCACCCGGTAGTCGAATACCTCCGGAATCGCCCCGCCGTTGGTGATGGCGGACAGGCGCGAGCCTTTGCGGCTGCGCAGCTTCCTGCCGAGGCTGTCGTAGTGGATCAGCGCGCCGCGCCGGCCGCGCCGGGTGGCATAGCCGCGGGCGAGCATGTCGACGACTTCCTTGAATCCTTCCCTCTGCAGGCCGCGATAAGGGTACGCACCCTGGAATAGCCGAAAAAGCGCGTCCTCGTCCCATTCGTCCTCGGCGGAAACCTCGGCGACGATCTGCTGCGCCAGCACGTCGAGCGGCTTGTCGGGCACCGACACGCGGTCGAGCTCGCCGTCGTGCACCGCGCGCACCATCGCCGCGCATTCGACCAGGTCGTCGCGGGTGAGCGGGAAGATGCGCCCCTTCGGGACACCCTTCACCGTATGGCCCGAACGGCCCACGCGCTGCAGGAAAGTCGCGATGCGGTGCGGCGAGGATATCTGGCATACGAGGTCCACATGCCCGATATCGATGCCCAGCTCGAGGGAGGCGGTCGCGACCAGCACCTTGAGGCTGCCTGCCTTGAGGCGCTGCTCGGCATCCAGGCGCGCCTCCTTCGCCAGGCTGCCGTGGTGCGCGGCCACGTGCTGCGCGCCGAGCCTTTCCGAAAGCTGGTGCGCCATGCGCTCGGCGAGGCGGCGCGTGTTCACCGTGATGAGCGTGGTGCGGTGCGCCTCGACGAGCGCCACCAGGCGGTCGTAGATCTCCTTCCACACCTCGTGCGACATGACCGCCTCGAGCGGCGAGCCGGGCACTTCGACCGCGAGGTCGAGGGTGCGTTTATGGCCCTTATCGACGATCGAGCAAGGCTGGCTTGTCAGGAAGCGCGCGACCTCGTCGATCGGCTTCTGCGTCGCCGACAGGCCGATGCGCTGCAGCCGCCGGCCGCATACATGGTCGAGGCGCTCGAGCGACAGCGCGAGATGCGCGCCGCGCCGCGACTGCAGCACGGCGTGGATCTCGTCCACGATCACCACCCGCGCGCTCTTCAGCATG
>CAZJJC010000118.1:0-1958 GCA_964546195.1 uncultured Enterobacteriaceae bacterium | reverse complement strand
ACGCCGATGAGCGCCGTCAAGGCCGCCAGGATGGCGCCGAGCTTCATCTCGTCGCGGCGCGCAATGCGCGCGCAGACAAAGCCGCCGAGCACGGAACAGCCGAGGCCGACCAGCGTGCCGGCATAGAAGAGCCATGAATCGGGTCCGACCGCCTCCATGCTCGCGAGGATCTCTTCGGTGCCGGCGCCGGATGCGCCCAGCACGCTGCCGTACACCAGGGCGAGCACTATGCCGGCGAGGAAGGTCCCGCCGATATCCGCCGCGAGTCCCAATGCGACCGCCTTGAACGCCGAGCCGGCTTTCGCCGGTACGTCCCTGACGGCGGCTTCGGGCGGCGCGTAGGGGTTCATGCCTGCATGCTTTCGCGCGCGAGGTCGAGCCAGCCGCGTTGCGCCTCGCGGTAATGCGCCGGCATGCGCTCGCCGTTGCGCAGCATCCTGCGGAATACCGCCTGCGCCTCGGCTGCGCGCCCCAGCCGGCGCAGCAGCGCGCCGTAGCGCCAGCGCCCTTCTTCCCCGGCATAGATGTCGGCCAGCACCTCAAGCTCGGCGAGCGCCTCCTCCAGCCGGTTCGCGCCTTCCAGCGCCCGCGCGATCAGCAGCCCCACCTCGGCCGCCCGGAAGCCCGGGTGGCTCGCGCGCAGCTTCTGCGCCACCGCCAGCGCTTCCTCGCACTTGCCGCTCTGCAGGAGCGCCGCCGCGAGGCCCCGCCGGATGTCCGGGTCGGTCTCGTGCACGCCGGTAAGGCAGCTCCGATAGAGCGCGGCCGCGTCTTCGTGCATGCCGTGCTCCACGCATTCGCGCGCCAGGCGCACGCGGTTCTCCACGCTGCCGCAGGCTTCGACATCCGCCACCGCGGCGCGCAGCTCCTTGTCCGGGTCGAGCGCCTTCGCGATGGCGCGCACCGCCTTCTCGGCGCTGCGGCTCTCGCGCGAGATCGGGAACACCTCGACGAAGTAGTACAGCACGCAGCCCATCACCGGGAACCCCATGATCACGAACAGCCACCAGTACGCGCGGCCGGTCTTCAGCGCGTGATAGGCGAAGCACAACTGGATTGCCAGGACGACCCCGCCAATGAGTGGCATGGTCCCCTCCCTTGTTATGCCGCCACGTTACGCGCGGCAACCCGGAAGGGCGCGGAAATTTTCCTCTTTTGGCGCGCTTAGCGGATCGGCGGCGCGTACATCAGGCCGCCGTCGGTCCACAGGCGGTTCAGGCCGCGCTCGAAGCCCAGGGGCTTGAGGTTGGCCTCGAAGCTCTCGGCGTAGTTGCCGACCTGGCGGATGATGTTGACCGCCCAGCGGTTGTCCAGGCCGAGCATCTGGCCGATGTCGCCGCTCGCGCCGACGAAGCGCTGCACCGAGGGGTTGGGGCTTTTCGCGTGCTCGCCGATGTTCTTCGAGCTAAGGCCGAGCTCCTCGGCTTCCAGCATGGCGAACAGCGACCACTTGACCACGTCGAACCAGCGGTCGTCGCCGTGGCGCACCGCGGGCCCGAGCGGCTCCTTGGAGATGATCTCGGGCAGGTTGACGTGCTCGACCGGGTTCGGCGCGCGCGAGGCGCGCACCGCCACCAGGCCGGAGTGGTCGGTGGTGAAGACGTCGCAGCGCCCGGCGAAGTAGGCGTTCAGCACCTCCTCCAGCTTCTCGATCACCACCGGCTTGAAGTTCATGCGGTTGGCGCGGAAGTAGTCGGCGAGGTTGAGCTCGGTGGTGGTGCCGGGCTGCACGCAGATGGTGGCGCCGTCGAGCTGCTTCGCGCTTTTGACGTTGAGCTTCTTCGGCACCATGAAGCCCTGGCCGTCGTAGTAGTTCACGCCGACGAAGTTCAGGCCGAGGCTGGTGTCGCGCGTGATGGTCCAGGTGGTGTTGCGCGACAGGATGTCGACCTCGCCCGACTGCAGCGCGGTGAAGCGCTGCTGCGCGGTGAGCGGCGTGTAGCGCACCTTGGAGTGGT
>CAZJJC010000117.1:0-3530 GCA_964546195.1 uncultured Enterobacteriaceae bacterium | reverse complement strand
ACCACGCCCTGCGCGGCGAAGGCGGCGTCGCCGTGCACCAGGACGGGCAGCACCTGGTCGCCCGACTTGTCGTCGCGCCGGCGCTGGCGCGCGCGCACCGAGCCCTCGACCACCGGGTTGACGATCTCGAGGTGCGAGGGGTTGAAGGCGAGCGACAGGTGCACCGGGCCGCCCGGCGTGGAGATGTCCGACGAAAACCCGTTGTGGTACTTGACATCGCCCGAGGGCAGCTCCTGGCCGCCCTTGCCCTCGAACTCCTGGAACAGATCCGCCGGCATCTTGCCCAGCACGTTGACCAGCACGTTCAGGCGCCCGCGGTGCGCCATGCCGATCACGATCTCCTGCACGCCGCTCGCGCCGGCGCGCTGGATGAGATCATCGATCGACGGGATGAGGCTCTCGCCGCCCTCGAGCGAAAAGCGCTTCTGGCCGACGTAGCGCGTGTGCAGGTAGCGCTCCAGGTGCTCGGCCTCGGTGAGCTTCTGCAGCAGCCGCTTCTGCCGCTCGGCCGGGAACTGGGCGGTGGCGCGCACCGGCTCGATGCGCTCCTGGATCCACACGCGCTGCGCGCGGTCCGAGATGAACATGTACTCGAAGCCGACGTTGCGGCAGTAGGTGTCGCGCAGCGCCTGGATGAGGGTGCGCAGCGAAACCCGGTCCAGCCCCACGTACGAGCCGGAATTGACCACGTGGTCGAGGTCCGCCTCCGACAGGTCGTAGTACGCCGGCTCGAGCTCCGGCACCTGCGGCCGCGGCATGCGCTTCAACGGATCGACCGTCGCCCAGCGCGAGCCGGCGATGCGGTAGGAGGTCACCAGCAGCAGCGCCGCGACCTGCAGCCGCTCCGGCGCCACCGGCTCCGCAGGCAGGGTCCGGGGGGGTCCTCCCAGCTCGCCTTTTTTTGCCCTCTGAACGAAAGACTGCACGACAGGAGCGTGCGCCACGTCCCTCGTGCTGCTGCCGGGCAGCACCTGCAGGCGGTCGAAGTACTCGCGCCACTCCCCGGGCACCGCGCCCGGGTTCAACAGGTACTGCTCGTACAGCTCCTCGATGAACGGCGCGTTCGCGCCGAACAGGTGTGAACTGGCCAGGAATTCCTTCATCATGGGAAATCAGCGCTTGGCGATGGGTTTCACGTCGCGGCGCGTCGGGCCCTTGTAGAGCTGGCGCGGGCGGCCGATCTTGTACTCCGGGTCGGTGATCATCTCCTGCCACTGCGCGATCCAGCCGACCGTGCGCGCGAGCGAGAAGATGCAGGTGAACATGTCCACCGGGATGCCGAGCGCGCGCTGCACGATGCCCGAGTAGAAATCGACGTTGGGATAGAGCTTCCTGGAAACGAAGTAGTCGTCCTCCAGCGCGATCTTCTCGAGCGCGAGCGCCAGCTTGAACAGGCGGTCGTTGTGCAGCCCGAGCTCGTTCAGCACCTCGTGGCAGGTCTCGCGCATGAGCTTCGCGCGCGGATCGTAGTTCTTGTAGACGCGGTGGCCGAAGCCCATCAGGCGCACGTTGGAGTTCTTGTCCTTCACCTTGCGGATGAACTCGCCCACCTTCGAGACATCGCCGATCTCCTCCAGCATCTGCAGGCAGGCCTCGTTCGCTCCGCCGTGCGCCGGGCCCCACAGCGAGGCGATGCCCGCGGCGATGCAGGCGAACGGGTTTGCCCCGGAGGAGCCGCACAGACGCACCGTGGAGGTCGAGGCGTTCTGCTCGTGGTCCGCGTGCAGGATGAAGATGCGGTCCATGGCGCGCACCAGCACGTCGTTCACCTTGTACTCCTCGGCCGGCACCGCGAACATCATGCGCATGAAGTTGGCGGTGTACGAGAGGTCGTTGCGCGGGTAGACGAACGGCTGTCCGATGGAGTACTTGTAGGACATCGCCACGATGGTCGGCATCTTGGCGATGAGGCGGAAGGCCGAGATGACGCGGTGCTGCGGGTCGTTGATGTCGAGCGCGTCGTGGTAGAACGCCGACAGCGCGCCGACCACCCCGACCATCACCGCCATCGGGTGCGCGTCGCGCCTGAATCCCTGGTAGAGCCGCGCCAGCTGCTCGTGCACCATCGTGTGGTGCGTGACGATGTCGACGAACTCGTTCTTCTGCTTGCGGTCGGGCAGCTCGCCGTACTGCAAGAGATAACACACCTCGAGGAAGTCGCAGTGCTGCGCGAGCTGCTCGATCGGGTAGCCGCGGTACAGGAGAATGCCGGCGTCGCCGTCGATGAAGGTAATAGCCGAGCTGCAGCTCGCAGTCGAGAGAAAGCCGGGGTCGTAAGTGAACATTCCCGCCTTGCCGTAGAGGCTGCGGATGTCGACCACCTCGGGCCCGGTGCTTCCCGCCAGCACCGGGAACTCGAGGCTCTTGCCGTCGGGGAGTTTCAGCGTCGCGGTCTTGTCCATCGCTCGTTTTCCTTTATGCAGCGCGCAGGCGCGCCACCACGTCCTTCAAGTGCGCGGCGTACTGCTCGCTGCGGCCGCAGACGATGTCCCACAGGTCGTTGTCCGGCAGCTCGAGCAGCTCATGCATCGACCTGATTTCTCCTCCGCAGAGGGGATCTTTTTGCAAGAACCTCTCCAGGACCAGGTCGAGCTCCAGCAGCCCGCGCCGGCATTTCCATTTCAGCCTGTGGCGTTCCGGGCTCACACCGCGCGCTTGACCAGCAGCTCCTTGATGTGATTGATCGCCTTGGCGGGGTTGAGGTTCTTCGGACACACGTCGACGCAGTTCATGATGGTGTGGCAGCGGAACAGGCGGTAGGGGTCCTCGAGGTTGTCGAGGCGCTCGCTGGTGGCCTGGTCGCGGGTGTCGGCAATGAAGCGGTAGGCCTGAAGGAGGCCCGCGGGACCGACGAACTTGTCCGGGTTCCACCACCACGACGGGCAGGCGGTCGAGCAGCAGGCGCACAGGATGCACTCGTACAGCCCGTTCAGCTGCTCGCGCTCCTGCGGCGACTGCAGCCGCTCGCGCTCGGGCGGAGGGTCGTTGTTGATCACGTAGGGCTTGATCGAGTGGTACTGCTTGAAGAACTGCGTCATGTCGACGATCAGGTCGCGGATCACGGGCAGGCCGGGCAGCGGCCGCACGGTGACATGCTCGGGCAGCTCGGTAACCTTGGTGATGCAGGCGAGGCGGTTCTTGCCGTTGACGTTGAAGGCGTCGGAGCCGCATACCCCCTCGCGGCAGGAGCGGCGGAAGGCGAGCGAGTCGTCCTGCGCCTTCGCCTTGACCAGCGCGTCGAGCAGCATGCGGTCGCCGGCGTCGAGCTTGACCTCGTAATCCTGCAGGTAGGGCTTGGCGTCCTTGTCGGGGTCGTAGCGGTAGATCGAGAGCTTCATCTCAGTAGGTTCTCACTTTCGGCTCCATCGGCTCGACCGACAACGGCCTGAGGTGCACCGGCTTGTACTCGAGCCGGTTGCCTTCCTTGTACCACAGGCTGTGCTTCATCCAGCCCTTGTCGTCGCGCACGGGGAAATCGCTGCGCGCGTGGGCTCCCCTGCTCTCCTTGCGCGCTTCGGCCGACACCACCG
>CAZJJC010000116.1:0-8745 GCA_964546195.1 uncultured Enterobacteriaceae bacterium | reverse complement strand
GCGCCGCGATGTCCTGCGCCTGGTGAGCTCGAGCGCGCGCCCCGACGACGAGACGCGCCAGAAGATCTCGGTGGTCGAGAAGCGCCTGGTGGACGAGTACGGCTACGACATGCATAGCGCCCGGGAAGCGCTGAACTATGTCACGACGCTGCTGGCTCAGGAATGAACGTTCGCCTCCTCACCGCTTGCCGCCCCCCTGACAAGGGGGGCAGCGAACGCTCTCGGTTAGAGATGCGGCGAGCGGGGGGTTGCTTTTCGAAAATGCAAACCCCCCGCTCGCCTTCGGCTCACGACCCCCTTGTCAGGGGGTCGGCACAAGCTCCCCCATGATCCGCATCGCAGCAGAGACGCCGTGGTATGAGCTGTTTTCCCGCGGCGCGCGCGACTGGCTGCGCCACAACCAGAAGGTGCGCGAGGCGGTCAAGGGCAGCCTGCCCGAGATCCTGTCGGGCGACGACCTGCTCAGCGCGCCGGGCGGCAACCGCAGCGTGCTGGTGCCGGTGAAGTTCCTGGAGCACGCGCGCTTCCGCCTGGCCGAGCCGGCCTCGCAGCAGGGCGCCGGCCAGGGCCGCGGCGAGCCCGGCGATGTGCTGCAGCCGGGGCGCCAGGAAGGCGGGCGCGCCGCGCAGTCCGGCGGCACCGAGAACGGCGAGATCCGCTTCGTGGTCGAGATGAAGCTGGACGAGATCATCGACTGGATCTGGGAGGAGCTGAAGCTCCCCGACCTCAAGCCCAAGCGCACTACGACGATGGACGAGCCCGACTACGTGCGCGAGGGCTGGGACCGGCGCGGCGCGCGCTCCAGGCTTGATAGGAGAAGAACTCTCAAAGAAGCCGTCAAGCGGCGCTCGATGCAGGACAATCCGGTAGCCATCGTCAACGAGGACCTGCGCTTCCGGCAGCTGGTGAAGCGCGCCACCCCCTCGACCAACGCCGCGGTGATGTTCGCCCTCGACGTCTCGGGCAGCATGGACGAGGCGCAGAGGAAGCTCGCCAAGCAGTTCTTCTTCTTCGCGCTGCAGGGCATCCGGCGCCAGTACGCCAAGGTGGAGACGGTGTTCCTCGCGCACGCCGCGCAGGCCTGGGAGTTCGAGGAGCGCGAGTTCTTCCAGGCCTCCTCCAGCGGCGGCACCGTGTCCTCGTGCGTGTTCCAGCTCGGCCTGGACGTGATGCGCAGCCGCTACGACCCGGGCCGCTACAACGTGTACTTCTTCTACGCCTCGGACGGCGAGAACGCCGCCGAGGACCGCGAGCCCGCCGCGGCCGCGCTGAAGAGCCTCGCCGAGCTCACCAACTACGCCGGCTACGTCGAGACCGGCGGCATCGCCACCTTCCGCCCGCGCGAGACCCAGCTCGCCGAGATGTTCCACGAGCTGCAGGCCGGCGGCCTGCCGGTGGGCATGAGCCCGCTCGGCTCGCAGGACGACGTATGGCGCGCGATCCGCGAGTTCTTCAAGGAAAGAGCCGCGGATGACTGAGCTCGAGCAGTACGCGGACAGCCTCGAGCAGCTCGCGCGGCGCCTGGGCCTGGACTATTACGACGTCGACTTCGAGGTCGCGCCCGAGAGCCTGATGACCGAGATCGCGGTGTACGGCCTGCCGGTGCGCATGCCGCACTGGTCCTTCGGCGTGCGCTACATCCACCAGCTGGTGCGCCAGAGCATGGGCCACTCGAAGATCTTCGAGGTGATGTTCCCCGGCGACCCGTGCCGCGCCTTTCTCATGGACGGCAACTCGCTCGCCGACAACACGCTGGTCACCGCGCATGTCCTGGGCCACGCCGACTTCTCCAAGAACAACGAGCTGTTCGCGCGCTTCCACGCGATGGCGGGCGGCAACATCGTCGAGCACGCCGCGGCCCACGCGCAGCGCATCCAGCAGGCCATCGACGCGGTCGGGCTGGAAAAGGTCGAGTCGGTGCTCGACGCCGCGCTGGCGCTGGAGTCGCACGTGGACGTCGGCGGCGAGCTGCACCGGGGGCGCTATGCCGAATTCGCTCCTGAAAAGAAACCCCCCTCGGAGAACGCATTCCAGCGACGCTTCCGCAGCCTGCCTGGCACGCCCGAGCCGCCGCAGCGGGAGCCCGGCCCGGTGCGCGCGGCGATACCGCCGCACCCGGAGTTCGATCTGCTGTGGTTCATCGCGCACTACGCGCCCGAGCTGGAGCAGTGGGAGCGCGACATCTTCCTCATGGTGCGCGCCGAGTCGCTGTACTTCTATCCGGTGTTCGCCTGCCAGATCATGAACGAGGGCTGGGCCTCGTACTGGCACGCGCGCCTGCTGCGCGAGGCCGACTTCCTGCCCCAGCCGCTGTACGTCGCCGCGCTGAAGTCGCACTCCGACGTGGTGCGGCCGTACGCCGCCGGCCAGGAGACCGCGCTCGCCATCAACCCCTACCACCTCGGCTTCACGCTATGGGAGCACGTCGTCGAGCGGCACGGCATGGCGCGCGCGCGCGAAGTGATGCAGGAGGAGGACGACTTCGGGTTCATCCGCAACTTCCTCGATCGCGAGCTGGCCGACAAGCTCGATCTGTTCGTCTACGAGGCGACGCAGGGCGACGAGATCAAGGTGCTGAACCGCGACCTGGACGCGATCCGCGAGGCCATCCTCGCGCCGAAGTTCAACTACGGCGCGCCGCGCGTCGCCGTCACCGAGCTGCGCAGCGACGGCAGCCTGGAGCTGAAGCACGACCATCCGAGCGACGGCCGCGGGCTGGATCTCGGCCGCGCCAAGCGGGTGCTGGAGTACACGCGGCGCGTCTGGCGCCGGCCGGTGCGGCTGCAGACCCTGAACGAGCGCGGCGAAAGCCACGAGCTCGCCGCGTAGCGGCGCTACAGCAGAGCTCGCCGCGTAGCCTACAGCAGAGCTCGCCGCGCAGCCGCCGCTACAGCACGACGATCACCAGCAGGATGATGATGATGATGAGCAGCAGGTTCTGCGTGCTCTGGCCCCCGGCCGCCAGCGCGTCGATGCGGCCCGCGAGCTGCTGCACCTCGGCCGGGGTCATCGCGTCGACCCGGGCGGCCGCCTCGTGCGCGAGCACGCCGTGCTTTTCGAGCTCCGCGCGCACCTCGGAGCGCTCGAGCAGCGCCTTCACCCGCTCGCGCTCCAGGTCGTCGGTTCGGATCATCCCGGCATAGGCCGGCGGCACGGCGAGCAGCAGGGCAGCGGCAAGCATCAGGAATCGGCGCATCGTCAGGCTCCTCTGAAAGAAGAAAAGAGACTACCTCGCTTCACATCCGGATCGCCACCTTGCCCAGGTGGGCGTCGGACTCCATGTAGGCCTTCGCCTCGGCCAGCCGGTCGAAGGGGTAGACCCTGTCGATCAGCGGCTTGATGCGTCCGCTGGCGAAGTAAGGCAGGAAGTCGGCGATCACGCCGCGCACGGTCGCCGCGCGCTCGGCGGCGCTGCGGTGCTTGTTCGAGACGCCGAAAAGGCGCAGGCGCTTCGCGTGAAGCGCATCGATGTCCAGCTCGGCCTGCATCACCCGGTCGAGGTAGCCGACGGTGGCGAGGCGGCCCCGGTAGCCGAGCGAGCGGATGCATTCGGCAAACAGCGAGCCGCCGACGTTGTTCACCACGAGGTCGGCGCCGCGCCCGCCGGTCGCTTCCATGACCTGCCCGTGGAAGTCGGGCTTGCGGGTCTGCAGGGCGACATCGAGCCCCAGTGCCTGCAGCTTCGCGAGCTTCTCCTTCGAGCCCGAAGTGCCGATGACCCTCGCGCCGAGCGCTTTCGCCGCCTGCAGGGCGGCGACGCCGACGCCCGAGGAAATGCCGGTCACCAGCAGCCACTCGCCCTGCTTCAGGCTGCCCTGCTCGACCAGCATGTCGTGCACCACCATGAAGGCGAGCGGAATCGCGCCCGCCTCCTCCCACGACAGGTTGGGCGGCACCGGCAGGGCGTCGCTTTTTTCCATGAGGCCGTACTCGGCGAACCCCCCGGGACAGCGGCCCATCACGCGCTCGCCGCTGCCGGGCACCTCGCCCGCGGCTTCCTGGCCCGCCGCCTTGGCCGCTCCCAGGCCGCCCAGCAGCTCGCCCCGGTTCAAGCTGGAGGCCTGGATCTTCACCAGCAGCTGGTTCGGCCCTGGCTGCGGCGTGGGCACCTCGCGCAGCTCGAGCTTCATGCGCTCGCCCGCAGACTGCAGAAAATAAGCTCTCATTTGCCGGTAAAGAGAGGCTTGCGCTTTTCCATGAACGCCCGGCGGCCTTCGGCGTAATCGGCGCTGTCGAAGCATTCCCTGACCCAGGCCTTGGCCTGCGCGGCGTCGAGCTCGCGCGGGGCCTTCAGCAGCTCGCGGATGATGCGCTTGGCGGTGCGCAGGGTGAGCGGCGCGTTCGCGGCGAGGGTTTCGCAGGTTTTCTGCGTAAAGCTTTCGAGCTCGGCGGCCGGCACGACGTGGTGCAGCAAGCCCATCGCCTTCGCCTCCGCGGCGCTGTACTGGCGCCCGGTCAGCAGGATCTCGCGCGCGTTGGCCGCGCCCGCGACATCGACCAGGTTCTTGGTCGAGGACACGCGGTAGCCCAGGCCGAGCTTGGCCGCCGGAATGCCGATGCGCGCGTCATCCGCGGCGATGCGCAGGTCGCAGGCGTTCGCGATGTTGACCCCGGCGCCGAGGCAGTAGCCGCGGATCATCGCCACGGTGGGCTTGTCGCAGCTGTGCAGGCGCAGCTGCGCGCCCTCGGAGATCTCCTCGTAGCGCTGCACCGCCTCGGGGTCCGAGCGCTGCGACTCGAACTGCGAGATGTCGGCGCCGGAGACAAAGGCCTTGTCGCCTGCCCCCGCGAGCACCACCACGCGCACCTGCGGATCGGCGCCGAAGTCCTCCAGCACTCCGGGGATCGCCTGCCACATGCCCAGCGACACCGCGTTGCGGCGCGCCGGATTGTCGAAAATCAGCCAGCCGAGCGCGCCTTCCTTGCGCGCCAGGATGCGCGGCTCGCTCAAACGATGCCCTTCTGCCGCAGCCCGCGGATGTCGTTCTCGGAGTACTCGAGCTCCTTCAGGATCTCGTCGGTGTGCTGGCCGACCTCGGGCGCAGGCGCGAGCACCTTTGCCGCGGTGCGCGAGAGCTTGACCGCCTGGTTCAGGATGCGAAAGCGCCCGAGGACCGGATGCGCCACTTCGGCCGCGGCCTCGAGATGCCGCACCTGGGGATCGGCGAACACCTGGTCCACGCTTTAGATCGGCCCGCAGGGCACGCCCGCCTTGTTGAGCACTTCGACCCATTCCTGGGACGAACGCTTCGACAATGCCTCGTTGATGAGCGCATTGAGCGCCTTGCGGTTCTTTGCGCGGTTCTCCAGCCCCTTGAATTCGGGCGCTTCGAGCAGCTCCGGCCTGCCGAGGGTCTCGCACAGCCGCTTCCACATGCCTTCGCCGGAAGCCGCGACGTTGATGTAGCCGTCGGCGGTGGCGTAGGCCGAGGTCGGCATGCTGGTGGGATGGTCGTTGCCCACCTGCGGCGGCACCTCGTCCTTCATGAGGTAGCGCGCCGCCTGGAAGTCGAGCAGCGCGATGCCCGCCTGCAGGAGCGAGCTCTGCACCCATTGGCCCCTGCCCGAGACCTCGCGCTCGAGCAGCGCCGTCATGATGCCCAGGGCCGCGAACAGCCCCGCGCCGATATCGGCGATCGCGGCGCCGGTGCGCATCGGTCCCTGCCCCGGCGCGCCGGTCACCGACATCAGGCCGCTCATGCCCTGCGCGATCTGGTCGAAGCCGGGGCGCTGCTGGTAGGGCCCGTCCTGGCCGAAGCCCGAGATGCTCGCGAGGATGATTCGGGGGTTGATCTGTTCCAGAGTACCGTAATCGATCCCGAGGCGGTGCTTCACGTCCGGCCGGTAGTTCTCCACCAGCACATCGGCGGTCTTGACCAGGCGCACCAGCACTTCGCGCGCCTCCGGGCGCTTCAGGTTGAGCGTCATCGCCCGCTTGTTGCGGTGCAGGTTCTGCATGTCCGGGCCGTGGCGCGGCCCGCCCATGCCCTCGTTGGGATCGACGCCGGGGGGCGACTCGATCTTGATCACGTCGGCGCCGAAATCGGCGAACTGCTTCACGCAGGTGGGGCCCGCGCGCACCCGCGACAGGTCTAGAATCCGCAGGCGGGACAGGGCCGGGGAGGCGGTGATCTTCGGCATGCAGGAATATTCTAGCGGGCGGCGTTGTTTGGCAGAGGACCTAACCGAGGAGAATCGAAAGATGAAAAGAACCACGACCTGGCTGTTGGCCGCGGCGGCGGCGCTCACCCTCGCCGCCTGTGCGAACGTGCGCGACAAGATGCCCGACTGGATGCCGGGCAGCGGCGCAGTCGGCGTGAACCTGACCGGCGCCGAGGAAGTGCCCGCGGTAAGGACCCAAGGCTCGGGCAGCGGCAGCTTCCGCGTGGCCGAGGACGGCACCATCACCGGCAGCGTCACCACCAAGGGCGTG
Organism: uncultured Enterobacteriaceae bacterium; assembly: GCA_964546195.1. Lineage (GTDB taxonomy): Bacteria > Pseudomonadota > Gammaproteobacteria > Burkholderiales > SG8-39 > SCGC-AG-212-J23. The sequence goes on along the minus strand of CAZJJC010000116.1, from coordinate 2,312 downwards.
CCGGGCACCATGGCGCATATCCACCAGGCCGCCAAAGGGCAGAACGGCCCGGTCATCGTGCCGCTGACCAAGAGCGGCGACACCTACAGCGTGCCGCCGGGGCGCAAGCTCACCGACGCGCAGCTGAAGGCCTTCAAGGCCGGCCAGACCTACGTCAACGTGCATACCGCCCAGAACAAGGGCGGCGAAGTGCGCGGTCAGCTGACGCCGTAGCTTGCCGGGGAGACCCCAGATGAGAATCCTCGCAGCAGTCCTGCTGCTCGCCCTAGCCACCTCGACCGTTTCCGCGCAGACCAGCGTGCGCGTGCGCGGCACCATCACCCAGCTGAGCGGCGACGTCCTGACGGTCAAATCGCGCGACGGGCGCGATATCCAGCTCAACCTCGCGCCCGACGCCCAAGTGGTGACGGCCAAGGCGACTACCCTCGCCCAGTTCAAGCCCGGCAGCTATGTCGGCGTCACGTCGGTCAAAGGGCCCGGCGGACGCCTGGTCGCCAAGCGGGTGCACGCGCTCGGACCGCAGGTCCCATCGGGTCACACCGCGTGGGATTCGATGCCCGATTCGCTGATGACGAACGCCAACCTGACAGGCACCGCGCAGGTGAGCGGCGGGAACGAGCTCACCCTGAAATACAAGGACGGCGAGCAGAAAATCCTGGTGACGCCGCAGACCGAGTATTTCACGTTCGACCCGGGCAGCCGCGCGGACCTGAAGCCCGGCGAGACGATTTTCAGCGGCGCGCGGGTCGGCGGCGACGGCAAGCTCACCACCCAGCGCGTGGCGGTGAGCAAGGGCGGCGTCAAGCCGCCGCAGTAGCCTTCTTGCCCGCGTTCTCGCCGGCGATGCGGCCGAACACCGCGCCGTTGGTGAGGCCGCTGCCGCCGGGGTAGTTGAACCAGAAGATGCCGCCGACCAGCTCGCCCGCGGCGTAGAGTCCGGGGATGGGCTCGCCGTCGGAGCTCACGACCTGCGCGTGGGTGTTGATCTTCAGTCCGCCGAAGGTGAAGGTGATGCCGCAGGTCACGGCATAGGCCTCGAAGGGCGGAGTGTCGATCGTGTTGGCCCAGTTGGATTTGTCGAGCGCCAGTCCTTCGGTGCGGCGGCCGTCCTTCACGTTCGGATTGAACGCGATGTCCTGCCGCACGGCGGCGTTGTACGCGCGGATTTCCTGCAGGGCATTCTGCTTGTTAACGTCGTCCAGCTTGCTCACCAAGTCCTCGAGGCTGTGCGCTACCGCTTTGGTCACCTGCCTGATGCGGTACTCGTCGCGCAGCTGGCCCTTCACCTTGGCGTCGAACACCTGCCAGGCGAACTGCCCCGGCTGCGACAGGATCACGCGGCCGTACTTGGCGTAGGTGTAGTTGCGGAAATCGGCGCCTTCGTCGACGAAGCGCCTGCCTTCGGCGTTGAGGTAGATCCCCCAGGGGTAGGAGTGCTTCTGGAACTGGTCGCCGACCGCCAGGTCGCCGAACTCGGGGGCGTTGCGCTCCCACGCGACCGCGTGGCAGCCCGACCAGTTGCCGGCGGCCGCCGCTCCCGCGTCGAGCGCCATGCGGATCGCGTCTCCGGTGTTGAAGCGCGTGCCGCGCACCTTGGCGAGCTCCCAGCCCGGGCCCAGGTAGCGCGTGCGCCACTCGGGATTCGCCTGGAACCCGCCTGCGGCGAGAACCACCGATTTCGCTTTTACATCGAGCGTTTTTCCGGAGCGGCGCAGGCGCACGCCGTGAACGCCGTCGTCGTCACTTAGAAGAGACAAGGCGCGTGCGGAATACCAGATGTCGATGCCGCTCTTGCGCGCGATCTGCGTAAGCGAGTCGACCAGGCCGGGACCGCCGCCCACCGCCTCGAGCGTCAGGCCGCCCCAGAACTTGAAGCGCCCGCCGATGTTGAAGGCCTGGCGGCCCCACGCCGCGGTGAAGCGCACGCCCTTGGAGCGCATCCACTGCGCCGCAGGCAGGCTCTGCTTGACCAGCAGCTCGGTGAGGTCCGGGTCGCAGCGGTACTCGGTGACGCGCGCCATGTCGTCGAGGAACTGCTCGACGGTGTAGGCGCCGAAGTCGCTGCGCGCCAGCTCCGCCTCGCTCAGCTCGATCAGCGTCTTGAGATCCTCGACGCCGTTGTAGGCGATGCGCATCAGGCCGGCGGTAAAGCGCGAGTTGCCGCCCGACTCCTCTTCCGGGGCGCGCTCGAGGACGAGAACCTTTTTCACCGCTTCGCAAGCGGACAAGGCAGCGCACAGCGCCGCGTTGCCTCCGCCCACCACGATGACGTCGTACATGGACCCTAGAACTGGTAGCGCCGCATCCCGCCG
>CAZJJC010000115.1:0-13383 GCA_964546195.1 uncultured Enterobacteriaceae bacterium | reverse complement strand
CGAGCCCAAGGACCGCGACATCGCCATGGTGTTCCAGAACTACGCGCTTTATCCCCACATGAGCGTGTACGAGAACATGTCCTACGGCCTGCGCATCAAGGGCTTCTCGAGGGACCAGATCGAGGCCCGCGTGCAGAAGGCCGCCGCGATCCTGGAGTTAGGGGACTTTCTGAAAAGAAAGCCGCGCCAGCTCTCGGGCGGCCAGCGCCAGCGCGTCGCCATGGGGCGCGCCATCGTGCGCGAACCCGCCGTCTTCCTGTTCGACGAGCCGCTGTCCAACCTCGACGCCAAGCTGCGCGTGCAGATGCGCGCCGAGCTGCAGGCCTTGCACCGGCGTCTTGGCACCACCAGCCTGTACGTCACCCACGACCAGGTCGAGGCGATGACCCTCGCGCAGCGCATGGTCGTGATGAACGCGGGGCGCGCCGAGCAGATCGGCGCTCCGATCGAGGTGTACGTGAAGCCCGCCACGACCTTTGTCGCCGGGTTCATCGGCTCGCCGCCGATGAACCTCATTCCCGAGCAGGGCGGCAAGGTGCTGTTCGGCATCCGCCCCGAGCATCTGCATCCCTGTGCGCCGGCCGAGGCCAAGCTGGTGGCGGACATCGATCTCATCGAGCCGCTCGGCGCCGACACGCTGGTGCACGGCCACCTGCCGCAAGGCACGCGCATCGCGGTGCGGCTGAACGCCTCGTTCGAGGCGCGGGCAGGAAAATTGCCTCTGCGCTATGAGCCGACCCATGCGCATTACTTCGATGCCAAGACCGGTGTTCGGCTGTAGATGCTCAAAACGACCCCCTTCCATGAGCGCACCTCCGCGCTCTGCGTAAGCCACGCCTGGCGGCGCTGGGCCGGCTACATCGTGGCCAGCTCCTACGAGCTGTCGCACGAGCGCGAGTACCATTCGATCCGCGCTGCGGCGGCGCTGTTCGACGTCTCGCCGCTCTACAAGTACCTGGTGAAGGGCAGGGATGCGGCGCGGCTGCTCGACCGCGTCGTCACCCGCAACGTGCTGCGCTCGCAGGTCGGCCAGGTCCTCTACACGCCGTGGTGCGACGCCGCGGGCAAGGTGATCGACGACGGCACCGTGGCGCGCCTGGACGAAGCCACCTTCCGCGTGACCGCGGCCGAGCCGAACCTGCGATGGCTGGAAGCCAACGCGCTGGGGCTCGAGGTTTCGATCGAGGACGTGTCGGCTTCCATCGCGGCGCTGTCGCTGCAAGGCCCCGCTTCTCTCTCGATTCTCAAGGAACTCGGCGAGATCCCCGCGCTCAAGTACTTCCGCCTGGCGCAAGCCACGCTGCGCGGCATCCCGGCCACGGTAACGCGTACCGGCTATACGGGCGACCTGGGGTATGAACTTTGGGTTTCTTCAGAAAATGCCATTGCACTCTGGGACGCCCTTATCGATGCCGGCAGGCCGTACGGCATTCAGCCGGCCGGCATGCTGGCGCTCGACGTGGCGCGCATCGAGGCCGGGCTGATGCTGATCGACGTGGATTACGTCCCCGCGAACAAGGCGCTGATCGAGAGCCAGAAGTCCTCGCCCTTCGAGCTCGACCTCGCCTGGGCGGTGAACCTGGACAAGGAGCATTTCGTCGGAAAGCAGGCGCTCGCCGCCGAGAAGGCGCGCGGGCCGCAATGGCAGTTCACCGGCGTGGAGATCGGCTGGGAGGGCCTCGAGCGGTTGTATACCGAGGTCGGGCTGGCGACCCGGCTGCCGGCGAGCGCCTGGCGCGCGAGCGTGCCGATCTACTCGGGCGTGGAGCAGGTGGGCTACGCCACGAGCGGCGGCTGGTCGCCGCTGCTCAAGCGGTATGTCACGCTCGCGCACCTGCGCGCGCCGTGGGCAAGGCCCGGCACGCAGCTCGACATGGAAGTCACGGTGGAGCACCGCCGCAAGCGCGCTGCCGCCCGCGTCGTCAGGAAGCCATTCTTCGATCCCGAGCGCAAGCGCGCATGAAGCCTTACGACGCCGTGATTGTCGGGGGCGGGCATAACGGCCTGGTCTGCGCCGCGTACTTGGCCCGCGCCGGGAAGCGCGTCGTGGTGCTCGAGCGGCGCGAGCGCGTCGGCGGCGCCGCCTTGAGCGAGGAAGTGTTCCCGGGATTTCGCTTCTCGGTGTTCTCCTACGTCGTCAGCCTGCTGCGGCCCGAGATCATCCGCGAGCTGGACCTGCCGCGCCATGGCCTGCATATCCTGCCGCTGGAAAGCACTTTGACGCCCCTGCACGAAGGAGGAAAAGCGGGCGATTACCTCGCGCAGTGGAACGACCATGACCAGAACCGCCGCGAGCTCGCGCGCCACTCTTTGCGCGACGCCGAGGCCTATGACGAATTCGGGCTCGTGCTGCACCAGATGGCGCGCGTCATCAAGCCGCTGCTGCGCATGGCGCCGCCCGATCCGGCCTCGCTGCACCCGCGCGAGCTCCTGGACTTGTTGAAGTTGGGCAAGCATTTCCGTGATCTGAGGCCGGAGCAGTTCAACGCCCTGTGGAAGCTCCTCACGATGAGCTCTGCCGACTACCTGGGCGAGTGGTTCGAGACCGAGGCGCTCAAGGCGACCAAGGCGGCGAGCGGCATCATCGGCACCCTGCTCGGGCCGCGCTCGCCCGGCACGGCCTACGTGCTGCTGCACCACTACATGGGCGAGCTGGACGGGGTGTTCCGCGCCTGGGGCTTCGCCAAGGGCGGCAACGGCTCGGTGAGCGCCGCCATTGCCGGCGCCGCGCAGGCGTTCGGGGCAGAGATACGCACGCTTGCCCCTGTCTCAAGCATTCTGATGGAAAGAGGCCGTGCCGTCGGAGCGGTGCTCGAGGGCGGCGAGGAGGTGCGGGGAAGCAGGGTGATCTCCTCGGCCGACCCGCGCCGCACGTTCATGAGCCTCGTCGGCGAGCAGCATCTGCCCGAGGAGTTCGTGCAATCGATCCGGCGCTTCAAGTTCCGCGGCGCTTCGGCCAAGGTCAACCTCGCGCTAGGCGAGTTGCCGAGCTTCACCTGCATGCCGGGAGCGGGGCCGCACCTGCGCGGCGCGGTGTCCATCAGCCCGAGCGTCGATTACCTCGAGCGCGCGTACGACGAGGCGAAGTACGGCGAGATCTCGCGCCGCCCGTACATGGACATCGTCATCCCGTCGATGCTCGATCCGGCGATGGCGCCGCCGGGCAAGCACGTCATGTCGATCTTCGTGCAATACGCGCCGTATCACCTGAACGGCGGCTGGACCGACGCGCGGCGCGAGGCGCTCGGGGATGCGGTGCTCGACACGCTGTCGGAATATGCGCCGAACCTCAAGTCGGCCGTCCTGCACCGGCAGGTCATCACCCCGGCCGACATCGAGCGCGTCGTGGGCCTGGCCGAGGGCAACATCTTCCAGGGCGAGCTGTCGCTGCAGCAGATGTTCTTCCTGCGGCCGGCGCCCGCCTGGTCGCGCTACCGCACGCCGGTCGCCGGCCTATGGCAGTGCGGCTCCGGGACGCATCCCGGGGGCGGGGTGATGGGCGCTTCCGGCCGCAATGCCGCCTTCCAGATCCTGGGGAGGCGCGCCTGACTCCCGCGCTCGTTCTCGGCGGTGGCGGCGACGCGCTGGCCGCCGCGCATCTGCTGGCTCGCGCCGGCCGGCGCGTGACCCTGCTTAGCGAGGGCATCGCCGACCGTTCGTATGAGGAGGGCTGGGTCGCGCCCGCGCTGCTGCTCGAGCTGGGCCTCGACATCAGGATGAGCCGTGCCGATCCCTGGGTTACGGCACTCCTTCCCGAGGGCGGCACGCTGGAGCTGTGGCAGGACATGGCGCGCACGGTGGAGGCGATCCAGCGCCTCAGCCCGCAGGACGCGGCGAAGTGGCCGGACTTCTGCCGGCGCATGGCGGCGCTCGCGGGCGTCTTCGAGCAGCTGTACGCCGAGCCGCCGGTGAACCCGCTGAATCTCGGGCTCGCCTTTCGCGTGCGCCGGCTCGGCCGCCAGGGCATGGAGGACCTGATGCGCGTCCTGCCGATGTCGGTGGCCGAGTTGCTCGACGACTGGTTCGAGTGCGACGCGCTCAAGGGTGCGCTCGGCGCCATGGGGATCCTGCATCTGCAGCAAGGCCCGCGCTCCGGCGGTACCGCGTTTCGCCTTCTGCATCACCATATCGGCAGCCCGCCGGGTGTGTTCCGCCCGCCGCGGTCCAACCTCGGAGCGCGCCTGCGGGCGATCGGCGGGATCGAGATCCGCAGCGCCGCGATCGCGCGCATCCGCGTGCGCGCAGGCCGCGCCAGCGGCGTGGTGCTCGCGAGCGGCGAGGAGGTCGAAGCCGACTTAGTCGTTTCGGGCCTCGATCCGCGGCGCACGCTGCTCGAGCTTGCCGATCCCGGCTGGCTGGATCCGCAGCTAGCACGGGCGGTAGGGCACATCCGCCATCGCGGCGTCGCGGCGAGGATTTTTTTCAGGACGCCGGAACCCAAGAGCGCGGTGCTTGCTCCCTCGCTCGATTATCTGGAGCGCGCCTACGACGACGCGAAGTACGGGCGCGTGTCGCGCCAGCCGTACCTCGAAGCGCGGGCGAGCGAAGGCGCCACCGAGGTGCACTTTCAATACGCACCCTACCGGCGCAGCGATGGCGGTTGGAACGCGGCGCGGCGCAACGAGCTTGCGCAGCTCACGCGCCGCCTGCTCCCCGGCCTCGGCGATGCGGAGGCCTCGGTCCTCGCGCCCCCCGAGCTCGAGGCGCGCGAAGGCTGGCCGCAGGGACAGGCCTACCATGCCGAGCTCGCGCTGGACCAGGCGCTCTGGATGCGCCCGCTGCCCGAGCTCGCGCACTACCGCACGCCGATCGAGGGGCTATGGCTGTGCGGCCCCGGTATGCACCCGGGCGGCGGCATTGCCGGCGCCGCGGGCTACAACTGCGCGCGCGCCGTGCTGGCTCAGCCCTCCAAGCGACCTTGACTCTCTGCTCCTACCGGGTGCTTGTCGCATAGGGCCCCCGACCGCAAGAGATGATCCCGGCGGCGGAACCCCTCGGTGCCTTGGCGGGTCGAAGCCCTGCGGTAGAATCAAGGTCGATGCCGATCAAATTCATCCGGTTGCTCATCGCGTTTGCGCTGGCGCTCACCATTCCGCTCCAGGGCGCGGCCTCGGTGACGGCCGGCGTTTGTATGGCCATCGGGCACCACGACGCCGGAACGCCGGACTCGCATGATCACGGCCAGGACTCGGATCATTCGATCCCGCATGACGATGACCGGGATCCCGCCCATTGCGCGCCGTGCGTCGCCTGCTGCGCGGCTGCGTCGATAGCGCCGGCCGCGCAACTATTCGTCCCCGACGCTTCTCCCCCTGCGGTGATCGCCGCGCTGCCCTACCTGCATCCCGGTTTCCTGCCGGAAAAGCTCGACCGTCCTCCCCTCGCGCTCTGACGCCTGAAGCGGTTGCAGCGCGCCCTTGCGGGCGCACTGCGTGCGTAACCCTGACGTCGAGAGAGAGATGAAGAGAGCAATAGTGCTGCTGTTGTCCGCCAGCGCCGTCGGTGCGGCCTTCGCTCAGAGCGAGGGCAAGAAGCCATCCGCGAAGCCCGAGGTCCGGGTTCCCCCGGTGCACTATCGGTCGGCTTTCGAGGACTACCGGCCGTATCGAGAGCAGAAAATCGCCCCGTGGCGTGAAGTGAACGACGAGGTCGCACGGGTCGGCGGACACTCGGGCGTGCTCAAAGCCGGGCAGAAGCCCGAGGCGACTGGAGAGCGCCGATGAAGCGGCTCGCGTGGTCCATCCTGGGCCTGCTGCTTGCCGGCTGCACGAGCCTTAGCGAGGACGCCCGCTTCGGGCCGGTGGAGCAAGCCGTCCAGGAGCGCACCGGGGCGCAGGCGAAGTGGGTGCGCTCGGATGCGGAAGGCGACTCGGTGCGCGCGCGCGTGAAGGAGCTGCTCGCGCAGCCGCTTTCTCCGGAAGGCGCGGTGCAGACCGCGCTGTTGAACAATCCGGGCCTGCAGGCCGGTTACGCGGAGGTCGGGATTGCGGAAGCCGATCTCGTCCAGGCGAGTCGGTGGCGCGGGCCGACGTTCTCATTCGCCCGGCTGCGCCGGGGCGACGAGACCGAGTATGAGCGCAGCGTGTTCTTCGACGTGCTCGGCCTCATCACCATCCCGCTTTCGGTACGCGTCGAGGAGAAGCGGCTTGCCGGCGCACAGAATCGGGCTGCAGCCGAAGGGCTGCGGGTCGCGCTGCAAACCCGCAAGGCGTGGTTTTCGGCCGTTGCGGCGCAGGAGAGCGCCAAGTATGCCGCGCAGGTGAAGGAGGCCGCCGAAGCGAGCGCCGAGCTGGCGCGGCGCATGGCGGCGGCAGGCAACTTCTCGAAGCTCGACCAGGCGCGCGAGCAGGCGTTCTATGCCCAGGCGGCCGCGCTGCTTGCGCGCGCACAGCAGGAGGAGCGCGCGGCGCGCGAGCACCTTGTGCGCCTGATGGGCCTGTGGGGCGAGGATCTGGCGTTTCGGCTGCCCGAGCGCCTGCCCGAGCTGCCGAAGGCGCCGCGCGAGCCGGGCGAGAACCTCGAGGCGCAGGCGCTCGCGCAGCGGCTCGACGTGCAGGCGGCGCGCCGCGACACCGAGGCGCTCGCCGAATCGCTCGGCCTGACCAAGGTGAATCGCTTCGTCAGCCTGCTCGAGTTCGGCGTGCTGAACAATAGCGAAACGGGTGAGCCGCGCCAGCGCGGCTGGGAGATCGAGCTCGGCATTCCGATCTTCGACTTCGGCCAGGCGCGCAGCGCGCGTGTCGAGCGGCTCTACATGCAGGCGGTGAATCGCACGGCCGAGGCGGCGATCCAGGCGCGCTCGGAAGTGCGGCAGGGCTACGGCGCCTACCGCACGGCGTTCGACGTGGCGCAGCACTACCGCGACGAGATCGTGCCGCTCAGAAAGCGCATCTCGGAGGAGATGCTGCTGCGTTACAACGGCATGCTGGCGAGCGTGTTCGAGCTGCTGGCGGATTCGCGCGAGCAGGTGGCGGCGGTCAACGCGTACATCGAATCGTTGCGTGATTTCTGGCTTGCCGAATCGGACTTCCAGATGGTGCTCGTGGGAGGGGCGAAATGACTTCGCGAAGGAACTTTCTGGGTGGCTCCGCGGCGGCGCTGTTCGGCGCGGCCATGGTGTCGCGCGCCGGCGCGGCGTCGCTGCCCGAGGCGCCGATGCGTGACAACGCGGTCATGGCGCCGCCGCTTCTGCCGCCTAACGGGCGTCCCTACAACCCGGTCGTGACGCTGAACGGCTGGTCGCTGCCCTGGCGCATGAACAACGGCTGGAAGGAGTTCCATCTCGTCGCCGAGCCGGTGCGCCGGCAGCTCGCGCCGGGCATGACCGCCAACCTGTGGGGCTACAACGGCCAGTCGCCCGGGCCGACCATCGAATGCGTGGAGGGCGACAGGCTGCGTATCTTCGTCACCAACAGGCTGCCCGAGCACACCACGATCCACTGGCACGGCATCCTGCTGCCGAACGGCATGGACGGCGTCGGCGGCCTCACGCAGCCGCACATCCCGGTGGGCAGGACCTTCGTCTACGAGTTCGAGATGAAGCATTCCGGGACCTTCATGTACCACCCGCATGCCGACGAGATGGTGCAGATGGCGATGGGCATGATGGGCTCGCTCGTGGTGCACCCGCGCGATCCCAAGTTCGCGACGGTCGATCGCGATTTCGCCGTCGTCATGGCGGCCTACGAGATCGCGCCCGGAGCCTATACGCCCAAGGTCGCGGAGATGCTCGAGTTCAACCTATGGACCTGGAACAGCCGCGTCTTCCCGGGGATCGACCATCTGGTGGTGCGCAGAAATGATCGCGTGCGGGTGCGTATCGCCAACCTCACGATGACGAACCACCCGATCCACATCCACGGCCACAAGTTCGGCGTCGCCTGCACCGACGGCGGCTGGGTGCCGAAGGGCGCGCGCTGGCCCGAGACGACCATCGATGTGCCGGTCGGCTCGATCCGCGCTATCGAGTTCGTCGCCGACAACCCGGGCGACTGGGCGTTCCACTGCCACAAGTCGCACCACGTGATGAACGCGATGGGCCACGACGTGCCGACCATGATCGGCGTGGATCACCGCGGCGTCGCCGAGAAGATCCTGCGCCTGGTCCCGGACTACATGGTGATGGGCGAGCGCGGCATGGCGGACATGGGCGAGATGGAAATGCCGCTGCCCGACAACACGCTGCCGATGATGAGCGGCAGCGGGCCGTTCGGCGCCATGGAGATGGGCGGCATGTTCACGGTGGTCAAGGTGCGCGAAGGTCTCGCGCGCAACGACTACAAGGATCCCGGCTGGTACCCGCACCCCGCCGGCACGCTCGCCTACGAATGGAAAAGCGCAGCGCCGGCGGCGGCACGCAAGCAACCTGCGCCTGCAGCCGGGCCGGCGTTCAATGCGAGAAAGCCCGCTGGCCATGGCGGGCATTGATGAAACCCTCAACCTTTCTGAAGAAAAGGAGTCGTGACATGCACCAAGCAACAGCCTTCCTGGCGGCCGCAATCCTCGCGTCCGTGATGTCGTTCGCTACCGCCGCTTTCGGGCATGGCGAGAGCGGGCACGACAAAGCCAAGGCCATTGACTATTCGAAGGTCGAGGAGATGCCGTTCGGCCGCCCAGGGAATCCGAAGAAGGTCGACCGCACGATCCGCGTCGGGATGGACGACAGCATGCACTTTTCCGTCACTGCCCGTGCCCGCTCGGATCGCACTGCTGACGTGCGCATGGGCGACGGCCGGCATGCGATGGTGGGGGCAATCGTGGTGAAGAGAGGCGAGACCGTTCGCTTCGTGGTGCGCAACGACGGCAAGCTGATGCACGAGATGGTGATCGGGACGATGAAGGAGCTCAAGGACCATGCCGAGCTGATGCGGAAGTTCCCGGACATGGAGCACGACGAGCCCTACATGGCGCACATCGCCCCGGGCAAGGAGGGCGAGATCGTCTGGCAGTTTACGCGCACCGGGGAATTCCACTATGCCTGCCTGGTCGCCGGCCACATGGAGGCCGGCATGCTCGCCAAGATCACGGTGAAGTGACATTTCCATTCGACTTGAAAGGAGCTTTCCGATGAGGACATTTTTTGCAGCCCTCGTTCTTGCAGGCGGGGTTGGCGTGCCGGCTGCCTATGCCGACGACGCGCATCACAAGTCGAGCGCAGGCAACTCGCAGGCGTCCGACTCGCTGTCCGAGGGCGAGGTGCGCAAGGTTGACAAGGACGCGAAGAAAATCACCATCAAGCATGGGCCGCTGGCCAACCTCGACATGCCGGCCATGACGATGGTGTTCCAGGTCAAGGATGCGGCGATGCTCGAGCAGGTCAAGGCCGGCGACAAGGTGAAGTTCCAGGCCGAGAAAGTCGGCAGCGCTTACACCGTCACGCAGATGGAGCGCGCGAAATAGGCTGGGCCATGACGGCGCGGGCTGCTCATGCCGAAGGGGCGCCGCTGTCGTGTTCACGATTGTTGATCCAAGTCAAATGGCCGTCATGGGCAAGAGTCATCATTACTTGATGGGCTGGCTGCAAGTGCGAACAGCAGGTTTACTGCGCAGTGGTCTGGCCGCGTTCGGGCTGCTTGCGGTCCTCACCTTGGTCCTGCAGCCGGTCTGCGGGGCCTACGAACTGCTACATGAAGCCGATGGCGGAACGCCCTGTTGCGCCGAGATGCAGGCCGAAGCGATGGCCGCGCCGGTGTCCATGGAAATTTCAAAGGGTGCAAATTCCGCCCCAGCGGTCGTCCCTCTCGCCGCCACTGCGTTTGCGGCCGCACCGGCCCCTTACCGGTTCACCGCCTGGAACGATCCGCCCCCTCCGCCTCTTTCGTATCACGCACGCTCGGCGCGCATCCTGCGCTGAGCCGTTCCCGCTGTCGCTAGCCCGCGCGGTCAATCTCAAGGGCGGCGCGGTCTCGCCGTAGGTCGCACTCAGCGTGAAAGGCAGAGCCTCATGGGAATGAATGGATCGACGATCGGTAGAGCCGTCAGCACCGGTGCTGCGGGGTGAACATGGATGCGGCAACTCTGAAGATTTCGCAAATGGCGCTCGCGCGGCCCTCCGGATTCGGTGCGCTTGCCTTTGGAATGATGCTGGCCCTGTACTTCGGCGCGCTCACGCTCGTGTCCGGCTGGAATTTCACGCTGAACCAGTTCTCCGAATTCTGGTACTACATCGTGCCGCTGGCGGCCGGCTTCGGCATCCAGGTCGCGCTTTACCTGCAGCTGCGCCAAGTGATCAGCCGCTCCAAAGGCACGGGCACCGTGCTCGCGGCTTCGGGTACGACTTCGACCGCGGCGATGATTTCGTGCTGCGCGCACTCAACGTCGCGCCGGTGCTCGGCGCCACGGGCATCGTCGCGTTCGCCGCACAGTTCCAGGTGGAGATCTTCTGGCTCGGCCTGGCATTCAACGCCGCCGGCATCGCCTATGTGGGAAACCGACTGTTCAACGCTACTAAGAGGCACGAGATGGCAACCGATCCGGTCTGCGGCATGACGGTCGACCCCGCGAAAGCCGCGGGAGAGTTCGTGTACAAGGGAACGAAGTACCACTTCTGCTCGAAGCACTGTCTTCATTCCTTTCAGTCGGATCCCGAGCGCTACGTGAACAAGGAAGCCAGCCATGCGGCGAAGCCCGCAGCGCCAAGCCGGAAGTACACCTGCCCCATGCATTCCGAGATCGTGCAGGAGGGGCCGGGCTCCTGTCCGAAGTGCGGGATGGCGCTAGTGCCGATGGTGGCGGTGGCGCCGCCTGTGGCGGAGTACACCTGCCCGATGCATCCCGAAGTGCGCAGCGACCGGCCGGGCAGCTGTCCGAAGTGCGGCATGGCGTTGGTTCCGGTCGCGGGTGCCGAGGAAGAAAACGCCGAGCTGCGTGATATGACGCGGCGCTTCCGGGTGAGCGCGGTGCTGAGCGCGCCGCTCGTGGTGCTGGCCATGGCGCCGTATTTCGGCTTTGCCGAACCCTTCGGGCTTGCGCCGAAGATCCGCTCACTCCTCGAGTTCACGCTTGGCACGCCCGTGATCCTTTGGGGCGGCTGGCCGTTCTTCCGCAAGTTCGCGCTCTCGGTGCGCAACCGCAGCCCGAACATGTACACGCTCATCGGCCTGGGCGTCGCGCTTGCCTATCTCTTCAGCCTCGCAGCGGTGTTTGCACCGGGCCTCTTTCCCTCGGAGTTCCGCATGCACGGGGGCGAGGAGGTCGGGGCGTACTTCGAAGCGGCGGCGGTGATCGTCACGCTGGTACTTCTCGGCGAAGTCATGCAGTTGCGGGCGCTCGGCGAGACCAGCCAGGCGATCCGGCAGCTGCTCGCTCTCGCGCCGAACACGGCGCGGCGCGTGGAGGCGGACGGCCGCGAGGTCGAAGTGCCGCTGAGCGAAGTCCAGGTCGGCGACCGGCTGCGCGTGCGGCCTGGCGAGAAAGTACCCGTGGACGGCACCTGCGTGGAGGGCTCCTCGAACGTGGACGAGTCCATGGTCACCGGCGAGCCGATCCCGGTGCCGAAGAAGCCGGGGGACCGGGTGACGGGGGCCACCATCAACGGCAAGGGCGCCCTGATCATGCGCGCCGAGCGCATCGGCTCGGATACGCTGCTTGCGCGCATCGTCCACATGGTGGCGCAAGCACAGCGCACCCGCGCGCCGGTGCAGCGTCTTGCCGACCTGGTCGCCGCTTACTTCGTCCAGACGGTGATCGGGATCGCCGTGATCACCGCCATCGTCTGGGGGTTCTTCGGGCCGCAGCCCGCGCTCACGTACGCCGTGGTCAACGCGGTGGCCGTGCTCATCATCGCCTGCCCCTGCGCCGTGGGGCTCGCGACGCCGATCTCGATCACCGTGGCCATGGGGCAGGGTGCGCTGAACGGCATTCTCTTTCGCAACGCGGAAGCGGTCGAGAAGCTCCGCGAGGTGGACACGCTGGTGGTGGACAAGACCGGCACGCTGACCCTCGGCCGGCCGGAGCTGACGGATTTCATTCTCAGCGACTCGTCGATCATCGAGGCCGACGCATTGGGGCTCATTGCAAGCCTCGAGCGCGCCAGCGAGCATCCTCTCGCGCAAGCCATCGTGAAGGGCGCTGAGGACCGCGGCGGGGTGCTGCAGCCGACGGAGAACTTCGAGTCGGTAACGGGTCAGGGCGTTCAAGGCGTCGTCGCCGGGCGCCGGGTCGCCGTCGGCAGCCGCCGTTTCATGGAGGGTTACGGCAGCGTGCCGCAGACGCTCGCCGACAAGGCCGATGCGCTGCGGGCGAAAGGCAGGACTGCGCTGTACGCCGCGATCGACGGTCGTGTCGCGGCGCTGATCGCGGTGGCCGATCCGATCAAGGAAACCACTCCCGAGGCGGTGAAGGCCCTGCAATCCCAGGGAGTGCGCATCGTCATGCTGTCGGGCGACTCGCGCAAGACCGCCGAGGCGGTGGGCAGGCAGCTCGGCATCGAAGAGACGATTGGCGAAGTGCTGCCCGAGCAGAAGGTGGAGAAGGTCAAGGCGCTTCAGGCGGCCGGCCGGGTCGTCGCGATGGCCGGCGACGGCATCAACGATGCTCCGGCGCTCGCCCAGGCGAACGTCGGCATCGCCATGGGCACCGGCACCGACGTCGCGATCGAGAGCGCGAGCGTGACGCTGGTGAAGGGCGACCTGCGCGGCATCGCCAAGGCCATCCGGCTCTCGCACGCGACGATGCGCAACGTGAAGCAGAATCTCTTCTTCGCCTTCGCCTACAACGCGCTCGGCGTCCCGATCGCCGCCGGCGTGCTCTATCCCGTGTTCGGCCTGCTGCTCTCGCCGATCTTCGCCGGCGCCGCGATGGCGCTGAGCTCGTTTTCGGTGGTTACCAACGCCCTGCGGCTGCGGCGGGTGAAGCTGTGACACCCGCGGCCTGCCCGCTGCTGCACCTGTTCCATGGCCACGGCGGCCATGGAGGACATGGCGGTCACGAGAAGGACAAGGAAGCAAGAAAGGATCAGACCTCATGAGCGATTCCGGCCAAATGCAGGCTTATGGACTGTGGTCCCTGGTGATCATCAACTCGCTCGTATTCATCATCTTCGCGTTCAGCTTTGCGAAGCCCCAGAGCAAGCGGGACTGGCGCTCGTTCGGGGCCTTTTCCGCATTCCTGGTCGCGCTGTTCACCGAAATGTACGGCTTTCCGCTGACCATCTACCTGCTCTCCGGCTGGCTCTCGAGCCGGTTTCCGGGCGTCGATTTCATGTCGCACGACGCGGGTCACCTGCTGGAAGTCATGTTCGGGTGGAAGTCGAACCCGCATCTCGGCCCGTTCCACCTCCTGAGCGCGATCTTCATCGGCGGCGGATTCTGGCTGCTGGCGTCGGCGTGGAGGGTGCTCTACGAGGCGCAGCGCGCGCACCGGCTGGCGACGACCGGGGCCTAT
>CAZJJC010000114.1:0-17296 GCA_964546195.1 uncultured Enterobacteriaceae bacterium | reverse complement strand
TGGCACCCCAGTTGGCCATCGCCTCCCTGTGGTGGAGCGGGCTCGCGAGGAGCATCTTCGAGAGGGCACCGAACACCGCGGTGACGCTGACGATAATCGCCGAGATGGTGGCGAGGCTCACGGGTGCGGGGTAGATAGCGGTGCATACCGTGCCCGGCGGCGCCACCAGCTCGACGCAGCGCGCCACGCCCTCGTTCCACGGAAGGTCCCATGCCAGCATGATGAACATAGCCGCGAGCGTCGCCGCGCGGACGCCGCCCCAGGCGCAGTTTATATACCCATCCGCCTGAGGATCGCTTCCGGTGAAATCGATGCGAAGCTGGTCGCCGCGCTTGGTCACGGTGCACACGATCTTATGCAGCGTGGGATTGTGACCGTCGTGATCGAGGAACTGCACCTCGCGCCACACGCCGTCGGGCAGCTCCCGTAGCCGCCCGCGCAGGCGCCGTTCCACGTGAGCGATCGCTTCCAGCATTACGCCGTGCACGACCGGAACACCGTAATGGGCATAGAGCTCGTCCAAACGTTCGACGCCGGCCGCGTTGGCGACGATCTGCCCGCGCAGGTCGAGCTCGGAGAGCGGGTCGCGCACGTTGTTCATGATCAGCGAGACCAGATCTTCTCGTACGCGCCCGCCCTCGACGATGCGAAAGGGCGGCAGGCGCAAACCCTCGTCGAAGACCGAGTAGGCGTTCATATTGAGGCTGCCGGGCTCCGGCCCTCCTACGTCGAGCCAGTGTCCAGACGAGCCGACCCACGCCGTCAACTCGCCGTCGTGGAAGACGGGTGCGAGCGTAGCGACATCGGACTGGTGCGTCGCCCCGAGGTAGGGATCGCTGCACATGAACATATCGCCGCGGCCGATGCCGGGGTTCTTCATGCATTGGTCGCGCACGGCGCGAGCGATGAGGGCAAGCACCGTACCCTGCGTGGTGATGTAGGGACCGATGGCGACGATCTGCCCATCGGGCAGGGAGATGCCGGTGCTCGCGTCGTAGCCGCCCACCACGATGGGCGAGCCCGACGTGCGCATGTACTTGATTCCCATTTCCTCGGTGATGTCGAGGAGGCGATGCCAGATCACTTCGAAGGTGACAGGGTCGAAAGCGGGCGTGCTCATCGGGAAGCCCTCATGGCGCCGAGCGTAATTACAGTGTTGCCGAATGGATCGATGACGGCCCGATCCTCAGGAGGCAGCGCGATCGTGGTGCCAGGCAGCTCGATGACTGCGGGTCCTTGCATCTCGTTTCCTGCCCGCAGCTTGAGGCCGTCATAGACTCGCGTCGAAAGCCGCTTTCCCGCCTCGGGCCAGTGGATGGAGCGGGAGGCGCCTTCGGCGGCGGAAGGATCGGGCCGATGCAGCTTGGAGGGGGGAAGCACGGGTTTCTCTATGGCGCCTATCGCCTCGACGCCGACCCGCAGTACGCGCACTCCGAGGTTCTGGAGGAGGGCACTTTTTCCGTAGAGTGCGGCGTAGCGCTCGGTGAAGGCCTGGATGAGTCCAGCGGCGAACGCGGAGTCGATGACGCCATCGGGCACTGGCACACGTACGTCGTGGAGCTGGCGCGCGTAGCGCATGTCCGCCCAGCGATGAGAACGCATGCGCGAAGCGGGGATGTCTTGCCGTCCGAGGAGCGCGCGTGCCTCCGCGTCCATACTCGCGTAGGCGGTCGCGATTGCCGGAAGCTGGTCGGGGAAATTCCCCGGCACCGACCGCTGCAAGGAGTGACGAATGTCGGAGGCGGCCGCTCCGAAGGCGGAGAAGACGGTCGCCGCGGGCGGTATTACGACCTGCGCGACGCCGACCTGACGCGCGTAGGCGGCGGCGTGGAGCGGACCGGCGCCGCCGTAGGCCATCAGAACGAATTGCCGCGGATCGTGACCGCGCTCGATGCTCATCTTGCGGACCAAATCCGCCATCTGCGAGTCCACTACCTGTCGGATTCCGGCCGCCGCCCGCTCGACGTCACCTCCGAAGAGGCGATCGGCGACGCGCTCGCGGATCGCCTTCTCGGCCATATCTGGACGCAACCTTAGGCGCCCACCCAGGAACCGCTCGGGGTTCAGAAAACCCAAGACGAGATCCGCATCGGTCACCGTCGGCTCCGTGCCGCCCCACCCGTAGCCAGCCGGTCCGGGATCGGCGCCGGCGCTCTGCGGCCCGATGCGCAGGCGCGTCTCATCGACCCACGCGATGCTGCCGCCGCCGGCACCGATCGAGACGAGGTCGATCATCGGAATCAGCAGCGTGTACTGGTTGACGATCGCCTCGGGCGCGAAGGACCACTCGCCGTCGACGAGCAGCCCCACCTTGAACGTCGTGCCGCCGACGTCGGTGGCGATCACGTTCTTGTACCCCGCTGCATCCATCAGCGCCTTTGTCGCCACCATTCCCGCCGCCGGTCCCGACTCGATGGTGTTGATGGGGATGGTCTCGTCGATCTGGGCTACCCCGCCGTTCGCCTGGACTACCAGCAGCGGGCGCTTGAGGCCGCGCTGCCGGACGCGATCGGCGAGCCCGCGCAGATACTCGGCCACGGTAGGACCAACGTAGGCGTTCACGGCCGCAGTGACAGTTCGCTCGTACTCACCCAAGACCGGTGCGAGGCGGTGAGACAGGCTGACATAGACTCCGGGAGCGCGCTCCCGGATGACGCGCTCGAGGAGCAGCTCGTGCTCCGGGTTCTCGGGCGACCACAACAGCGCGACGGCGATGGATTTGGCGCCGCGGGCGAGCACGGCGTCGACCGCGCGCTGGGCTTCGCCGCGCTCGAGAGGGATCAGGGCCCGCCCGTGGTGATCGACGCGCTCGACCACCTCCTCGATCAGCTCGGGAGGCACGATCCTGGGGGGCTTGTCCGTCGCACGATAGTGACGCCGCTCGCTGAGCCCCATCCCGGCGACGCGCCCGCGGGCGCGCATGATGAGAATTTCGTCGCCGAATCCGCGCGTCGCCAGCAAGGCGGTGCGCGCGCCGGTCCATGTGAACATGACGTTCGACGTCAACGTCGTGCCGTGGGCGAACTTCACCGTTGCGGCGAGAAGCTCGTCGAGCTTGAGGTCCACGTCGCGTGCGACCAGCCCGAGGGCCTCCAGAACGCCGATGAAGAAGTCCTGCGGCGTGGTGCGAGCCTTGCTGCTGCTGGTGGCACCGCTCGCGACGTCCACGACAGCGGCGTCGGTGAAGGTGCCGCCGATGTCCACGCCGATGATGTAGGCCATAGCCCTGTTCCGCGGATCAGAAGATTTGATCAAATTCTAGTGTCGGCTCGTCTGGTGGCGCAAGGGGTCTCTTGCGCAGTCGAACGGGCGGGTCTAGTATTTGATCAAATTCCTGGTGACGTCCATGCCGAAGACCGTCGTCACGACCGATCGGCTCATGAAGCCGATCGCGCACTTCTCTCACGGCGCGCGCGTCGGGGACATGATTCATCTGGGCGCGGCGGCGGGGACCGATCCGCAGCAGCGGCTTGCCGGCCGGACACCCGGCGTTGCCGACATGACTGCGCAGACCGAGCGGATGTTCGACAACTTCGAGATCTCGCTGCGACTGCTCGGCGGAGAACTGCGCGACGTGGTGCGGTTTCGCGCCTTCGTATACGACTGGCGCGATCTTCCCGCATACGACAAGGTTTATCGGCGCCGCCTCGGCGGCTTCCATACGAGCACCGCCACCTTGGGCACGTGGGGCTTTCCGCTTCCGCATGCGACCGTGGAGGCTGAGCTCGTCGCCGTCGTCGGCGGACCCAGACGGCATCACTGGCACACGCCCTCGCCCGGCGACGAGCGCGGCGCGCCGATCGGCAGTTTCGACGCGGGTGCGCAGACGCAGCATGCCTTAAGCCGCCTGGCTGCGTCACTTAAGGCGGCCGGACTCGCCAGCCGCGACGTGGTGATGGTGAATGTGTCGCTTTCGGATATGCGGCACTACCCGGCTTTCGAGGCAGCGTACGCGCGGTTCTTCCAGCCGCCTTACCCCGCGCGCACCGTTGTCGCGACCTCGTTGCGTCATGCGGCGCAGGTCGTTGAGATCGAGGCGACCGCAGTAGCAGGCGGCGGGCGCCTGGTGAGCGGCGGGCTGACGGCGGCCCCCGGAGTTTCGCCGGCTATGCTGGCCGGAGACGAGCTCTACATCGGCGGTCAGCTCGGTATTGCCGCCGACGGTTCGCTGCCCACCGGCGCCGAGCAGCAAATCCGTGCTGCCTGGACCCGCGTGCAAGCGCTACTCGAGGAAGCCGGCATGGCGCTTGAGGACGTCGTGCGGACCTCGAATGTCCTGACCGACTGGCGCCATTACGCGTCGTACAACGCGGGCTATGGCGCGTTCGTTACGGCGCCCTATCCGCCGCGCGCGACCGTGCTTGGCGCGCTTTCCGACCCGCGGGGGCTCGTCCAGATCGAGGCTGTGGCGCACCGTGCCGGCCGCGACGCGACAGTGCTCGAGGCGAACCCGGCTTGCGCGCTTTGACCCCCCGCTGGATCGCCGCCAACGTCCTCGAGATCGCGCTCGGCGTGATGCTGCTCGCCATCTGCATTATCGTTTTCGCCGGCGTCTTTTTCCGCTACTTTCTGCACATCGGGCTAGGCTGGACCGAGGAGCTTGCGCGCTATCTGCAGATCTGGATGACTTTCGTCGGCGCCACGGTCGCGGTGAAGCGCTGGGCGCACTTCCAGCTCACCCTAATCCAGCAATGGATCCCCACCGGTGCAGGCCTGTTCACCCGGGTCTTCGCGATCGCTGTGGTAATGGCCCTCGCCGCGATGCTGGTCAAGAACGGCGTCGACATCACGCGCGTGGCGTGGAATCAGAGCTCGCCGGTGATGGGCTGGCGGATCGGTTATCTGTATCTCATCGCGCCGATCAGCGGCACGCTGATGCTCCTTTTCTGCGTGCGCCATCTGGTGGCGGCGGTGCGAGCCCGATAGGTCATGGTCGTCGCCGCGGTCATCCTGAGCTTTCTCGTCATGATCGCGCTTACGGCGCCTGTCGCCTTCGCCCTGGGCATCGCCGCGGCGATCGGTCTCTCGATTTCCGACGCCGCTCCGCTGCTGGTGGTGCCGCAACGGATGCTGGAGGGTGCCGACTCATCGGTGCTGCTCGCGATCCCGCTATTCATCCTTGCCGGCGCGCTGATGGAGACCGGCGGTATCTCGGCGCGCCTGGTTCACCTGGCCCGGGTGCTGATCGGCCATGTGCGCGGCGGGCTCGGTCAGGTAGTGGTCGTCAGCGAGATGCTGTTCTCGGGCATCTCCGGATCGACCATCGCCGACGTATCGGCGATAGGTGCACTGATGGTCCCCGCCCTGATCCGAGCCGGCTTCAAGCCCGACCGGGCGGTCGCGATCGTCTCGGCCGCCTCGGCCATGGGAATCCTGATCCCGCCATGCCTGCTGATGGTGATCATTGCGCAGATCGCGGGATTGTCGGTCGGTGCGCTGTTCCTTGCCGGCTTCATTCCCGCCGCGGTGCTCGCGGCTGCTGTCATGCTGCTGATATACGTCCAGGCGCGGCGGGAGGGGATCGCCGGCGAGCCGCGCGCGACGTTGGCGGAACTTGGCCGTGCGCTGCGCGGGGCGCTCATTCCGCTGATGATGCCAGTGATCATCTTCGGCGCCATCCTCGGCGGCATCGCCGACCCAACCGAGGCAGCGGTGCTCGCGGTGTTCTACGCGTTCATCGTCGGCGTGTTTGTCTACAAGGAGATCTCCTGGCGGGCACTGCCGAAGATCCTGGTCGACAGCGCGGTGACGAGCGGCGTCGTGATCTTCATGGTAGGGGCGGCGTCAAGCTTCTCGTGGCTGCTGGCGGTCGAGCAGGTGCCAACCCACCTCGCCAACGCGACGCTGGCGGTATCGCACGAGCCGTGGTTCTTCTTCGTCGTCAGCATCCTAATCTTCGTCGTGCTCGGCGCGCTCCTCGAAGGGCTGCCTGCGGTGATCATCTGCCTGCCGATCTTTCTTCCGATCACGGCCAAACTCGGCATCGATCCGCTGCACTACTCGGTGGTGGTAGTGGCGGCGATTGGGCTCGGGTTGTTCCTGCCCCCGGTTGGCGTGGGGCTGTACATCGCCGCAAGCTTCGCCAGTTTGCGCGTGGATCAGGTCATGCGCGCGATGATGCCGTACGTGCTGGTGCTGTTCGTCGGGATTCTGATCCTGATCGCGATCCCGTGGCTCACCCTTGTCGTCCCGAAGCTCGCCTACAGTAGCTGATCCCAAATGAGGAGGTCATGTCATGTCTGAACAATCCAGCGGTTCCTTCAGCCGCCGGCGCTTTCTCAACACGGCGCTCGCCGGCGCCGCATCGATCGCCGCCGCGAGCGGCTCTGCATTCGGCCAGGCCCCCGCGGTGCTGCGGCTGCCGAAGAAGATCCAGCTCAGGTTCGCGACCATCGCGGCGGAGAGCTTTCCCTACGTGGACGGCGCGAAAAAGTGGAAAGAGCTGCTCGAAACCCGCACCGCGAACACCGTGGAGATGCAGATCTTCCACACCGCGCAACTCGGCAACGAGCGCACGATCAACGAAGGCGTTCTCGCCGGCTCGATCCACATCGGCGTCGGTGCCGGGGCCTGGGCAGGCTTCGTGCCCTCGTACAACGTGGTCCAGCTGCCGTTCCTGATTCGCGACCTGAAGCACATGTACCAGCTCGCCGATGGCGAGCTAGGTGATCGCATCGCACGCGAGGCCGAAACCAGGGGGTTCAAGGTGCTCGGCTATTACAGTACCGGCGACCAGCACTTCCAGACGCGTACCAGGCCGATCCGCAGCCTCGCGGACTTCAAAGGACTCAAGATGCGCGTGATCGAGAACAAGGCGGTCATCGACGGCTTTCGGGCGCTCGGCGCGGTGCCGACGCCGATTCCCTACCCCCAGATCTACACCGCGCTGCAGCAGGGGACGGTCGACGGCACTGCGAACGACTTGCTGTCGGTAACGACGCTCAAGCTCTACGAAGTAGCCAAGTTCATGACTCTTTCGACCTACCTGGCCGAGCCGCGCCCATTGATCATGTCGAAAACCTTCTTCGACAGCCAGCCGCTCGATCTGCAGCGAGTTCTGAGCGACACCGCGCGTGAGTCGGCCGTCTATGAGCGCAAGGTCTTCGAGGACAAGCTCGCCTCAGGCGAGGACGAAGCGAAAAAGAACGGCATGACGTTCCTCTCGCTCGCCGACCGGCCGAAGTGGATCGAGCTCATGCGCCCCGTGTGGGATGACTTCGGCAGGACTGTGCCAGGCGCCGCTGACCTCATCCGGGTAATCCAGCGTCCCAGTTGATCTCGGTCATGAGCCGGTCGAGCACGCGGCTTCCGAGGGCGATCTCGGCCTTGACGGCGCGCGCGGCCCGCTGGCCGTCGCGCCGGCGCAGCGCCCGGACCAGCGCCAGATTGTTCCGGTTCTGCGCCGCGAACGGATAGCGGGAAATGTGCTCGGGCTTGAACAGCACCATGAGAGTCGGCGCCGAGTGCACCCACAGCGTGGAGATGAGGTCGGTCAGGACCGGAATGCCTGCCGCCTGGTATACGCTGAAATGGAACTCCTCGTTCAAATGCATGATGCGGTGCGGGTCGCGGCGCTTGCGCGCCGTGACCAGCGCCTTCTGGATCCGGGCGAGCTGCTCGAGCCGCGTCTCGTCGATCTCGGTCGCTGCGAGTTGTGCGGCGAATCCCTCCAACCGCTCGCGGATCGCGCGGATCTCGATGACGGCCGCACGCGAAGGCCGCGGCACCGCCGTCGAGCTATTCGGATAGGTGAGCAGCGCGCGCTCTGCCGCGAGCCGCCGCAGGGCCTCTCGCACCGGCGTCGCCGACACTCCGAGCTCGGCCGCGAGCTTCGCGATCGTGAGCTTCTGGCCGGGCTCGTAGTCACCCGCCATCAGCGCGCGCTTGATCCGGTGGTAGACGCGCTCGCGCTGGGTCTCGTGCGAGCCGGAGGAGGTCTTGATCTTCATCCCGCTGTCGTTCTCACAGCCCGAGATAGACCCGACGAACGAGCTCGTGGTCGAGCAACTCGTCGCCCCGCCCCTGGATGGCGATACGCCCGCTCTCCAGGACATAACCGCGGTGCGACACCGAGAGAGCGAGCTGCACGTTCTGCTCGGTGAACAGCACAGCTACGCCGCCTTGATTGACACGCTGGACCGTATCGAGGATGCGGTCAACGGCGGCAGGCGAGAGTCCGAGGAACGGCTCGTCGATCATGAGCAGTCGCGGCCGCGACATAAGTCCGCGCGCGATCGCCACGATCTGCTGCTCGCCGCCGGACATGCTGCCGGCGTGCTGATCGCGCCGCTCGACGAGCAACGGAAAGAGCTGCTCCACCCACGCCAGCCTCTCCTCGCGCTGTCCCCGGGCGCTCGGATGGTACGTCCCGAGCAGCAGGTTCTGGCGCACGGTGAGCGTGGGAAACAGCCGCCGCCGCTCGAGCACGTGGGCGATGCCGCGCCCGACCATTTCATGCGTCGCCACTGCCGCAAGGTCCTGGCCCTGGAAGACGACGCTGCCGGCGCATCGCGGCACGAGCCCGGTGATGGCGTTCATGACGGTGCTCTTTCCCGCGCCGTTGGGGCCGAGCAGGCAGACGACCTCTCCCGCGCCGACCTCGAGCGATACGCCCCAGAGCACCTGGAAGTCGCCGTACGCAACCTCAAGCGCCTGCACACTAAGCACGGCGGCTGCCGAGGTAGAGGCTGACCACCGTCGGATGGCGCGCGATCTCCGCTGGGGCGCCCTCGGCAAGCTTTTCGCCGAGATGGAGGAAGACGACCTTGTCGGCCAGACCCATGATGACGCGCATATTGTGCTCGATCACCAGCAGCGTGACACCCTCGCTGCGCAGCCGGGCGACCAGCTCGATCAGGCCCGGGATGCTCGGCTGGTCAACGCCCCCGGTCACCTCGTCGAGCAGCAACAGGCGCGGTCGTGTCGCCATCACGCGCGCCATCTCCAGACGCTTGCGCTGCCCGGTGGACAGGTTGCGAGCGAGATCAGCCGCCTTGTGCGCGATGCCCACCAGGTGGAGGCAGTGCTGCGCTCTCTCGCGCGCCTCCGCCAAGCTCTCGCCTCGGGCGAGCACCCCGACCATCACGTTCTCCTCCACCGTCAGCCGGGGGAAGGGCTTCAGAATTTGGAACGTGCGCGCAACGCCCCGGCGGCTGAGCACGTCGGGACGCAGCCCGGTGATCGCGCGCCCGTCGAAGCGCACCTCTCCCGCGTCCGGCGCAAGGAAGCCGGTCACGAGGTTGAAAAGGGTGGTCTTGCCGGCACCGTTCGGACCGATAAGCCCGACGATCGCCCCTGCCTCGACATCGAAGCTCACATCGCGGCTCGCGTAGACGCCGCCGAACCGCTTGGACAGGCCTCGGATCTCCAGCAGCCCGGCCATCAGTCAAGCCGCCGGAAAAAGCCGAGCATGCCGCGCGGCTGGAAGCGGGCGATCAGAATGATGATCAGGCCGTAGATGAGTAGATCGATCTGTCCGCCGCCGCCGGCGGCGTAGTACTTGAGGTAAGCGAGAGGACCGCCGTCCTGCAGCGAGCCCGCAAGGCCGATTGCGATGCGTCCGGAAAGATAGGCGCGCAGCAGCTCCGTCAACGGGATGATGACGAACGCGGCAAGCGTCGGACCCCAGAGCGTACCAATTCCACCGAAGATGGCAATGAACGCGATCTCGATGCTCACTACGAGCGAAGTGGTGCTGATCGGCTCCACGTACAGGACGTAGTGCGCGTAGAACATGCCGCACAGGGTCGTGAAGGCAGCGCTGATGATGAGCGCGACGAGCTTGTAGCGCATCGAGTCGACGCCGAGGCTGCGCGCCGCATCCTCCTCCTCGCGCACCGCGGTGAGGATCAATCCGAGTCGGCGGCGGCGGATCCATTCGAACGTGCCCAGCGCGGCGACGAACAGCACCAGCGCCGTGTAGTAGAACGGCAGCTTCGAGTCGTGAAACTGCAGGTGCCACAGCGCGTCTGCCCAGTCCTTCGCCTTGTAGAGCGGCAGCTCGATGCCGACCCCGGCGCCGAGCGCGGCCCAGTTGGAGACGATGATGTAAACCGCCTGCATGATAAACACGCTCGCGAGCACGAAGTAGTGCCCGCGCAGCCTGAACGTCGGCAGGCCGATCAGCACCGATGCAGCGGTCGAGATAACCAGGGCGAGCGGCCAGGTGACGAGCGCGGACAGCGCAAAGTGCTTGTAACAGTACGCCGCGGTGTAGGCGCCGATGCCGAAGTACACCGCGTGCCCGACCGACACCTGGCCGGCAAGCCCGCCCAGGATGTTCCACGCGGTGCCCATGGTGGCGAAGATGAGCGCCATGATCACGATGTGCTGCGGGAACGGCAAGGTCGCGATCATGGGATAGAGCGCAAGTGCTGCAATGAAGGCGAACGGGCCAGCGGCGCGCAACACGGATGGCAAGGCCGTGCTCATCGCTTGCCCCTCATCGCTTACCCCTCATCGCTTACCCAGCAGGCCGTGGGGCCGCACCAGTACGAGCAGCAGGTACAGCCCATAGACGAACAGCAGCTTGTAGCTCGGCGATGCGAAAAATCCGCCAACGGTCTGCACCAGCCCGACGATGATGCCGCCCCAGAACGCGCCGGTGATGCTGCCGAATCCGCCGATCGCCACTGCGACGAAGGCCGGCAGCGCCCAGTTCGCGCCGACCAGCGGATAGACGGGGAGGTGCGTCGACAGCAGAGCGCCCGCAACGCCGACCGTCGCCGCGGACAGCGCCCACGCCAGCGCGTACATGCGATCGGTGTTCACGCCCAGCAGCCGCGCCACTTGCGGATCCTCGGCCGCGGCCTGGAGCGCGAGCCCGGTCTCCGTGCGGTTGATGAACCAGAACAACGCGATCGCGGTCGCGAGGGCGCCGAGCGCGGCGACGAGCTCAGGTGCGCTGAAGAACAGGCCTGCGACGCTGAAATTCCCGGTCGACCAGTTGTCGGGAATGCTGCGGGTGTCGGCTTTCCAGAGGAAATTCACCAGCGCCTGGGAGAACAGCAGCATGCCGAAGGTGGCGAACATCTGCGCGACCATCGACGCCTCGAGCAGGTGCCGCGCTACCAGGCGGTAGACCAAGACGCCGAACGCGAACATCGCGGCGGCGACGATCGGGGCCGAGACGAGCGGGTCGAGGCCGAATCCGGCCGACAGGAAGAAGCAGAGATACATCGCGATCATCATGAATTCGCCGTGCGCGAAGTTCACGATATTCATCACGCCATAGATGAGAGACAGGCCCATCGCGACCAGCGCGACAATCAGGCCGACGATGACCCCGTCGACCAGAACTTGGGCATAGATCATCCTTGCGCAGCGGGCGGCGGGCGAGCGCCGTCAGGGAGCGGCGCAGACTTCCCAACAGCGGCTGGAACTACGGATATGGCAGGCGTGGCCCTCAGCGCTTGTCCCACGCCGGCGCGGGGAACACGGCCTCGCGGACTGCGATGTCGTTCGGCCATACGGCGTAGTGCTGGCCGTCCCGGATCTGAGTGATGAGACCGTTCGCCAAGACGTTCTGGCCCTTCTCGTTGAACTTCACGCCCTTGTACGGCGCGATGGTGTCGGCGCCATCGATGTTGGTCTCGCGCAGCGCTTGGATGATGTCTTCGGGCGCGAGCGATTTCGCGCGCTGCAACGCGTCCGCGATGACGAGCGACGCGGTAAACGCGCGCACCGGCGTGTCCCACAGCGGCCGCCCGACGCGCTGCTCGTAGAGCTTGCTTACGGCAGCCGCGGCCTTGCGCTTCTTGAGCAGCGCCACGTCGAACTTGGTGTGCGAGAACGTGTAGTCGGCGTTCTTGCCCATCGCCTTGATGAAGTCGGGCGTCGCGAAGGCCGCGCCCATGCCGAGGATCGCTTTGGGAGTGAACTGTAGAGTGGTGTAGTTGCGCACGGCGAGAATGGCGTCCGCGTCGTACGATGCCTGGAGCAGCACGTCGGGGCTCCCGGCCTTGAGTTTCAGCACTTCGCTACGCAGGTCGGAGACCGGAGAGTTATAGCTAATGAGCGACAGCGTCTCAAAACCGTATTGCCTGTACAGGTGCTCACTCGCCTGGGCGAGGCTGGAGCCCCAATTGTCGTTGACGTGCATCACGGCGAGCGACTTTAGCGGCACGTTCTTCGCCTTGCTGATCTCGGTAAGAAAACTGAAAAAGTCGCGCGCAATGTCGTTCGAGGTCGGTGTGACGCTGAAGAAAGTCTTGAACCCGCGCTCAGTCAGGCTCGCCGCCTCGGAGGTGCCGGTGACAAACGGGATGCCGTACTTCTCGGCTACCTGGCTCGCCGGCGACGCCACGGCGCTGTGGAAGGCGCCCTGAATGATGTGCACCTTGTCCTGAGTAATCATGCGCTCCGCGATCGCGGCTCCGCGCTCGGGCCGGCCGCCGTGATCCTCGATGATCAGGCGGATCTTGGCACCGCCCTTGCTAGTGATGCCGTGGGTTTTGGCGTACGGCAGAGGGATGTCGAAGCTGCCGTTAATAATGTCGTAGGCGAGCTTGACCCCTTCGAGCGTGTCCTGGCCGGATTTCGCGGCCGGTCCAGAGGTCGGTAGCAATAAGCCGACGCGGATCTCGTTCGACTGCGCGAACGCTGCGCTGCAGAAGAACGCGGCGACGGTGGCAACGAGCTTAAGGGCGTGTCTCATGGGGCTCCTGCTTTCGGTTGGTCGCGAATTCCTCCGTTCAAATAATGGACCCTCCCACCGCGGGTCGTCAACGTCCATTTGATCAAATGGTGGCGCCGCGTCAGGCGACATGCCTCGCCGCGCTCCAGCCGTGCGCGGCGAGGAAGCGCTCGCCGACTTCAACCGGCTCGGCCTCGAGCGGCGTCGCCAGGGTGTCGTTCCAGCGGTTCATGAAGCCGAAAATCGATATTACCGCGACGATCTCCACCATCTGGCCTTCGTCCCAGTGACCGAGCATCTCGGCGAACATCTCGTCAGTCACATCGTTTGGCACCGACGCCGCGGCGAGGGCAAAGTCGAGCGCCACGCGCTCTGCAGCGCTATAAAGCGGGCTCGAGCGGTACTCCCACACCGCGGCGAGCTTCTCGTCGCTCACGCCGAGCTTGCGCGCCATGCCTGCCGTATGAGCCATGCAGTACTGGCAGCCAGCTGCACGACTCGCGACGTGTGACAGCAGCCGCTTGAAGCCTAGATCGACGGTGCTTTCTGGATCCCAGACCGCCGCAGAGAGCTGCGCCAGCGCGCGCACCACCTTCGGCCGACGCTGCATGATGAGCAAACTGTTAGGTACGAAGCCGAACGAACGACGATACTGTTCGAAGGTTTCCTTCAGCTCGGGTGTTGCCTCTGGGGATAATGGGGCGATTCTGGACATCCTAAGCTCCTCATGTCGTCTGTTCAGTACTGCTGAAGAATCCGGGGATCAGGTCAAGCAATTTCTATAATTGCAACTCGTGCGCGGCGCCGCGCACGTCCATCTCGTAGTCCAGCCCGGCAACCGGCGGCCGGCAGAAGTGCCAGCTGAGCCCGCCCGGCGCGGCGCCTTTCGCGAAAATCTCGCCTTCTACCAGGGCGCCGACGTCGCGCACCGTGTAGACCTGGGTGGATCCGGCATCACGCCATGCGAACCCGAGCGCCTTGAGCCTGATCTCCATCTCTGCCATCACGAAGCGCATCTTCTCGCGCAGTCCCTCGGGACTGACGTCGTTCGGGCGGATGACGTGGTCGCGGTAGTTGCCCTTGCCCTCCGGCGCCTCGCCGCTGCCGGCGATGATGAAGGAGCCGCGTGCCGAGCGGGCCGGCACCGTGTAGGAGAACGCGTGAAACGAGGGCTCGGCCGGCGGGTCGTAGGCCGGACAGACGTTGGTCCGGGCCACCGGATTGCGGCCGTTCTCGTACAGGCCCCAGCGCTCGAGCGTCTGCACGTAGAGGCGGTTGAACTCGAGGAAGCCCTGCTCGGTGAATGGCTCGGGCGAGCGCAGCTCGCACGCGCAGAAGGCGGTCGTTGGGCGGCCGGCGGCCTTGAGGTGCGCCTCGATGGCCCGAAACCCCTCCGGCAGCGGCAGCGGGCGAGCGAGCCTTGCGCGCACGATCTCAAAGCCCGGCTGCGCGGCGCTGCCACCCGAGTACTGGAACATCCCCTCAATGTACCGGTAGCCGCCCGGACCAAGTATCGCGACGCTCATTGCAGGTGCTCCTTGATGGAAGTGCTGCCGATCTTAACCTTGGCCGACGAGAGGGCGACCCCCGCGAGGATCAGCCCGATGCCCAGAAAGTGAAACCAGACCGGATACTCGCGCAAGAACAACGCGGAGAGCACTACGCCCATGACAGGCATCAGATGCAGAGTCACGCCCGATAGACCGCGGTGTTGAGCTCAATCCGCTTGCCAGCGGCGAGCTCCCATGCGACCCAGGGCAGCATGAACAGCAGCCCGAAACCGCAAACCACCGCGAGCAATTCGACGATGTCCAGCGCGAGGCGCCGCAGCCGCAGCAGCACGGTGTACGCGCCGAACATGATCATGGATCCGAGCGCCATCATGTCGCCGATGTTGAAGGACAGGGAGGCGAGCCTCGCGGGGTTGCCCTGTGCGGCTATGGTGGCCACGCCGCCGAACGAGATAGCCACCCCCGCGAGCTGCAGTGCGCCGATGCGCTCTCCGAGCGGCAGGGCGAACAGCAGAATGAAGATCGGCGTTGCCGACAGGTACAGGATGCCGCTGGTCGCGGTGGTGTAATGCAGGCCCAGCCATTGCACCGCCATGTTTACGCCGCCGCCGGTCAGGCCAAGGGCCGCGAGCAGCGCCCAGTCGCTGCGCGACAGCGCCGGTAGCTTCGAAACCAGGCCCTTCAGCGTGAAGGGCAGCAGGATTGCGAGCACGACCAGCAGCCTGCCGCCGGTTGCGATGCCAGGGGCGATGTCCTCGCGTAAACGCAAGGTGAAATGCATCGCCGAGCCATTATCGCGTGCGTGCTAACCTCACCCCATGCCTTTCGTGGAAGCGGCGGGCCGCTCGCTCAGCTACGAGTGGATCGGTGCCGGGACGCGCGGCGGGCCGGCGCTTGTGTTCCTGCACGAAGGGCTGGGCTCGATCGGCCAATGGCGCGACTTCCCGGCGAAGCTTGCCGCCGCCACCGGCTGCCGGGCGCTGGTCTACGACCGCTACGGCTACGGCCAGTCCGAGGTGCTGGAGGAGCCGCGCCGCACGGTGCGATTCATGCATGACGAGGCTTTGCTTTTCCTTCCCGAAATCCGCGAGCGGCTGAAAATCCAAGACTGCATCCTCGTCGGGCATTCCGACGGCGCGTCGATCGCGCTCATCCATGCCGGCGCAGGGCACGCGGCGCGCGGCGTGGCGGTGATGGCGCCGCACGTGTTCATCGAGCCGATCTGCCTGAGCTCGATCGAAAAGGCGAAGCAGACGTTCGAAACGACCGACCTCGCGCAGAAGCTCGCGCGCTATCACCGCGATGCGCGCAAGACCTTCTACGGCTGGGCCGAGGTCTGGACCGAGGACAACTTCAGGCGCTGGGACATCCGCGAGGAGTACCTGGCCGGGATCGAGGTGCCTGTGCTCGCGATTCAGGGATACGGCGACGAATACGGCACAATGGCGCAGCTGGACGACATTGCGCGCACGGTAAGCGGCCCGTGCGAGCTGCTCAAGCTCGAGGACTGCGGCCATGCGCCGTTCCGCGACCAGCCCGGGAGGACCCTCGCCGCGCTGACCGGATTCATCGACAAGCTGAAATGAAGAACGACGCCCTCACCATCGGCCTGGTGGCCGCGGCGCACTCGGTGAGCCATTTCTTCCAGCTCGTGCTGGCGCCGCTTTTCCCCCTGATGAGCCGGGACCTGGGCGTGTCCTACGCGACGCTCGGCGTGGTGATGATGCTGTTCTTCGCGGTGTCGGCGGTGCTGCAGCCTCTCGCCGGGTTCGTGGTCGACCGCATCGGCGGCCGCGGCGTGCTGCTCGGCGGCGTCGGGCTGATGACGCTCGGTGCGCTCATCATGAGCCTGGCTGGCGGCGCGTGGCTGCTCGCCCTGGGCGCCGTCGTCATGGGCCTGGGCAACAGCGTGTTCCACCCCGCGGACTTCTCCATCCTGAACGGCCGGGTGTCGCCGGCGCGCCTGGGCTACGCCTTCAGCGCCCACGGCGTGGCCGGGCAGCTCGGCTTCGCCGTCGCACCCGTGTTCAGCGCCGCGGTCGCGAGCGCCTACGGCTGGCACGCCGCGCTCGTCTCGGCGGGCGCAGTGGGCGTCGTGGTGCTGATCGTGCTGTTCACCTACTCGCATGTACTGCACGTCGCGCAGCCGCCGCAGCGCAAGCAGCCGATGGCGCAGGACGCGCGCGTGCTGCTGTCCAGGCCGGTGCTCGTCTGCTTCGGCTTCTTCGCCATCTGGGGCGCGAGCTACGTCGGGCTGTCTAGCTTCGGCATCGCCGCCATGCAGCTGCAGTTCGGCATGAGCACCGCGCTCGCGTCCTCCGCCATCGCGGCCTACATGCTCGGCAACGCGGGCGGCATGCTGGCCGGCGGCGTGATCGCGGCCCGCGTGCCGCGCCACGACCTCGTCGCCGTCGCCGGGCTGCTGGTCGCGGCGCTGTTCGTGCTGCCGGTCGCCGCCGGCGCGGTCGCCGCCGCGGCGCTGCCGCTGGTGCTCGGGCTGACGGGCTTGTTCGCCGGCGTGACCTATCCGTCGCGCGACCTCATCGTGCGCGCCGCCACGCCGCCGGGCGCGGCGGGAAGGGTCTATGGCTTCGTCTACTCGGGGCTCGACGTCGGCTCGCTCGCCATGCCGGTTTTCTACGGCATGCTCATCGACCGCGGCGCGCCGCAGGGCGTGTTCTACGTGATCTTCGCCTGCATGCTGCTCGCCGTCCTGACGGTGTTGCAGCTGCAGCGCGGCCGGCTCGCCGTTCAGCAAAGCTGAACTCGTTTATTCAGCGTATTTGACGCCGCGGCGCTCCAGCATGCGCAGCAGCGCCGGCCAGTCCTTGTAGCCCGCGGGGCGCTCGGGCCGGTTGAACTGCTCGGTCGAGGTCCTGGCCGCGGCCTGCGACATGAGCTGCACGTTGTGCAGGCCGGCGGCGCAGGCGTCGATCTGGATCTGGCAGGCGCAGTCGAGGTAGTACATCACCTCGAAGGCCTCGCGCACCGTCGTGCCGAGCGCGAGCAGGCCGTGATTGCGCAGGATCATCGCCTTGGCGCTCTTGCCCAGGTCGCGCGCCATGCGCTCCTGCTCCTCCAGGTACAGCGCGATGCCCTCGTAGTCGTGGTAGGCGACGTTCGCCTGGATCATCATGGCGTGCTGGCTGAT
>CAZJJC010000113.1:0-23682 GCA_964546195.1 uncultured Enterobacteriaceae bacterium | reverse complement strand
GAGCATCACCGTGCCGCTCTCGGTGGCCTCGGGATAGGCGTCCTGCAGCCGGTTGTGCAGCAGCGGGAAGGCGCACTTGATGCCGAAGGCGAGGAAGATCAGCGGCCCGCCCGGCGCGTCCAGGCCGATGTGCTCGAAGCGCAGGCTGCCGGTGGCGGCAAGCACCTGCAGGGCGCCGAACATGAGGAGCATGCCCGAGCCCAGCTGCACCAGCAGATAGCGCAGGCCGGCGCGGTAGGCGCGCTCGGTGCGCCGCGCCCAGATGAGGAACACCGAGGTGATGGCGGTGAGCTCCCAGAACACGAACAGCGTGAGCAGATCGCCGGCGAACACCGCGCCGAGCGCCGCCCCGGCGTAGGCGAGGCCCGCGGCCGGCTGCAGCGCATCGCGCACGTGCAGGGAATAGATCGAGCCCAGCAGCGCCGCGATGAGGAACACCCAGCCGAACAGCAGGCTCCAGCGGTCGGCCCGCACCAGCACGAGCTGCTCGCCAAGGGAGGACAGGTGGCCGAACTCCCCGCTCGGCAGGAAGGCGAGCTGCGCCATGCCGGCGAGCGGCACGAGCACTACCCAGACGCTGCGCGCCGCGCCGCGCAGCAGCGGCACCAGCGCCGCGCCGAGGTTCAGGGTCCAGGCCGGCGAGAGCTCAGCGCCGGTCATAGTAGTCCTCGGGGCGCTTGAGCCAGCGGCGCAGCCCCTTGGCGGCGAGCACCAGCGCGACGCAGGCGACGAAGCCGTAGAAGCCGTAGAAGCCGAACCACGCCTCGAGCGCGAAGTCGCCGTGCCGGTGCACCAGCAGCTCGGCGGCGAGCAGCAGCGCGCAGATGATCCAGACCGCGCGGTACGCGATGGCGCCGGCGCGCGTCATGCGCCGGCCACCGCGCGCGCGAGCGCGAGCGGAATCTCGAGGACGAAGAACAGCGCCGCGGTGCCTGCCGCGGTGAGCGCCAGCGCGAGCACCATGGGCAGCGGCGCCTCGCCGTGCGCAGGGTCGGCCGGCGGCGCGCGGAAGAAGGCGGCGTAGACGATGGGCATGAAATACGCGGCGTTGAGCAGGGCGCTCGCCAGGATCACCGCCACGGCGAGGAACATCTCCGCGGCAAACGCGCCCTGCACGATGTACCACTTGCTGACAAAGCCGGCGAAGGGCGGTATGCCGATGAGCGACAGGGCGCCGATGGTAAACGCGCCCATGGTCACCGGCATGCGCCGGCCGATGCCGTCGAGCTGGCTTACCTCGGTCTTGTGCGCGGCGGTATAGATGGCGCCGGCGGCGAAGAACAGCGTGATCTTGCTCAAGGCATGCGCGGCGATGTGCAGCGCGGCGCCGGTCACCGATATCGGCGTGAGCAGCGCCGCGGCGAGCACGACGTAGGACAGCTGGCTGACGGTCGAATACGCCAGGCGCCGCTTCAGGTTGTCCGCGCGCAGCGCGACCACCGAGGCGGCCAGAATGGTGAACCCGGCGACGAAGGGTAGCCAGGCGCCGCTGCCGCTCGCGGCGAGGGCATCGATGCCGAACACGTAAACGATCACCTTCACCACGACGAACACCCCCGCCTTCACCACGGCCACCGCGTGCAGCAGCGCCGACACCGGGGTGGGCGCCACCATCGCCGCCGGCAGCCAGCGGTGCACCGGCATCAGCGCCGCCTTGCCGGTGCCGAACATGTAGAGCGCGAGCAGCAGGCCGGTGGCGGCGCCGTCCAGCTTGCCGTCCAGGATGGGCACCTCGCCGAACTCCAGCGTCCCGGCCGCGACCCAGGTGTAGCCCACCGCGAGCAGCAGCAGCACGATCGAGGTGGCGAGCAGGATGCCGAGATAGACGCGCCCGGCGCGCACCGCCTCCGGGGTGCCGTGGTGGGTGACCAGCGGATAGGTGATGAGCGTCAGCGCCTCGTAGGCGAGAAACAGCGTCGCCAGATTGCCGGCGAAGGCGACCGCCATGGTGCTCGCCAGCGCGCCCGCGAAGCACACGTAGAAGCGCGTCTGGTGCTGCTCCTGGTTGGCGCGCATGTAGCCGATCGAGTACACCGAGTTCACGATCCACAGCGCCGAGGCGACGAGCGCGAAAAGCATGCCGAGCGGCTCGACGCGGAAAGCGAGCGCGATGCCCGGCAGCATCTCGAGCACCACGAGCTGCGGCCGCTCGCCCGCCAGCACGCCGGGCAGGAGCTGCAGCACGCTCAGGAACAGCACGAGCGCCGTGAGGAGCGTCATCGCCTCGCGCAAGTTGGGCCGATGGCCGCAGGCGCCGATCAGCGCGGCGCCCGCCCACGGCACCAGCAGCGCGGCGACGAGGCTCATCGCGCCCCTTCGAGCAGCACGCGCGCGGCGCGCGCGGCGCCCTCGACGAAGGGCCCGGAATACACCCCGGCGATGATTACGAGCGCCGCCAGCACGAGCCCCGGCGCGAGCAGGCCGAAGGGCGCCTCGCGCACCTGCGCGAGGCCGGGATCGGGCGGCCTCAGGTACGCGACCTCGACGAAGCGCCAGATGTAGGCGAGCGCGATGAGCGAGCTCGCCACCGGCATCACGGCGATCCACCACAGCCCGGCCTCGATCCCCCCGATCATGAGGTGCCACTTGGTGATGAAGCCGGCAAAGGCCGGCACCCCCACCAGGCTCAGGCCGCCGACCACGATGCCGGCGCAGGTGAACGGCATGCGCCGCGACAGCCCGGCGAGCCGCTCCAGGCGCGTGCTGCCCACGCGCACCGCGATGGCGCCGGCGAACACGAACAGCGCCGCCTTGGTGATGCCGTGGTTGAAGAGATGCACGATGCCCGCCGTGACGCCGGTCGTCGTGGCGATGCCGATGCCGAGCATGATGTAGCCGATCTGCCCCACGCTCGAGTAGGCCAGCATGCGCTTGATGTCCTGCTGGTAGACGGCCGCCAGCGAGGGAATCACCATCGCGGCGATGGCGATGGCGAGGAGCATCTCCTCCATCGGCAGCGCGTCCATCACGTTGTGCTCGCCGAACACCGAGAAGTAGAAGCGCAGCAGCGCGTAGATCGACACCTTGGTCGCGGTGCCGGCGAGCAGCGCCGTCACCGCCGAGGGCGCGTAGGCGTAGGCGTTCGGCAGCCAGGCGTGCAGCGGGAACACCGCCGCCTTGAGGAACAGGCCCACGGTGAGGAAGGCGAGCGCGGCGAGCGCGGGCCGCGAGCCGCCGAGCTCGGGCAGCCGCGTGCCCAGGTCCGCCATGTTGAGCGTGCCGGTCATGAGGTACAGCAGGCCCACGCCGATGACGATGAGCGTCGCGCCCACCGTGCCCAGCAGCAGGTACTGGTAGGCGGCCATCAGCGCGCGCCGGTCGCGGCCCAGCGCCACCAGCACATAGGTGGCCAGCGACGAGATCTCCAGGAAGACGAAGAAATTGAACGCGTCGCCGGTGATCGCCATGCCGAGCAGCCCCGTCAGGCACAGGCAGAACATGGTGTAGAAGAGGTAGTGCTGCTCGGACGCCACCTCCGCGATGACGCTCGCGCGCGCATAGAGCGCGGCGAACACGGCGACCAGGCTCACCAGCACCAGCACGAAGGCGCTCGCCGCGTCCACCCGGTACTCGATGCCCCAGGGCGGCGGCCAGCTGCCCAGCGCGTAGGAGATCATCCCGCCCTCGGCCACCTGCACATACAGGCCGAGCGAGGTCGCCAGTGCGGCCGCCGAGGCGGCGACGGTCAGCACCCAAGCGGCACCGGCGTGGCGCGCAAGGAGGATCACCGGCGCCACAAGCAGGGGCACCACCACCTGCAGCGCAGGCAAATGCGCCTGGAGGGTCACGTCTGCGGTTCGGGGGGCATTGCCGCGTCCCGCGCGAGGACTTCTTCTTCTTCGATGCTGCCGTAAGCCTCGCGGATACGCACCACCAGCGCAAGGCCGAGCGCCAGCGTGGCGATGCCCACCACGATGGCGGTCAGGATCAGCACGTGCGGCAGCGGGTTGGAGTACACAGTGAAGCCGGCGGCAATGATCGGCGCGGTGCCGCCGATCAGCTTGCCCGGCGCGATGTAGAGCAGATACACCGAGGTCTGGAAGATCGACAGGCCGACCAGCTTCTTGATGAGGTTGCCGCTGGCGATCAGGATGTACAGCCCCGCCACCATGAGGTACACGGTGGCGGCGTAGCTGAAATGGTTGAGAAGCTCGTCCACCTCAGTCGCGCGGGCGCTCGCGCGCGGCGAACATGTAGAAAATCTTGAGCATCACGCCGCTCACCGTGATGAACACGCCGAGCTCGACCCAGAAGATGCCGCGGTGCTGCCCGTGCACCGAATCGGCATCGAGCACGAAGTAATCCAGGTAGTTGCCGCCGAGCAAGAGGCCGGCGACGCCCACGCCGGCGAAAAGCAGCACCCCCAGCGCCATCATCGCCTCGACCAGCCAGTCGGGCACCACCTTGCGCGCCGTGGGCAGGCCGTAGATCACCCCGTACAGGATGATGGCCGCCGCCGCGATCACCCCCGCCTGGAAGCCGCCGCCGGGGCCGAAGTCGCCGTGGAACAGCACATACACGCCGAACACCACGATGAACGGGATCAGCAGCTTGCCGACCACGCGCAGGATAAGGTAGTCCCTCATCCGGCCTTGTCGTTCTTCTTGCGCCGCCGGCGCAGCAGCGCCACCACGCCGGCACCGGCGGTGAACACCACCGTAGTCTCGCCCAGCGTGTCAAAGCCGCGATAGCTGGCGAGCACCGCGGTCACGATATTGGGCACGCCGGTCTCCCGCAGGCCTTCCTGCAGGTAGCGCGGCTCGACGTGGGTGTGAATCGGCGCGTTGGGATCGGAGAACGCCGGCAACCCGAGCGTGCCGTAGACCAGCATGCCGCCGACCCCTAACGCGATGGCGAGGGGCAGCCACGGCCGGCGCATGGGCCGCGCCTCCTCGCCGCGCGTGAGGTAGAGCACCGCGAGGAACAGCACCGTGGAGATGCCGGCGCCCACCGCGGCCTCGGTCATCGCCACGTCGACCGCGTCGAGGGCCACCAGCACGGTGGCCATGAGGAAGCTGTAGATGCCGAAGAGCACCACCACCGAGAAGAGGTTGCGCTGCAGGACGATGGCGGTGGTGACCACCAGCATCAGCACCAGCAGGACGTTGACGATCAGGGCTTCGATGGCGGCGCTCCCGCAGGATCGAGGATCGGCGCGAGCCCCCGCGTCATCGCCGCGCGCGCCAGCGCGTGGGTCGCCGTGGGGGAGGTGAAAAACAGCAGCAGCCCGATGAACACCAGCTTTGCCGCCACCAGGAGGTCGTCCGCCTGCAGGAGCAGGCCGGCGAGGATCAGGCCGGCGCCCAGCGTATCGACCACGCTCGCGGCGTGCACCCGCGTGTAGAAGTCGGGCATGCGCAGCATGCCGAAGGCGCCCACCACGGCGAAGACGCCACCCGCGACGAGCAGCGCCCAGCTCAGCGCATCGAGCACCGCGGGCCAGGCGCTCATCCGTCCGCCTCGCCGCCGGCATTGCCGTGGCTGCCGAGGTCGCCGTAGCGGACGAACTTCAGCACCGCGATGGTGGCGAGGAGGTTGAGCAGGCCGTAGGTGATGGCGAGATCCAGGAACTCCGGCCGTCCCGTGAGGAAGCCGATCACCGCGAGCAGCATCAGCGCCAGCGTGCCGATGGTATTGGCCGCCTGCAGCCGGTCGAATACCGAGGGCCCGAGCAGCGCGCGCGCGAGCACCAGCGCGAGCGCCGCCAGCAGCGCGAGCGCCGCCGCCGCGAACATCAGCGCCCGCCCTCGAAGCGGACCACGCGCCGGTCCATGTCGCTGCCGGTGACGCAGCCCGCGGCGCTGGCGCGCGTGAGCGCGTGCACCACGAACTCTTCCTTGGAGGCGTCCATGCAGATGGTGCTCGGCGTCAGGGTGATCGAGTTGGCGTGCACCGCGAGGCCCACCGCGGTCTTCTGCGACGGGCGAAAGCGCACCAGGGTGGGCTGGATCGGCAGCCGCGGGTCCACGATGATCCGCGCAACGTTCCAGCCGGACTTGACGATTTCCTTCAGCAGCCACGGCCAGTACGACAGCGCGGCGCCGCCGAGGTGGATCGGATGGCCCTCGTGGTCCATCACGTCCATGCGGCGCGCGAGCCACAGCATCGCCAGCGCGCACAAAAAGCCGATCGTGACGAGAAACGGCCCGTAGTGCCCCGACAGCAGCAGCCAGAATGCGAACAGCGTGGCCACCAGACTGACCGCGCGAAACATCGGCGAAGCTCCCCTTTGTCGCGGCGATTCTATTACATGCGCGCGGCTGCGACGTTGACTAGAATCGCTCGTTCGCGTGCCGCTTCTTCTGGTCATTCTCCTGCCGCTGCTCGCCGGTCCCGCGGCGGCGCTGCTCGGCGCCCGCGCCGGCCGCAACGGCGCCGCCTGGGCCGTCGCCGCGGTCACCGCGCTCGCGCTCGCGCGCGCCCTGGATACCGGGCCG
This sequence comes from uncultured Enterobacteriaceae bacterium, assembly GCA_964546195.1. Lineage (GTDB taxonomy): Bacteria > Pseudomonadota > Gammaproteobacteria > Burkholderiales > SG8-39 > SCGC-AG-212-J23. Next base: position 17,245 of record CAZJJC010000113.1, on the reverse strand, counting down.
GCGGTGGTCGACGGCGGCACGCCGTACGCGCGCAGGGCCTGGCGGCCCGAAGCGGGGCTCAACCTGTCGCTGCGCCTGGACGGGCTCGCGCTGCTGTTCGTCACGCTGATCCTGGTGATCGGGCTGCTCATCATCCTGTACGCGCGCTACTACCTCGACGAGAGCGATCCGCTGGGACGCTTCTACGCCTACCTGATGGTGTTCATGGCGGCGATGCTCGGCATCGCGACGGCCGACAACCTGCTCCTGCTGGCGGTGTTCTGGGAGCTGACCGGGCTCACCTCGTTCCTTCTCATCGGCTACTGGAACGAGCGCGCCGACGCCCGCCAGGGCGCGCGCATGGCGCTCATCGTGACCGGCGGCGGGGGCCTGGCGATGCTCGCCGGCTTCCTGCTGCTGGGCGAGATCGCGGGCAGCTACGAGATCTCCGAGATCCTCGAGCGCAGCGAGCTCATCCACTCGAGCCCGTTGTACCTGCCGATGCTGCTGCTGATCCTCGTGGGTGCCTTCACCAAGTCGGCGCAGTTCCCGTTCCATTTCTGGCTGCCCGAGGCGATGGCGGCGCCCACGCCGGTCTCGGCCTACCTGCACTCGGCGACCATGGTGAAGGCCGGCGTGTTCCTCATCGCGCGCCTGTACCCCGCGCTCGGGCTGACCGAGGTCTTCGAGTACATCGTCACCGCGGTCGGGCTCACCACGTTCGTGTTCGCCGCCTTCGTCGCGATCTTCAAGCACGACCTGAAGGGCCTGCTCGCCTACTCGACCATCAGCCACCTCGGGCTGATCGTGTTCCTGCTCGGGCTGGACTCGCCGCTCTCCGCGCTCGCCGCGGTATTTCACGTGGTGAATCATGCGACGTTCAAGGCCTCTCTCTTCATGGCGGCGGGCATCATCGACCACGAGGCGGGCACGCGCGACATGCGCCGCCTCTCGGGGCTGTTCCGCTACATGCCGTATACCGCGTCCCTGGCCATCATCGCCGCGGCCGCCATGGCGGGGGTGCCGCTGCTGAACGGCTTCCTTTCCAAGGAGATGTTCTTCGCCGAGGCGCTGCAGCTCGACCGGCTCGGCGTGTACGGCGAGATCGTGCCGTTCGCGGTGGCCGGCGGCGGGGCTTTCAGCGTCGCCTACTCGATGCGCTTCATTCACGACGTGTTCTTCCACGGCGCGCCCGCCAACCTGCCGAGGACGCCGCACGAGCCGCCGCGCTGGATGAAGCTGCCGGTGGAGATCCTGGTCGCGCTGTGCGTGCTGGTGGGCGTGCTGCCGGGCCTTACCGTGGCGCTGGTGGTCGACACGGCCGGCGCCGCGGTGTTCGGCGCGCCGCTGCCCCAGCACGACATCGCCGTGTTCCACGGCTTCAACCTGCCCCTCGCCATGAGCGCGGCAGCCCTCGGGCTGGGCGTGTTCCTGTACTGGCTGCTGCAGCACCGGCTGGAGCTGCACCTGCACATGCCCTCGGGCTGGACCGGGCGGCTCGCCTTCACGCACGCGGCGGACGGACTGCTCAGGCTGTCCCAGCGCTTCACCGGCTGGCTCGAGAACGGCTCGCTGCAGCGCTCGCTCGCGTTCTTCGTCGGCTCGGCGCTGGCCTTCGGCGTGGCGCCCTTCGTCGGCCCGCACGACGGCGCGCTGAGCGGATCGGTAGCGCAGCAGCCGGTGAACTTCGTCGCCGTGGCCCTGTGGAGCGCGCTCGTCGCGGCCTCGCTGGGCGCGGTGCTGCTGCACCGCGCGCGCCTGGTCGCGGTGATCCTGGTCGCCATCGTCGGCCTCGTGCTGAGCATGGGATTCGTCTACTTCTCCGCGCCCGACCTCGCGCTCACGCAGATCTCGGTCGAGGTGGTCGCGACCGTGCTGATGCTCATGTCGCTCGCGCTGCTGCCGGCATTCAGCGCGCCCGAATCGACGCGCGTGCGCCGCGCGCGAGACGCGGCGCTGGCGGGCGGCGCCGGCCTGGGGGTGGGGCTGCTCGCCTGGGCGGCGATGACGCGGCCCTTCGAGACGGTGTCATGGTATTTCGCCGAGAACAGCCTGCCCGGGGGCGGCGGCAGCAACATGGTGAACGTCATCCTGGTGGACTTCCGCGGCTTCGATACCCTGGGCGAGATCACGGTGCTCGCAATCGCCGGCATCGGCGTCGCCGCGTTGATGGAGGGCCTGCTCGTGAGGCGCGATGCGGCGTTCGCGCCCGGACGCACGCACGATCCCTATCCGCTCATGCTCACCACGGCGGCCAACGTAATGCTGCCCTTCACCCTGATGGTCTCGCTGTACATCTTCCTGCGCGGGCACAACGAGCCCGGCGGCGGCTTCATCGCCGGGCTGGTGAGCGCCATCGGCCTGCTGACGCAGTACATGGCCGACGGCTTCGCCGCGACCGAACGGCGCCTGCGCATGGATTTCGCGCGCCTGGCCGGCGCCGGCATCGCCGTTGCCGGGCTCACCGGCATCGGCGCCTGGCTGTTCGCCGCGCCTTTCCTTACCAGCGCGCACGGCCATCCGCAGCTGCCGTGGATCGGCGAAGTACCGCTCGCGAGCGCCATCGCCTTCGACCTGGGCGTCTACCTCGTGGTGGTGGGCGGCACGCTGCTCATGCTGGCGACCCTCGCCCGGGCGGGCGAGCGCGAGGCGGCGGCCTGATGGAGCTGCTCGTCGCCAGCGCGCTCGGCATCGTCACCGCCTGCGGGGTGTATCTGCTGCTGCGCCCGCGCACATTCTCCGTGGTGCTCGGCCTGGGTCTGCTGGGCTACGCGGTGAACGCCTTCATTTTCGTGATGGGACGCCTGGCGAGCGGCGCGCCGCCCATCGTGGCCGAGGGCGCGGCGGCCTACGCCGATCCGCTGCCGCAGGCGCTGGTGCTCACCGCCATCGTGATCGGCTTCGGCATGTCGGCGTTCATCATCGAGCTCGCCCTGCGGGCGCGCCAGGACACCGGCAGCGATCACGTCGACGGGCGCGAGCCGCCGGAGCGCCGATGAGCCATCTCGTGGTCCTGCCGGTCGTGCTGCCGCTCATGGTGGCCGCACTGCAGCTGCTCGCAGCGCCGCGTCTCGAGCTGCAGCGCGCGATCGCCCTGGGCGCGACGCTGGCCCTGGCTGCAGTGGCCGCAACGCTGGTCGCGCTGAGCGCCGACGGCGCCTATCGCGTGTACGCGCTGGGCGGCTGGCCGGCGCCCTTCGGCATCGTGCTGGTGCTCGACCGCACGGCCGCGCTGATGGTCGCGGTCACGGCTTTACTCGCCCTTGCGTCGCTCGCCGCCGCGGTGCGTGGCTGGGACGCGCGCGGGCGCTATTTCCACGCCTTCTTCCAGTTCCAGCTGGCGGGCCTGAACGGCGCTTTCCTCACCGGGGATCTGTTCAACCTGTTCGTCTTCTTCGAAGTGCTGCTCATCGCCTCGTACTGCCTGCTGCTCCATGGCCTGGGCGCGGCGCGGCTGCGCGCCGGTGTGCATTACGTAGTCATCAACCTGGCGGCTTCGGCGCTGTTCCTGATCGCCGTGGCCACGCTCTATGCGCTCACCGGAACGCTCAATATGGCCGACCTCGGCACGCGGGTCGCCGCCCTCCCGGCAGCCGATGCGCCCTTCGCGCGCGCCGCCGGCCTGCTGCTGTTCGTGGTGTTCGCGGTCAAGGCGGCGCTGTTTCCGCTGTATTTCTGGCTGCCCGCGGCGTACAGCGCAGCGGCTGCGCCGGTGGCCGCGCTCTTCGCCATCATGACCAAGGTCGGCATGTACGCCATTTTGCGCGTCTATCCGCTCGTGTTCGGCGAGCACGCCGCGCAGGCGTCCCTGCTGGACGCGCCGCTGATGCCCCTCGCGCTGGTGACGCTCGCGCTCGGCAGCATCGGCGCGCTCGCCGCCGGGCGCATCAGCACCGCCGTGGCCTACTTCACCGTCGTTTCGGCGGGCAGCACGCTGGTGGGCGTGGCGCTGTTCGCCCAGGCGGGGTTCGCCGCCGCCCTGTACTACATGGCGCACAGCGCCTTCGCGCTGGGCGCGCTGTTTCTGCTCGCCGGACTGCTCTGCGCGCAGCGCGGGGCGGCGGAGGATCGCATTGCACCCGGGCCGGCGCTCGCGCAGCCGGCGATGCTGGGCCTGCTGCTGCTGGTCGGCGCGGTAAGCGTCGCCGGGTTGCCGCCGCTGTCGGGTTTCATCGGCAAGCTGCTACTGCTGCAGGCGGTGCGCGGCGACGCGGCGCCCTGGGCATGGAGCGTGATCCTCGCCACCTCGCTCGTGGCCATCGTGTGCCTGACGCGCGTCGGGAGCCTGGTGCTGTGGCACAGCGAGCGCGCCCCGTCGCGCGGACCGGCGGCCGGCGCGGCCGAGCTCGCGCCCGCGGTCTTCCTCGCCGGCTGCAGCGTCGCGCTGGCGGCCTTCGCGGCGCCGGTGCATCGCTACACGGATGCCGCCGCCGCGCAGCTCCTGCAGCCCTCCGGCTACGTCGACGCGGTACTGTCCGCAGCGCCCGAGCCGCGGGCGCGGGCGTGGCCGCGCGCGGAGCCGCCGCGATGAAGCGGCTCCTGCCCCACCCGCTGCTCAGCGGCGCGCTCGCCGTGGGCTGGCTGCTGCTCGCCGGCTTCTCGGCCGCCCAGCTCGCCCTGGCCCTGATCGTCGCCGTGCTGCTGCCGCGGCTCGCGCGGCGTTTCATCGAGGAGCCTTTCGGCCACGCGCGCGGCTGGCGCTCCGCGGGAAAGGCGGTGGGCTTCACCCTGCTCGTGCTGGGGGACATCGTGGTGGCCAACGTGGTCGTGGCGCGCCTGGTGCTCGGTCCGCCCGGGCGCCTGCGCCCGGCGTTCATCGAAGTGCCGCTGCAGCTCGAGCAGCCGCTCGCCATCGCGCTGCTGGGCTCGATCATCACCATGACACCCGGCACCGTGTCCTCGGACCTGTCCGACGACCGGCGCCGCCTGCTGGTGCACGTGCTCGACGCCGCCGATCCGGCCGCGCTCGTGGCCCAGATCAAGTCGCGCTATGAGCGCCCCCTCGCGGAGATTTTCTCATGATGGCTTTCGCCCTCGACGTCGCCTTTGCCTCCATCGGCCTCGCGCTGCTGCTCGCGCTGTGGCGCCTGCTGCGCGGACCCGACGTGCCCGACCGCATCCTCGCGCTCGACACCCTGTACATCAACGCGGTGGCATTCATCGTGCTGCTCGGCGTGCGCACCGGCAGCGCCGCTTACTTCGAGGCGGCGCTGCTGATCGCGCTGTTCGGCTTCGTCGCCACCGTGGCCCTGGCCCGCTTCGTGGTGCGCGGCGACGTCATCGACTGAAAGGAAAGCCATGAGCGAATACGTCGTAGCCTTCTTCCTGCTGGTCGGCAGCGCCTTTGTCCTGGTGGGCGGCATCGGCTTGGCGCGCCTGCCCGATTTCTTCACCCGCCTGCACGCGCCGACCAAGGCCACCACGCTCGGCGTGGGCGGCATGCTGATCGCCTCTATGGCGCACTTCCTGTCGCTCGGCGTGCCCAACCCGCACGAGCTGCTGATCACGCTGTTCCTGTTCGTCACCGCGCCGGTCAGCGCGCACATGCTCGGGAGGGCGGGACTGCACCTGCGGCTGCGCTCGCGCGCGCCGCTGCCGCCGCGCCCGCTGCGCTAGAATTTTTCGTGCGCTACATCCTCGCCCTCGACCAGGGCACCACCAGCTCGCGCGCCATCGTGTTCGACCAGGACGGCGGCCCGGTCGCCATCGCGCAGCGCGAGTTCGCGCAGGTCTTCCCGCAGCCCGGCTGGGTGGAGCACGACCCGCGCGAGCTTTTCGTCACGCAGCGCGACGTGGCGCGCGAGGCGCTGCGCAAAGCGAATGTTGCGCTGAAGGACGTGATGGCGATCGGCATCGCCAACCAGCGCGAGACCACGGTCATCTGGGACCGCCAGACCGGCGAGCCCATCCACAACGCCATCGTCTGGCAGGACCGCCGTACCTCGCCGCATTGCAGGCAGTTGAAAGACGATGGCGTTGAAGGCGAGGTGCGGGCGAAGACCGGCCTGGTCATCGACCCGTATTTCAGCGGCACCAAGATCGCCTGGCTGCTCGATGAGATCCCGGGCGCGCGCGGCCGCGCCGAGCGCGGCGAGCTCGCGTTCGGCACCGTGGACACCTGGCTCATCTGGCAGCTCACCGGCAACCGCACCCACGTCACCGACGTGACGAACGCCTCGCGCACCCTTCTGTTCAACATCCATGCCGGCGACTGGGACGAGGAGCTGCTGCGGCTGCTGCGCGTGCCGCGCGCCATCCTTCCCGAGGTCCACCTTTCGGCGCACGCCTTCGGCATGGTGCCGGCCGGCGTGCTGGGCGAGCCGCTGGTGATCGGCGGGGTCGCCGGCGACCAGCAGGCGGCGCTGTTCGGCCAGGCCTGCCACGCGCCCGGCATGGCGAAGAACACCTACGGCACCGGCTGCTTCGTGCTGCTGCACACCGGCGACAACGTGGTGCAGTCCACGCACGGCCTGGTCAGCACGGCCTGCGCCCAGACGCGCGCCAAGGAATACGCCCTGGAGGGCAGCGTGTTCGTCGGCGGCGCCGTGGTGCAGTGGTTGCGCGACGGGCTCGGATTTTTTTCTTCTTCGTCGGAAATCGAGGCATTGGCCAACAGCGTCCTGGACTCCGGCGACGTCTTCATCGTGCCGGCGTTTACCGGCCTGGGTGCCCCCTACTGGGATGCGGATGCGCGGGGCGCGATGGTCGGATTGACCCGGGGAACCACCAAGGCGCATATCGCCCGCGCCGCGCTCGAATCGATCGCCTTCCAGAGCGCCGAAGTGCTGGAGGCGATGCAGAAGGACGCGGGCCGCAAGCTCGCGGAGCTGCGCGTGGACGGCGGCGCCGCGGCCAATGACCTGCTGATGCAGTTCCAGGCAGACCTGCTCGGCGTCCCGGTCGTCAGGCCGCGAACCCTGGAAACCACCGCGCTTGGCGCGGCTTACCTCGCCGGTCTGACCGTGAACCTGTGGAAATCACGCGAAGAGCTCGCCCGGCAGTGGAAAGCCGAGCGCCGCTTCGAGCCGCGCATGCACCCTTCGGAGCGCGAATCCCTGATGGCGCGCTGGCGGCAGGCGGTGGAGCGTGCCAAGGGCTGGGGAGCCGGCTTGAGCCGAAGGATCTAGTCGACTGCGGGCTCTAATGCCTGTATTATGGCGGGGCAGGATTCTCAAGCAGCGAGTAGGCTGGTCAGGTCGTTGCGGTTCACCGTGCTCATCCGTTGGTTTTCTTTCTTGATTCTCCGCAGGGCGATTCGCCTTTCTTACGCATCGATATCAAGGAAACAGGAAACAGACATGAGTACAGGTACCGTGAAGTGGTTCGACGACGCCAAGGGTTTCGGCTTCATCACCCCCGATGACGGCAGCAAGGACCTTTTCGTGCATTTCTCCGCCATCCAGGCCGCCGGGTTCAAGACCCTGAAGGAAAACGACAAGGTGCAATACGACGTCGAGCAAAGCCCGAAGGGCCCGCGCGCGGGCAACATCAAGCCGGCGTAGCGCGGCGCGCTGGCTGAAGCAAGCCCGGGGGGTTCCCGGGCTTTTTTGTCCTCTAAGAAAGGCGGACCATGGACAAGCGAAAGCAATGGCGCACGCAGGAGCAGGAGTTGGTGGCGCGCTGGAACTCGGCGGTCGCGCGGCACAAGGACGTCCTCGCGGAGATCGCCCTGGCGGGCGGGGAAGCCACGAGCGAGGCGCTGGTGCTCAAGGCCGACAGCGCGCGCGCCGACATGGATGCCCTCAGGCGCCAGGTGGCCCGCCTCAAGGTCGAGTTCAATTCCGGAAAGAGGTACTAGCGATGCGCTTCGCGCAACGGGGGCGGGTGGCCAAGTGGAGCCGCGAGCAGGTGGACAGGCTGACCACGCCCGAGCTCAGGACGCTCCTCGAGAACGCGGAGCGCCTGAAGGAGCCGGAAGTCGCGGCGCTGTGCAACGAGCTGCTCGACGCGCGTCCGCGCGGCCGGGCCCCGAAAAAACGCGCCGTCAGGACGGTCAAATGAGCATCCCTACCAGCGAGGCGAGGCGATTCGCCGTCGGCAAGTACGACATCATCGCGACGCCGATTCCGCATTCCGCGCACATGCTGCGCTACACGATCTTCGTCGCCGGCCGGCGCATCGGCGCGATGGCGAGCGTGCCGAGCGAATCGGACTGCCGCTTCCTGGAGAACCCGCCGCGGGTTCCGCCGCTCGTGCCCTGGCAGTCCACCTACCGGCCCGGGCGCCCCAAGAAGGACGCCCCTCCCCGCCCGTCCCTGGACGCCCCTTCGGCGCCGCGTGAAGAGATTCCCTTCGGCCTGGCGCTTCCCCAGCCGACCGACGAGCGCTAGGCCAGGCTCTTCTTGAAGAAGGCGACCGTGCGCTCCCAGGCGAGCTTGGCTGCGGCCTCGTTGTAGCGCGGCGTCGAGTTGTTGTGGAAGCCGTGCTGCGTGCCCGGGTACACATGCGCCTCGTGGCGCACGCGGCTCGCCTTCAGCGCCTCCTCGAACGACGGCCACATCTCGTTGATCCGCGGATCGTTCTCGGCGTAGTGGATCAATAGCGGCGCCTTGATCTTCGGCACGCTCGCCGTTTCGGCCGCCGCGCCGTAGAACGGCACCGCCGCCTGCAGATCGTCCCCGAGCGCGACGGCCAGGTAGTTCGTCGTGCCCCCGCCCCAGCAGAACCCGGTCGCGCCCAGCTTGCCCGTGGACAGCTTGTGCGATTTCACGAAGCGCGCGCCGTTCAGCATGTCGGTGCGCAGCTTCGCCTGGTCGAGCTTCGCCTGCATCGCGCGCCCCTCGTCGTCGTTACCCGGATAGCCGCCGGCGGGTGCAAGGCCGTCGGGCGCGAGGGCCAGGAAGCCCTCCACCGCCGCGCGCCGCGCCACGTCCTCGATGTACGGGTTGAGCCCGCGGTTCTCGTGGATCACCAGCACTGCCGGCCACGGCCCCTGCCCGGCCGGCTGGACCAGGTAGCCGCGCATCTTGTCCGCGTTGCCGCCGGGCGAGGGGTAGCTCACGTACTGCGCCTTGATGCGCGTGTCGGTGAAGGAAATCGTCTGTGCCTGCGCATAGCGCGGCAGCAGCGCCTGCGCCGCCGCCAGCCCCGCCACCCCGAGCGCCGCGGCGCGCTTGAGAAACTCCCGCCGGTCGATGTCGCCGTGGCAGTACTCATCGTACAAGCCGAATACTTCCCGGTCGATTTCTGTCTGCGTTATTGCCTTCATCGTTCCTCCATGGTGTCGGCCCAGCGGGTACCAAGCTCTAAGGAGTAAACGCGCAATGCAAGTCGAAATTCCACGGGGTGTCGTCGCCGCCCGGCGTCAGTTTGCCTGCGCGCGACACGCTTTGTGCAGTCCGACCTTGCCGCGGATTGCGCTCGAAGGTATCGTGCCGACCGTCGCGGGGCGCAGCTAATAAGCAGGAAGAAAGTTTCTTGAGTTTTCTACAAGCCGTAGGTATTCGCGGGACGGCGAGCCCGGGACCCGGCGCGCCGCCGCCCGGGCTGCTGGCGTTCTATTGGCACTTCGTCAGCCAGACAAAAGGCTGGTACGCGGCGATGTTCGCCGCCAGCCTGGCGGTGGCGCTGCTCGATACGGTGATCCCGCTGTTCATCGGGCGCCTCGTGTCGCTGATGGAGTCGGCCGACCGGCAGGCGGCGCTGGCGCGCGAGTGGCCGATGCTCGCGGCGATGGTCGCTCTGGTGCTGCTGGTGCGGCCGCTCGCCATCCTCGCCGACATCGCGATCCGCCATAACGCGCTCATCCCGGGCGCAACCAGCCTCATCCGCTGGCAGAGCCACTGGCACGTCGTGCGCCAGAGCTGGCCGTTCTTCCAGAACGATTTCGCCGGGCGCATCGCGAACCGGGTGATGCAGACCGCGCACGCGCTGCGCGAGAGCACCATGGCGAGCATCCGCTCGGTCTGGTACATCGGCGCCTTCGGCGTCACGGCGCTCGCGCTGATGGTGCTCGCCGACTGGCGCCTGGGGGTGCCTACGGTGCTGTGGACGGCCGCCTACTTCTGCTTCCTGCGCTACTTCGTGCCGCGCATGCGCGACCTGGGGCGCGCGAGCTCGGAGCTGCGCTCGATGGTGATGGGACGCGTGGTGGACAGCTATACCAACATCCTCACGGTGAAGCTCTTCGCGCGCATGGCCGACGAGGACGCGTACGTGCGCGAATCGATCGACCAGCACCAGCAGGCCATGGCGGCGCACATGGCGCTCATCACCCGCTTCATGTTCTGGCTCACCGCCATGAACGCGCTGCTGCTGGTGGGCACCGCCGCGATCGGCATCTCGCTCTGGGCGCAAGGCACGGTAAGCGCCGGCGTGGTGGCCACGGCGCTGCCGCTCGCCTGGCAGATCGCCAACGCCGCCGGCTGGGTGAGCTGGGAGGTCACCGCGATCTTCGAGAACGTCGGGGTGGTGCAGGAAGGCATGCAGTCGATCGCCGTGCCGCACGCGAGCGTCGACCGGCCCGGCGCGCAGCCGCTCGAGGTGTCGCGCGGCGAGATCGTGTTCGAGCGCGTGACGTTCGGCTATGGCAGAAGCGACGCCGCGCCCGTCCTGGACAACTTGAGCTTGCAGATCAGGGCAGGGGAGCGGGTAGGCCTCGTCGGGCGCTCGGGCGCCGGCAAATCGACGCTGGTGAACCTGCTGCTGCGGTTTCATGACCTCGAGTCCGGAAGGATCCTCATCGACGGCCAGGACATCGCGCAGCTCACGCAGGAAAGCCTGCGCGCGGCGATCGGCATGGTGACGCAGGACACCTCGCTCCTGCACCGCTCGATCGCCGCCAACATCCGCTACGGCCGGCCCTCGGCGAGCGACGCGCAGCTGATCGACGCGGCGCGCAAGGCGCAGGCGCACGGGTTCATCCAGCAATTGAGGGATTGGAGAGGCCACAGCGGCTATGCCGCGCATGTCGGCGAGCGCGGCGTCAAGCTCTCCGGCGGACAGCGCCAGCGCATTGCGCTCGCGAGGGTGGTGCTGAAGGACGGGCCGATCCTGGTGCTGGACGAGGCGACTTCGGCGCTCGACAGCGAGGTGGAGCTCGCCATCCAGGACGAGCTGCTCGGCCTGATGGAAGGCAAGACGGTGATCGCGATCGCGCACCGCCTGTCCACCATCGCGCGCATGGACCGCCTGGTGGTGCTCGAGGCCGGACGCATCGTGGAGAGCGGCACGCACGACGAGCTGCTCGCCCTCGGCGGGCACTACGAGAAGCTCTGGCGCCACCAGTCGGGCGGCTTCCTCGCCGACGCGCTCTTCGACGCCGACCTGGCCGAGGGTCCCGCCTAGCTGGAAGGATTCCTGAGCTGGTCCTCGAACTTGCGCAGAACCTTGTCGCGCAGCTCGGCCGAGGCCTTCACTACCGGCGGAAATTCCCCCAGCATGTCGTAAGGCCGGCAGGCGTCGATTACCGCGCGCGAGTTCCAGGCGACGCCTTTCGGCAGCCGTGGGTCGAGCGGTCCGCTCCAGTGGCGGCGGATGAAGTCGATGTCATCGGCCGGGTCGCAGCGCGTGCACATCGCCCACAGCACCTCGTGCAGGTTCGTCGGGTCGATGTCGTCCTCCACCACCACCACGAAGCGCCCGAGGTAGGAGCCCGACTGGCAGCTCGCGGCCAGCATGCCGGCCTGCTTCGCGTGCCCGGCATACGCCTGCTTGATCGAGATCACGTTGAACATGCGCGCGCAGCCCGCCTCGTGCACCCACACGCCGCGCACGCCCGAGAGCCCGGCGCGCTCGACCTCGTCCCAGATCATGCCGGCTTTCATCACGCACTTGGAGTAGGAGAAGTCCGAAGGCGGCACCATCGGGCAGGCGAGCCCCAGGATCGGGTCGTTGCGGTGGTAGATGCGCTCGATGCGCACGACCGGCTGCTCGCTGCGGCCGCCGGCGTAGTAGCCGGTGAACTCGCCGAACGGGCCCTCGGGCGCGGTCTCGCCCGGATGCATCACGCCTTCGAGCACGATCTCGGCGTGCGCCGGCATCGGCAATCCGTAAAGCTCGCTCTCGATCACCTCGTAGGGCGCGCCGCGGTGCCCGGCGGCATAGTCGTACTCCGACAGGCCGAAGCGGATCTCGTTGCCGCCGGCGAGGAACAGCAGCGGGTCGTGACCGCATGAAATCAGCACCGGGCAGGGCTTGCCCTGCCTGAAGTACTTCTCGCGGATCTGGCGGCCGTGCTTGCCCGGAGACATCCACAGCCCGACCCGGTCGGGTCCCTGCACCATCGAGCGGTAGGTGCCGCAGTTGACCCAGTTCTCTTCCGGGTCGCGCATGATCACCAGGTCGTCGGTGCCGATGTAGCGCCCGCCGTCCTGCTCGTGCAGCAAGGGCGCGGGGAACTTCAGCACATCTATCTCTTTCCTGATGATGTTTTCCAGGACAGGGCCTGCGGAGACGACTCTGGAAGGCAAAGGCGTATGCGATTTCATGCGGTCGCGGTAGGCGCGCACCACGTCGAGCGGATGAGAGGGCTCGGGGAAGCCGAGCACGATCGCCAGGCGCTTGGCCGAGTTGGTCGCGCCCGACAGCGCGCGGAAGCCCTGGGGATAGCCCGGGATGTCTTCGAACAGGATGGCCGGCGGCTTGTCCCGGCGGTACACGATCTCCGCCAGCGTGCCCATCTCGAGATTCCAGTGCGCGCCGCGGATGCGCAGCAGCTCGCCGGCCTCCTCGAAGCGCGCCAGCGCCTCGCGCAGAGGATCGGCCGAGCCGCTAGTACGTGCCGCGGAAAGATTCCTGGCCGGGGACGTAGGCGACATTGCTGATGGCCGGGTTGCGGTTGACCAGCGGCCGCGCATAGAGCGGATGGCGCATGCTGCGCACCTCGTGCTCGAGCTGGAACAGCGGCTTCGCGTCTCTCGGATCGACGATGTGCTGGAAGCGCCACTCGTGCTCGCTGGTCTCCATGCTGACGAGATCGCGCTGCAGCAGCCACTGATACGGCCCCGAGAAGTCGGCGATGTAGACCGCCACGTGGTGGCCGTCGTATGCCGGGAGCGGCTCGGCCGTTTCCGCGAACACGAGCCGCTGGGTGCTCCCCACCCGGACCTGCGCGCGTCCGGCCGCCGCCCGCGCCGGCGCCTTCAGCACTTCGCGATAAAAGCGCGCGATGCCCTCGGCCGTGCCCTGCGGCACGTCGAGCTCCACGTACGCAATGCCGAGCTCGAACCTGCCCAGCTCGGGCGCCGGCGCATGGCAGCGCCAGCGATTGCCCCAGGGGCAGGTGGCGTCGATGAAGCCTTCGCCTTCCCGCCACGAGAACTTCGTGTGCTTCAATGAGGAATCCATCCGGTGCAGGCGTGCCTTCAGTGCCGCCAGCTCGGGCACCACCAGGCCGATGGTGCCGCGGAAAACCTGCGGCTCGCGCGTCGGCAGGTGCACCTGGGTGCGGCCGTAGTTCACCCACATGTTGTCCACGCCGACCATGATGTACGGATCTCGCGTGCCGCCCAGCCCCACCACGTAGAACAGCGTGGAGAGCTGCTGGTCGGGCTGAGTGACGTTCACGTGCTCCAGCAGCACGATGTTGCCGAGATCCTCCGCGGCGCGCTCGTACTGCGGCTTCCTGTCGGGGGCGTTCATGGCGCTAGTCTATTCCCCAAACCTTTTTTGCGAAATCCGGATAGTTCGCGGCCATCTCGCGCGCCACGGCGCCGCGCAACAGCGCCAGCTCTTCGGCGTCCGGCGCCGGGGTGCGCGGCACGCTCGGCGGGGCGTCATAGTCGAAGCCGGTCTGCGAGCGCACATCCTCGCCGTCGTGCAGGCTCTCCAGACGGAAGCGGCGCCGGTCCTTCTGCCAGGCGAACAGCGCCTTGCCGGTGAGCAGCGCCACCGGGTTGCCGGCGGCGGAAACGAACTCGACCTTCGGCACGAGCACGCGCGGCGAGTGCTCCTCCCGGAACAGGATCACCCTCGGCACCACCGGGTACATGAAGGCCGAGCCGAACGAGCCGGGAAAGCGGCGGCCGTCGGCGCGCACCAGGTTGATGTTCGCCTGGCCGTCGATCTGCGCCCCGCCGAGGAAGAAGACGTCGATGCGGCCCTGGCCGGCGAGGTCGAACAGCTCGCGCGAGCCTTCGCTGAAAGGATTGCCTTTCCTCTTATGCAGGAAAGACAGGCGCAGCGCGGGCTTCTTCTGCTTCAGGAGCAACGCGCCCGCGGCCGGGATGGGCGAAGCCGCCCCGACCGCCACGTGGCCCGCGTCGCCGATCAGGCGGGCGATGCTGCAGGCGAGGAGCTCTTCGCGGGCGTACAAACGAACTCCTCCAGGTAGCGCTCGAAGCCATCGCGCGTCCGCGCCGCCTTTGCGTACCGCATGAGCTGCGCGTCGTCGATGTCGTACAGGCCCGCCACGCCGAGCGGCCAGGCGCCGCGCGGCGCCGGTGCGACGTGCGTGACGTACGTCGAGGAAATGAGGCCGGGGGCGAGTACCTCGTCCTCGAGCATGTCGCCGGCGCGCTTTTCCTCATAGGTCACAAAGCACTTTCTGGCGGCATGCGCGATCGTCGCGAGCTCGCGGCGCCGGCCGACCCAGACGTTGCCCGCGTCGTCGGCCCAGCGCGCGTGGAACAGCGCGACGTCGAGCTGCAGCGCCGGGACGAGGAGGATGGGGTCGGGTTGAGCCGCCATGGGGTTCTGCACGACGCGCCAATCTGGCCGGCCGGGTATGAGGTCCGAGCCTATGACCCCCCTTAGAGGCATGAAGGGCACGCCCTTCTCGGTCGCCTGCAGGGCGCTGTGGACGGCCGGGCAGGTCGCATCGCGCACCAGGATCTCGCCTTTTTCCGCGGCCTCGGTGAAGCGCGGCGCAAGCCCGGCCTCGCCCAGGGTCACCGCGCTGGTTTCGATCTCGGCGACGCAGCCCGCGCCGATCAGCAGATCGGCGCACAGGCCTAGCTGGGGCACGCCGAGCAGCCTGAGGCCGCGCGCTTTGCGCCGCACGAGCGCGCGCACCGCCTCCATGGCGACAAGGGAGTAGTCCGGCGGCAGCCCGATCAGCGCGCCATCGGGAATTTCGGCGGCAAGATCGTCGGGAGTCATCCCGTGCCGCCGACGGTGAGGCCTTCGATCTTCAGCGTAGGTTGCCCGACCCCCACGGGAATGCTCTGGCCCTCCTTGCCGCACACGCCGATGCCCGAGTCGAGCTCCAGATCGTTGCCGATCATGCTGACGCGCGTCAGCACGTCGGGCCCGTTGCCCACCAGCATCGCGCCTTTCACCGGCGCGGTCACCCTGCCGTTCTCGATGAGGTAGGCCTCGGCCGCCGAGAACACGAACTTCCCATTGGTGATGTCCACCTGCCCGCCGCCGAAAGTGGTGGCGTAGAGGCCCTTCTCCACGCTGGCGATGATCTCCCTGGGATCGTGGCCGCCGGCCAGCATGTAGGTGTTGGTCATGCGCGGCAGCGTGAGGTGGGCGAAGGACTCGCGGCGCGCGTTGCCGGTAAGCGGCATCTTCATCAGCCGCGCGTTCAGGCTGTCCTGCAGGTAACCGCGCAGCACACCGTCCTCGATGAGCACGTTGCGCTGCGTGGGATTGCCCTCGTCGTCCACCGTGAGCGAGCCGCGGCGGCCCGGCAGCGTGCCGTCGTCGACCACGGTGACGCCGGGCGCGGCCACGCGCTGGCCGATGCGGCCGGAGAACGCCGAGCTGCCCTTGCGGTTGAAATCGCCTTCGAGGCCGTGCCCCACCGCCTCGTGCAGCAGCACGCCGGGCCAGCCGGGCCCCAGCACCACCGTCATCGGCCCGGCGGGCGCGGGGCGCGCGTCGAGGTTGACCAGCGCCTGGGAGACCGCCTGGCGCGCATAGGCGTCGAGCACCTCGTCGGTGAAGTGCGCGTAGTCGGTGCGGCCGCCGCCGCCCGAGGAACCGCTTTCGCGCCGGCCGTTCGACTCGGCGATCACCTGCACCGACACCCGCACCAGCGGCCGTACGTCCGCGGCCAGCGCGCCGTCGGCGCGCGCGATGAGCACGACCTCGTACTCGCCGCCCAGGCTCGCCATCACCTGGGTGATGCGCGGGTCGAGCGCGCGGCATTTCTTCTCGAGCCTTTCCAGCAGGGAGACTTTCTGCGAGGAGCCGAGCGAGGCGACAGGATCGATCGCGCGATACAGAGGTTTTGGAAGATTGTGCCGTCCTGCTTTCACTCTGCGGGATTGGCCCGAGGACGCGATCGCGCGGGTCGCCTTTGCCGCGTCCTGCAGCGCGTTGAAGCTGATCTCGTCGGAATAGGCGAACGCCGTTTTCTCGCCCGCCACCGCGCGCACGCCCACGCCCTGCTCGATGTTGAAGCTGCCCGACTTGACGATGCCCTCCTCCAGGCTCCAGCCCTCGTAGCGCGAGTACTGGAAGTAAAGGTCGGCGTAGTCCACCTTGTGCGCGCTCAGCGTGCCGAAGACGCGCTCGAGCTTCGCCGTCTCCAGGTCGAAGGGCGCCAGCAGCGTGGTGGTAGCCGTATCTAGACTCAAGTCAGTCTCCTGTTCGTAAGCGCGGGCAGCGCCCCGCGCACTTCGGATAGGCGGTCGGAATCGATTTGCGCAAGCACCAAGCCTTCGCCCTCCGGACGCACCGCGAGCACCTCGCCCCACGGATCGATCACCATGGTATGGCCATAGGTGCGCCGGCCGCTGGCATGCACGCCGCCCTGCGCCGGGGCGACGACATAAGCCTGGTTCTCTACCGCGCGGGCGCGCAGCAGGATCTCCCAATGCGCGCGGCCGGTCGGAACGGTGAAGGCGGAAGGGACGAACATGGCGTCGAACTCGCCGAGCCCGCGGTACAGCTCGGGAAAGCGCACATCGTAGCAAACGGACAGCGCGAGGCGCCCGAAAGGGCTGTCCAGCGCCACCGCCCGGGGGCCCGGCAGCAGCGTGCGCGACTCGTCGTAGCTCTCGCCGCCGCCGTCGAAGCGGAAAAGATGCATCTTGTCATAGCGCGCCACGCGCCTGCCGGCCGGGTCGAACACCAGGCAGGCGCTCGCGATCAAATTGTCCTGACCGGTCTCTATCGGAGCAGTTCCACCGACGATCCACAGGCCGTGCTTTTCTGCGGCTGCGCACAGGAAGTCCTGGATCGGCCCCTGGCCGTCGCGCTCGCGCACCGCCACCTTGTCCGCCTCGTGGCGGCCGATGAGATAGAAGTTTTCCGGCAGCGCGGCAAGCCGCGCGCCGGCCGCGGCGGCCTCGGCGAGCAGGCGGCCCGCCGCCGCGAGGTTCGCCGCGACTTCGGGCGCGGAAACCATCTGGATGGCGGCTATCGTGGTTTTCGC
>CAZJJC010000112.1:0-15837 GCA_964546195.1 uncultured Enterobacteriaceae bacterium | reverse complement strand
GCTGACCGGCTTGCCCTCGTGCAGCACCAGGCGCTCGCGGATGCGGATGTCGAGGCGCCGGCACAGGTCCTCGAAGTCGGTGATGGTGCAGTGGTGCACGTTGGGCGTCTCGTACCACTCGTAGGGCAGCGACTTCGACACCGGCATCCTTCCCAGCGCCACCTGCAGGCGCGCGCTCCAGTGGCCGAAGTTGGGAAAGCTGACGATCGCCTCGCGTCCCACGCGCAGCATCTCGCGCAGGACCGCCTCGGTGCGGTGCACCGCCTGCAGGGTCTGCGACAGGATGACGCAGTCGAACGAGGCATCGGCGAACAGCGACAGGCCGCTCTCGAAATCCACCTGCAGCACGTTGACGTCGTTGCCGACGCAGGCGATCACGCTGTCGTCGTCGATCTCCACGCCGTAGCCGGGGGCCTCGCGCTCCTGCCACAGCGAGCGCAGCAGCGAGCCGTCGCCGCAGCCCAGGTCGAGCACGCGCGCCCCCTGCGGCACCCAGCGCACGATCGCCTCGAGGTCGGCTCTCACAGGTCGATGGTCGCGAAATAGGCGCGCAGCGCCGCGTGGTAGCGCGCATCCTCGAGGAGAAAGGCGTCGTGGCCGCCGGGCGCGTCGCTCTCGAGGTAGGAAACGATGCGCCGGTTGTCGAGCAGCGCCCGCACCAGCTCGCGCGAGCGCGCGGGCGGGAAGCGCCAGTCGGACTTGAACGAGACGACCAGGAACTGGGCCCGTGCGCGGCTTAGCGCCGCCGACAGGTTGCCGTCGAAATCGCCCGCGGGATCGAAGTAATCGAGCGCCTTGGTGATGCGCAGGTAGGTGTTGGCGTCGAAGTAGGTGGAGAACTTGTCGCCCTGGTAGCGCAGGTACGACTCGATCTCGAAGTCGATGTCGAAATCGAACCCGAGGTGCTTGCGCCGCAGCAGGCGGCCGAACTTCTCGGCCATCGCCTCCCCCGACAGGTAGGTGATGTGCCCGATCATGCGAGCGACGCGCAGGCCGCGCGTGGGCACCACGCCCTTGTCGTAGTAGTGACCGCCGTGGAAATCCGGGTCGGTCATGATCGCCTGGCGCGCCACCTCGTTGAAGGCGATGTTCTGCGGGGAAAGCCTGGCGGCGGCGGCGATGACCAGCGCGTGGCCGACCCGCTCGGGGCAGGACAGCGTCCATTGCAGTGCCTGCATCGCGCCGAGCGAGCCGCCGATGACTGCGGCAAAGCGCTCGATGCCCAGGCGGTCGGCGAGGCGCGCCTGCGCCTCCACCCAGTCCTCGACGGTGACCACCGGAAAGTCCGCGCCCCAGGGCTTGCCGCTGGCCGGGTTGACCGACGCCGGCCCGGTCGAGCCGAAGCAGCTTCCAAGGTAGTTGGAGCCCACCACGAAGAAGCGCCGCGTGTCGAGGGGCTTGCCGGGCCCGACGAGGTTGTCCCACCACCCCGGGTTCTGCGGTTCATCCCGATAGAAACCTGCCACATGGTGCGACGCGTTGAGGGCGTGGCACACCAGCACCGCGTTGCTGCGCGCCGCATTCAATTCGCCGTAGGTCTCGAAGGCGAGGTCGTAGGCCGGCAGCTCGGCGCCGCTGCGCAGCTTGATCGGCGTGTCGAAATGCGCCGTCTGCGCCACCACGGTGCCAACGGAGGAAGGGTCGTGCGGTGCGTTCAAAATCGTCTCTTTAGCGGTATTTGTTAGGCGCCCGCAAGCTGAACATCAAATCGGCGCGACGCGGATTATAGCGGAGCTTCTTTGGCCGCCCCAGTCGTCAGAAGTTTATCTATCTGTTGATCTGAAAACCCCGCCTCGCGCAGCACCTCGCGCGTGTGCTCCCCGAGGCGCGGCGCGTGGCGGCGGTATTCGGGCGGCGACTCCGACCATTCGGAGGGCACGGCCAGGGTCTTGATGCGCCCCTCGGAGGGATGCTCGACGGTGCGCAAATAACCGATCGCCGCGAGGTGCGGATCGGCGACGATGTCGTCGAGGCTGTTCATGCGCTGCACCGGGATGTCGCCGCGCTCCAGCGCCTCGAGCCAGAACTCGGTGCTGCGGCTCTTCATCTCCTCGGCAATCATGGCGTAGGCGCGGCGGTAGTTCTTGCTGCGCGCCTCCAGGCTGCTGAATTCGGGCTGCGACAGTATCTCGGGCTTGCCGATGATGGCGACAAACGCCTTCCACTGCTTGTCGTTATAGATGAGAGCGCAGACATAGCCGTCCCTGGTCTCGTAAGGACGGCGATCAGGCGCCAGGATGCGCGCGTAACCCGGCTCGCCGTGCTGCGGCTCGAAGGTGTAGCCGCCGAGGTGATCGCCGAGCACGATCTGCAGCAGGTGCTCGAACATCGGCACGTCGATGCGCTGGCCCTTGCCGGTCTTCTCCCTGTGGTAGAGCGCCGCGCTCACGGCGCTGGCGACCTGCTGGCCGACCGACCGGTCGGCGACGATCATCGGCGCGTAGCGCGGCTCGGGCGCGCCCTGTTTCTGCAAGAGCCACGGCAGCCCCGACGCGCCCTGGATCAGATCATCGTAGGCGGCTTTGGCGGCATAGGGGCCGCGCTGGCTGTAGCCGAAGCAGCCGACGTAAATGATTTCCCGGTTTACGGCTTTCACGTCCTCGTAAGCCAGTTTCAGGCGCGCCATCGCTTGCGGCCGGATGTTGTAGACGAGGACATCGGATCTTTTTGCCAGGACCAGGCAGGCTTCGCGCGCGGCGTCCTTTTTGAGGTCCAGGACGACCGAGCGCTTGTTGCGGTTGGTGTGCAGGAAGATCGCCCCCATGCCGGAGTTGCGGAACGGCCAGGCAGAGCGCACCGCGTCGCCGTCGGGAGGCTCGACCTTGATCACGTCGGCGCCGAAGTCGGCGAGGATCTGCGTGGCGTAGGGCCCCATCACTACCGTCGTGAGGTCGAGCACGCGCACGCCGTGGAGTGGACCGCTCATCGCTCAATAGAAAAAGGGGTCAGAGCAATTTTCCGCTTTGAACCGGTGCACGGCGATGACGCAAAATGGAAAATTGCTCTGACCCCTTTTCAGGCGTTGAGCTTGCCGAGCAGCTCTTTGGTCTTGGCCGGGTCGCTCGCGCGCAGCACGCGCTGCGCGAGCGCCTGCACCTCGGCGAGGTTGGTGCCCAGGATGCGCTCCTTGATCGGCAGGAGCTGCGAGGGGTGCATCGAGAAGTTGCGCAAGCCCAGGCCGAGCAGCAGGCGGGTGAACTGCAGGTCCCCGGCCATCTCGCCGCACACCGCGACCGGCACGCCGCCGCGCGTCGCGGTCTGGATGGTGCCCGCGACCAGCGTCAGCACCGCGGGATGCAGCGGATCGTAGAGGTGGGCCACCGCGTCGTCGGTGCGGTCGATCGCCAGCGTGTACTGGATGAGGTCGTTGGTGCCGATCGACAGGAAGTCCAGGCGCCGCATGAGGATGGGCAGCGCCAGCGCCGCGGCCGGGATCTCGATCATGCCGCCGATCTCGACCTTCGGGTCGTAGGGCACGCCGCGCTCGTCCAGCTGCTGCTTCGCCTGGCGGATCAGCGCCAGCGTCTGCTCGACCTCGTGCACGTGCGCGAGCATCGGCAAGAGGATGCGCACCTTGCCGTAGTGCGAGGCGCGCAGGATGGCGCGCAGCTGCGTGAGGAACATCTGCGGCTCGGCGAGGCAGAAGCGGATGGCGCGCAGGCCCATCGCCGGGTTGGGCATGGTGCCGCCGCCGTTGCCGTTGAGCGCCTTGTCCGCGCCGATGTCCAGCGTGCGCAGCACCACCGGCCGGCCTTCCATCGCCTGCGCCACGTTGCGATAGGCCTCGAACTGCTCGTCCTCGCCCGGCAGGTCCCGGCGGTTGAGGAAGATGAACTCGCTGCGGAACAGGCCCACGCCCTGCGCGCCCGCCTCGAGCACCTCGGGCATGTCCTCGGGCAGCTCGATGTTGGCGAAGAGCTCCACCGGCGTGCCGTCGAGGGTGGCGGCGGGCGTGGAGCGCAGGCGCTTCAGCCGCTGGCGCTCCAGGCCGAGCTGCGACTGGCGCAGGCGGTAT
Source organism: uncultured Enterobacteriaceae bacterium (assembly GCA_964546195.1). Classification (GTDB taxonomy): domain Bacteria; phylum Pseudomonadota; class Gammaproteobacteria; order Burkholderiales; family SG8-39; genus SCGC-AG-212-J23. The sequence continues at coordinate 11,822 of CAZJJC010000112.1, read as the reverse complement.
TCGGCGAGCACCACCGGGTCGGGATTGACGATCAGCACGCCGCGCACGCCGTCCACGATGAGCAGCTCGCGCTCGGCGATCGTCTGGAAGGCGTGGTGCAGGCCGACGATCGCCGGGATGCCGAGGCTGCGCGCCACGATCGCGGTGTGCGAGGTGACCCCGCCCACGTCGGTGACGAAGCCGCCGAACTGGTGGCGCTTGAACAGCAGCATGTCGGCGGGCGACAGGTCGTGTGCCACCACGATCATCTCCTGCTCCTCCGAGAGCTCCGGCTCGGCGGGCGTCTGCGCCCCCATCAGCGCCTTCAGCACGCGCTCGACCGCCTGCTGCACGTCGGCTTTGCGTTCCCGCAGGTAGGGGTCCTCGATCTCGTCGAAGCGCTCGGTGAGCTTTTCCATCTGCTGCACCAGGGCCCATTCGGCGTTCACGCGCCGCTCGCGGATGAGCTCCCTGGGCACCTGGGCGAGCGCCGAGTCGTCCAGGATCATGAGGTGAAGGTTGAGGAAGGCCTCGAACTCGGGCGGCGAATCGGCCGGGATGTGGGCTTTCAGCGCCTCCAGCCCCTCGCGGGCCTTGGCCAGCCCGGCGTCGAAGCGGCGCACCTCGGCTTCGACCGCGTCCTCGGCGACCTCGTAATGCGCCACCTCGAGGCGCGCGGTGGTGACGAGGTGCGCGTAGCCGATGGTGATGCCGCTGGAGACGGCGTGGCCGTGAAGGACGAAATTCACTCGCCCTCGCCGAACCTGTCCGCGATGAGCTGCTGCAGCGCCTCGATCGCCTGCTCGGCGTCGTCGCCCTTGGCTTCGATCAGCACCGTGCTGCCCTGGCCCGCGGCGAGCATCATCACCCCCATGATGCTCTTGGCGTTGACGCGCCGGCCGCTGCGCGAGAGCCAGATGTCGGACTTGTAGCCGCCGGCGACGTGCGTGAGCTTGGCCGCCGCGCGGGCGTGCAGGCCGAGCTTGTTGACGATCGCGGCGGACACGCTATGCATCGCAGCAGCGGTCGGTGTTCATGTGCACCAGGCCTTCGCTGCCCCCCGACAGCGCGCGCTGCACGGCGGCGGCGAGAGGGCCTTCGCGCCCGGTCACCACGCGCAGCAGCATCGGCAGCGACACGCCCGAGACCCCCTCCACCCGGCCGTCGCGCAGCAGCTTGGACACCACGTTGCCGGGGGTCGCGCCGAAGATGTCGGTGAGGATGAGCACGCCCTCGCCCGCGTCGATCTGCTCCACGAGCTCGCGCGCGCGCAGCACCAGGTCGTCGGGCTCGTCCTGGCGCCAGACGCTCAGGGTGGCCGCCTGCGGCGGCCTTTCCCCGAGAATCTGCGATGCGCTGTCGAGCAGCGAAGTGCCGATCTCCCCGTGGGTGACGATGAGGATGCCGATCACTGGAGTTTTGACTCCAGGGCGTCGACGAAGGCACCGGCCACGTCGAAGCCGGTCTGGTCCTGGATTTCGCGGAAGCCGGTCGGGCTGGTGACGTTCATCTCGGTAAGCCAGTCGCCGATCACGTCGAGCCCGACGAACAGCAGCCCGCGCGCCGCGAGCACCGGCCCGATGGCGGCGGCGATCTCGCGGTGCCGCGGGGTCACCGGCTGCGCCTCCCCGCGCGCCCCGGCGGCGAGGTTGCCGCGCGACTCGCCCGGCTTCGGGATGCGCGCCAGGCAATGCGGCACGATCTTGCCCCCGATCAGGATGACGCGCTTGTCGCCCTGCGCGATCTCGGGAATGAAGCGCTGCGCCATGACGCTGCGCGTGCCGAAGTCCGAGATGGTCTCGACGATCACGTTGCGGTTGGGGTCGTCATGGCGCACGACGAAGATGCCCGCGCCGCCCATGCCGTCCAGGCGCTTCAGCACCACCATCCCGTGCTCGTCGATGAACGCCTGCAAATCCACCATCGCGCGACCGACCAGGGAGGGCACCGTGAACTCGGGGAACTCGGCGATCGCGAACTTCTCGTTGTGATCGCGGATGGCGCGCGGCGAATTGACCACCTTCGCCCCCTGGCGCTCGGCTTCGCTCAGCAGCCAGGTGCTGGCGACGTACTCCATGTCGAAAGGCGGGTCCTTGCGCATCAGCACGGCGTCGAACCCGGGCAGCGGACGCTCCACCGTCTCGTGTGCGCGGTACCAGTGCTCGTCGTCGCCGGCGAGCGAAAGCCGGGTCGCCCGGGCGGCGACGCAGTTCTTGTCCCAGTGCAGCGAGCTTTGCCCGCAGACGAAGACGCCGTGGCCGCGCGCCTGGACGGCGCGCATCATCGCGACGGTGGTGTCCTTGTACGCCTTGAGCTCTTCAGGCGGATCGATGATGAAGAGCAGGACCAGGCTACTTGCTCTGCGAGATCATGAATTCGACTGCCGCGCGCACCTGTGCTTCGCTGAGCGAGGCATTGCCGCCCTTCGGCGGCATCGCGCCCTTGCCTTTCAGCACCGACGCCGGCGCTTTCGCCTGCGCCGCGGGCGCCGGGGCCTGGGGCGCGCCGACTTCCAGCCTTCCGACCGGCTGGATGCGCTCGGCGACCTTTTGCGCATCGAGCGCCTCCGGGTCCGCGCTCGGCACGCTGGTCGCGAGCTGCACCAGCATCATGATGACGTTGATCGGGACGATGAAGGCGAGCAGGATGACGACGATCAGCTGCTGCGGGGTCTTGATGAATGACGAATGCTGGTCGTGCGCGATCACGGGTCTCGGGGCTTGGCGTATTGGAAGGTAACGGCAGGATTTTAGCTTCAAAGCTGCCATAACGCGTGGACGCGGAAGGGAAAACGGGCTATCCTGCGCGGCCTTTCGATGCGCCCGTAGCTCAGCGGATCAGAGTATTGGCCTCCGAAGCCAAGGGTCGTGGGTTCGAATCCCGCCGGGCGCGCCAACTTCTACAGCCGTGGCCGTCACGAAGCAAGCAATCCGGGTCGCCGTTTCCAGATGCGCGTTTCGCCTTCGAACGCGCGGGCGAGCTGCAGCACGCCGAAGTCGTCGCGGTAGCGGCCGACGATCTGCAGGCCCACCGGCAGGCCCTCCGGGGTGAAGCCCGCGGGCACCGAGACCGCGGGGTGGCTGGTGATGGTGATGTAGTAGGAGCTCTTCATCCAGTCGAGGTAGTTGCCGAGCTTCACCCCGGCGATCTCGCGCGGCCATTCGAGCTCCACCGGGAAGGGCGGGAGCTGGTTGACCGGGCAGAGCAGGAGCTCGTACCTGTCCAGAAAAATTCTCATCCTGTGAAAGAGCCCGGTACGCAGGCCCGCGGCCCGCGCGATCTTCTCCGGCGTGAGCTTCTGGCCCTCTTCGATGTTCCAGATCACGTCATCCTTCAGCTTGTCGCGGTGCTGCGCCAGCAGGCCGCCGAAGCGCTGCAGATAGGCCAGGGCGCGCTGCGTCTCGAAGGCCTCGGTGGCGCCGGAGAAATCGGGCTCGGCGTCTTCCACCACGCAGCCGAGCTCCTTGAACACCTTCTTCTGCGCCTCGAGCACCGCCGTGACCCGGGGATCGACGGGCAGGCCGCCCAGGTCGCGGCTCCAGGCGAGGCGCACTTTCTTGAAGCTGCGTTTCAGGCTCCTCGCAAAGATTTCACCCGGCTGGACGATCGAGGCCGGCGCCCGCGGATCGGGTCCCGCCATGGCCGAAAGCAGGAAAGCGGCGTCCTCGACGGTGCGCGCCATCGGGCCGATGACCGGGAGCGTGTCCCAAGCGTCGGCGGCCGGCCAGTTGGGCACGCGCCCCGGCGTGGGGCGAAAGCCCACCACGTTGCAGTAGTTGCCGGGGTTTCTCAGGCTGGCGGCGAGGTCGGAGCCGTCGGCGAAGGGCAGCATGCCGCAGGCCACCGCCGCGGCGCCGCCGCCCGAGGATCCGCCGCAGGTCTTGGACAGGTCGTAGGGATTGCGCGTCGCCCCGAACACCTTGTTGTACGTCTGGCTGCCGGAGCCGAACTCGGGCGTGTTGGTCTTGCCGATCAGGATGGCCCCCGCGGCCGAGAGTCGATCGACGATGACATGGTTTTGCTCGGGCTTGTGATTTTCATAAACGGGCGAGCCGAACGTGGTGCGTATGCCCTTGGTGGGCACGAGGTCCTTGCAGGCAATCGGCAGCCCGGCGAGCGGCGGCTTGCTCTTACGCCGGTCGAGGGATCTGGCTGCCTTCAAGGCCTGCTCGGGCAGGAAGGTGACGATGGCGTTCACCTTCGGATTGACGCGCTCGATTTGAGCGATGTGGGCCTCGACGACTTCCGTGGCCGAAAGCTTGCGGGCGTGGATGAGGCGCGCGAGTTCGCGCGCCGGCGTAAAGCAAAGGTCTTTCACATCAGAACGATGTCGAATTGTTCCTGCGCGTAGCTCGACTCGAGCTGCATGGAGATCGGCTTGCCGATGAAGTCCGACAGCATGGCCACCGAAGCCGATTCCTCTTCCTGGAACAGCTCGATCACCGGCTGCGAGGCGAGCACGCGGTACTCGCGCGCGTTGAAGGCGCGCGCCTCGCGCAGGATCTCGCGCAGGATCTCGTAGCACACCGTGTGCGCGGTCTTGATCGCGCCGCGCCCGGCGCAGGTCGGGCAGGGCTCGCACAGCACGTGCGCCAGCGACTCGCGCGTGCGCTTGCGCGTCATCTCGACCAGCCCGAGCGCGGTGAAGCCGCTCACGGTCATGCGCGTGCGGTCGCGGGCGAGGGCGCGTTTGAACTCCTCCAGCACCGCGGCGCGGTGCTCGGGGCTCGCCATGTCGATGAAGTCGACGACGATGATGCCGCCCAGGTTGCGCAGCCGCAGCTGTCGCGCGATGGCCTGGGCCGCCTCGAGGTTGGTCTTGAACACCGTGTCGTCGAAGTTGCGGTTGCCGACGAAGCCGCCGGTGTTGACGTCGATGGTGGTCAGCGCCTCGGTCTGGTCGAGGATCAGGGTGCCGCCCGACTTGAGCTCGACGCGCCTTGAGAGCGCCTTCTCGATCTCGGTCTCCACGTTGTACAGGTCGAACAGCGGCCGCTCGCCCACGTAGTGCTCGAGCTTGGCGCGCACCTGGGGCATGTAGTTCTCGGCGAAGGCGGCGAGCTTCTGGAAGTTCTCGCGCGAGTCGACCACCACGCGCGCGGTGCCGGCGCTCACCATGTCGCGCAGCACGCGCTGGGCGAGCGACAGGTCCTGGTACAGCAGCTGCGGAGGCTCGGCGCCGACAGATCTTTCTTTAATGACGTTCCACAGGTGGCGCAGGTAGGCGAGATCGGCGCGCAGCTCCTCTTCGCTCGCGCTTCCGGCGAGCGTGCGCACGATGAAGCCGCCTTTCTCTCCCGGCGGCAGCAGCTCCTTCAGCCGGTCGCGCAGCGCCTGGCGGCCGCTCTCGTCCTCGATGCGCTGCGAGATGCCGATGTGCGGGTCCTGCGGCAGGTACACCAGCAGGCGCCCGGCGATCGAGATCTGCGTCGAAAGGCGCGCGCCTTTCGAGCCGATCGGGTCCTTGACCACCTGGACCAGCACCGGCTCGCCCTCGGCCAGCACCTTCTCGATCGGCCTGCACGGCTCGCGGTTGTTCCAGATATCCGCCACATGCAGGAAGGCGGCGCGCTCCAGCCCGATCTCCAGAAAGGCCGACTGCATGCCGGGCAGCACGCGCGCCACGCGGCCCATGTAGACGTTGCCCACCCGGCCGCGGCTCGCGGTCCGCTCGATGAGCAGCTCCTGCACCACCCCCGAGCCGGCCACCGCAACCCGGGTCTCCTGCGGCGTGACGTTAATAAGGACTTCTTCCGTCATCTACGAAACAGCAGCAGCTTCTCCAGCAGCTGGGCAGTTTCGTAGAGCGGCAGGCCCATGACGCCGGAGTAGCTGCCGTGCAGCTCGACGATGAAGCGCGCGGCGCGGCCCTGGATGGCGTAGGCGCCGGCCTTGTCGTCGCCTTCGCCGGTGGCGACGTACTGCGCGATCTCCTCGGCCGAAAGCGTCTTGAACTGCACCTCGGAGCGCGACAGCGACGCATGCAGCTCCTCGTCGCGCTTGAGCGCCACCGCGGTCAGCACTTCGTGGCGCTGCCCCGAGAGCGCCGCCAGCATCTCGGCGGCCTGCTTGCGGTCGCCCGGCTTGGCGAAAATGCTCTCGCCCAGCGCCACGGTGGTGTCGGCGGCGAGCACCGGCGCGAGCGGCAGGTTGCGCAGGCGCAGCAGCTTCCAGCCGGCCTCGGCCTTCGCGCGCGCCACGCGCTCGACGTAGGCATCGGGGGCTTCGCCGGGAAGCCGGTTCTCGTCCACTTCCGGCGGGGTGTCGGGGCGTGTGCGGAACAGCAGCAGGTGGTAGCGCACGCCGATCTGCGAGAGCAGCTCGCGCCGTCTGGGGCTGCGCGAGGCGAGATAGATGCCGCGGTCGAGCGGGCTGATCACCCGCCGATATTACTATTCCCGATGGTAGGGGTGCCCGGTAAGAATTGTCGCGGCCCGGTAGATTTGCTCCAGGAGCAGGACCTGGGCGAGGGCGTGCGGCAGCGTCATCGCGGACAACCGCAGCACGACCGAGGCCTGTTGCTTGATGGAAGGGTCGAGGCCGTCGGCCCCGCCGATGACGAAGGCGGCTTCGCTTTCGAGCAGGCCGGCGAATTCGCGCGTGCCGTAGTCCTTGCCCTTCTCGTCGAGCGCGATCAGGCGGGCGTTGCGCGGCAGGGCGGCGCGCAGGCGCTTGGGGTCCTTTACCGCGATGCGCGCGACTTCATAGCCCTTGGGCATGCGCTTCGCATACTCCGCGCAGGCCGCTTCGGCCCAGCCGGGCAGCCTAGCGCTTAGCGCGAAGACGCTTAGCCTTGACACGTTTCCCCGCCTTGCCTTGCGTGAGCCTCACCGTCTTGCCGCCCCAGATTTCCTCGAGGTTGTAGAACTCGCGCACCGTCGGATGCATGATGTGCACCACCACGTCGCCCAGATCCACCAGCACCCATTCGCCGCTCTGCTCGCCTTCGACGCCGTAGACGCGCGAGCCGAGCGCGCGGATGCGCTCCTGGACGTTGTCGGCCAGCGCTTTGACCTGCCGGTTCGAGTCGCCGCTCGCGATCACCACGCGCTCGAACATCGAGGGCATGCGCGCGGTGTTGTAGACCACGATGTCCTTGCCCTTGATGTCCTCGAGCGCCTCGAGCACGGCGCGCTGCTTGGTCCGGATGTCCATCAGCCGATGCCCATCAGCGGTAGAGCCGATGGCGGCCGATATAGTTCGCCACCGCCGGCGGCACGAGTGGCGACAGGTCTTCGCCGCGGGCGGCGCGCGCGCGCACTTCGGTCGAAGAAATCGGCATGGGTTGCATGGGTACGAGCTCCACCGGTCCCTTCAATTCGACCCCGGGGCGGGGGAAGACGGCGATCTTGGCCAGCTCGGCGATCTCCTTGGGCTTGTGCCAGGAGGCGAGCTCGGCGTACTGATCGGCGCCTATCAGGAGGTAGAGGTCCTCCAACCCCTCGGCGCGCAGCGCGCGCAGCGTATCGACGGTGTAGCCGCTCGCGCCGGGCCGCAGCTCCCGCGCATCGACTTCGAAATTCGCCTGCCCGGAAAGCGCGAGGCGCAGCATCGCGAGCCGGTGCTCGCCGGAAGCGAACGCAGGCTTGCGGTACTTGGGATTTCCGGTCGGAACGAAAAGGACCCGCTCAAGGCCCAATGCGTCCAGCGCGGCGCGCGCCATGGCGAGGTGCGCGTGGTGAACCGGATCGAAGGTGCCGCCCAGGATCCCTATGGCCGCCACTACCGACGAATCTCTCCGTGGCCCAGGACGACGAACTTCTGCGTAGTGAGGCCCTCGAGCCCGACCGGGCCCCGGGCGTGCAGCTTGTCGGTGGAGATGCCGACCTCGGCGCCCAGGCCGTACTCGAAGCCGTCGGCGAAGCGCGTCGAGGCGTTCCACATCACCGAGCTGGAGTCGACCTCGCGCAGGAAGCGCTCGGCGCGCGCGCGGTCGTTCGCCACGATGGCATCGGTGTGCTGCGAGCCGTACTTGGCAATGTGCTCGATCGCCTCGTCGAGCCCACTCACGACGCGGATGGACACGATGGGCGCGAGCCATTCGGTGTAGTAGTCGGCTTCGCTCGCCTTTTTTCCCGAGACATATTTCAGGGCGGCATCGTCGGCGCGCATCTCGACGCCTTTCGCCTTAAAAATCGAGTTGATGGAAGGCAGGACCTTCGGCGCAATGCTTTCGGCCACGAGCAGCGTCTCCATGGTGTTGCAGGTGCCGTAGCGCTGGGTCTTCGCGTTGTCGGCGATCTTCACGGCCATGTCGGGGTCGGCGCTGTCGTCGACGTAGACATGGCACACGCCGTCGAGGTGCTTGATCATCGGGATGCGCGACTCGCGCTGCAGCCGCTCGATGAGCGCCTTGCCGCCGCGCGGCACGATGATGTCGACGTATTCGGTCATCGTGATGAGCTCGCCCACCGCGGCGCGCTCGGCGGTATCGACCAGCTGCACCGCGGTTTGCGGCAGGCCGGCGCCGGCGAGGCCGGCGCGCACGCAGGCGGCGATGGCGCGGTTGGAGGCGAGCGACTCGGAGCCCCCGCGCAGGATGCAGGCGTTGCCCGACTTCAGGCACAGCGCCGCCGCGTCCGCGGTGACGTTGGGCCGCGATTCGTAGATGATGCCGATCACTCCGAGCGGCACGCGCATGCGCGCCACCTCGATGCCGGTGGGGCGTCTGACGCGCTCGGAGAGGCGCCCCACCGGGTCCTCGAGGCCGGCCACCTGCTCGACCCCGTGCGCCATCTGCTCGACGAGCCCGGGCGTGAGGGCGAGGCGATCGACGAAAGCCGCGTCGCGGCCTTCTGTCCTGGCATGGGAAACGTCGGTGGCGTTGGCTTTCAGAATGGCGGCTGATTGTTGCCGGATGCCGGCGGCCATGGCGGCAAGCGCGCGATTCTTGACGGCGGTGTCGGCACGCGCGAGCGCGCGCGCCGCAGCGCGCGCCTGCTTGCCCAGCTCGTGCATGTGCTGCTTCAAGTCCATCGCTCAATATTAGCCTTGAAGCATCAGCCCGAGCCTTGAAGCATAAACCCCAGCTTCAGGAACTCGTCCCAGGGCTCGCCGCTGCCCACGCCCTTGATCGCCCGGTCCAGGGCCGCGGCATGGGCGAGCGCGCGCTGCACCGCGGCCGGCTTGACCCGCGCCGCCGCGGCTTTCATCGGCCGTTGCCGCGCGCCCCAGACCCGGTTCTCGCGCAGCAGCTCGTCGGCCGAGCGCCCGGCGGCCACGCCCGCCTGGATGCGGGCGAGCGCGTAAAGCTCCTCGCTCAGCGCCCACAGCACCAGGCTCGGCGCCTCGCCTTCGCTTTTCAGCCCGTCGATGATGCGCACGTAGCGCGCCGGGTCCGCGGCCAGCATGGCCTCGCAGGCGGCATAGGCGTCGTAGCGCGCAACGTTCGCCACTGCCTGGCGCAGCGCTTCGAGGCCGATCTCGCCTTCGGGCGCGAGCAGCGCGAGCTTCTGCACCTCTTGGTGCGCGGCGAGCAGATTGCCCTCGACGCGCTCGGCCAGCAGCTCGAGCGCCTCGCGCGGGGCGCGCTGCTTCTGGCGCGCGAGGCGCCCGGCGATCCACGCGGGAAGGCGAGCGCGCTCTACCGGGTAGATGTCGACCACCGCACCGGCACGCGACAAGGCGCCGAACCACGCCGATCCCTGGGTCGCGCGGTCCAGGCGCGGAAGCGACACGAGCAGCAGGATGTCCGGGGCGGGACGCTCGCAGCAGGCCGCGATCGCGGCCGCGCCCTCGGCGCCCGGCTTGCCGGTGGCGAGACGCAGCTCGACGATCTTCCTGCCGCCGAACAGCGACAGGGTGGCGAAGGCGTGGCGCAACTCGCTCCAGTCGAAATGGCGGCCCGGCTCGAATACCTCGCGGTCGGTGTAGCCGTGCTTGCGCGCCGCCGCGCGCACCGCATCGGCGGCCTCGAGCGCGAGCAGCGGCTCGTCGCCATGAATCACGTAAACCGGAGAAAGATCCCGGGCGAGATGCGCCTCGAGCTGCTCGGACCTTAGCTGCACGGTCAGCGCGGCTTCTGCGCGGCGGCCAGGCGCCGCATGATCTGCTGCACCATGTCGCTCTGCATGTCGCGGAACAGGAGCTGCTCCTCGGCTTCCTTGGCGAGCACCTCGGCGTCATTGAAGCTCACGTCGCGCGTGAGCTCCAGGCTGCTCTGCGGCACATAGACGTTGCCCTTTGCGTCGTGCACGCGAAAGCCGACGCGGTAGCGCAGGCGGAACTCGCGCACCCGGCCGGCGGCATTCAGCGACAGGATCTCCTTCTCGCGCGCCTCGTGGCTGAAGTTGAGGATCGCATCGGCGGCTTTCGGGTCCTCCACCACCTTGGCATCGGTGCCGGCCTGGATGCTGCGCTTGAGGTCGAGGGCGATGCCGGCCATCGCATTCGGGATGTACAGCGCCTGGAAAGGCACATCGGCGGTGCCGCGCAGCTGGAAGCCGCAGCCCGCGAGCACCATCGAAGCGAGGAGCAGGAGCTTCTTCAAACGACCAGGTTCACCAGGCGGCCGGGCACCACCACCACTTTCTTCACGCTGTGCCCGGCGACGAACTTCTGCACGTTCGGATTGGCGAGGGCGAGGCCCTCGATCGCCCCGCGGTCGGCGGCCTTCGGCACGCGGATCGAGCCGCGCAGCTTGCCGTTGACCTGCACCACCAGCTCGACCTCCTCCTGCTCCAGCGCGGCCGGGTCCGGCTCGGGCCAGGGCGCCGCCAGGACGTCCTCGCCGTAGCCGAGCTCGCGCCAGAGGTGGTGCGCGATGTGGGGAGTGATCGGAGAAAGCAGGCGCAGGAGTATCGAGAAGCCTTCTTCGGATACGGCGCGAGCGCCGCCGCTTGCTTTGAGCTCGTCCAGTACGTTGAAGATCTTGTTGCCCGCCGAAGCAACCGTATTGAACTGGTGCTTCGAAAGGTCGTAGTTCGCTTGCTTGAGCTGTGCGTGAATCTCGAATCTTGCGGCCTTCGACGCCGCGTCGAGTCTCGACGCTTCGATGCTCCCGGCGCTCGCTTTCCCGAAAGCGGCTGCGTAGCTCCAAAGCCTCTTCATGAATCGAAACGCGCCGGCCACCCCGTTATCGGACCATTCCAAAGTATTAGTAGGCGGCGATGCAGCGATGATGAAGAAGCGGGCGGTATCGGCTCCATACTTCTCGATCAGGTTCTGCGGATCGACGCCGTTGTTTTTCGACTTCGACATCGTACCGATGCCGTCGTAGGTCACGCATGCGCCGTCGGAGGCGCGCTTCGCCGAGACGATGCCTCCTTTTGCATCCCGTTGAATGTCGACCTCTGCCGGATTGATCCATTCACGCCGGCCGTTCGCGTCGGTATAGAAGGACTCGGCGAGCACCATGCCCTGGGTGAGCAGGTTGGTGAAGGGCTCCGAGACCTCGAGCAGGCCTTCGTCGCGCATCAGGCGCTGGAAGAAGCGCGAGTAGAGCAGGTGCAGGATGGCGTGCTCGATGCCGCCGATGTACTGGTCGACCGGCATCCAGTATTTCGCGCGCTCGTCCACCATGGCGCCGTCCTGGCCGGGACAGCAGAAGCGCGCGAAATACCACGACGAATCGACGAACGTGTCCATCGTGTCGGTCTCGCGCTTGGCCGGCTCCCCGCAGGCGGGACACTGCGTCTCGTAGAACCGGGGCAGCTTGGCGAGCGGATTGCCGGTGCCGTCGGGCACCAGGTCCTCGGGCAGGGTGACCGGCAGCTGCTCGTCCGGCACGGCCACGTCGCCGCAGCTCGCGCAGTGCACGATCGGAATCGGCGTGCCCCAGTAGCGCTGGCGCGAGATGCCCCAGTCGCGCAGGCGCCACTGCACCTGCTTCTCGCCGAGTCTCT
>CAZJJC010000111.1:0-1556 GCA_964546195.1 uncultured Enterobacteriaceae bacterium | reverse complement strand
GTCGGCGCCGGACTGCAGCTGAGCGCGAACGGCACGCATGTGTTCTATGCGCTGTGCGTCGGCGAAGCGCTGCAGGCGCATTCCTGCGAGGCGCAGGGCAAGGAGATCCGCCTGTGGAACAGCGGTGAGACCTGGAAGCTGTTCGATCTCGGCAAGGTCTCGGTGGAGCGCTACGGCTATCCGTACTTCACGGTCTACCGGCCTGACCTGCTCGGCGTGCTGGCCGACGCCGTGCGGCGCGAGAAGCCCGACGCCATCCATCTTGGCAAGCGATGCGTCGGTTTTCGACAGGACGCCTCGGGCGTGGACCTCGAGCTCGAAAGCGGCGAAAGCGTGCGCGGCGACGCGCTGATCGGCGCCGACGGCGTGCATTCGCGCATCCGCCAGGCATTGTTCGGCCCCGACCAGCCGCAGTTCACCGGCGTCATCGCCTGGCGCGGCATCGTGCCGATGCAAGCGCTGCCGCGGCACATGGCGCGCACGGTCGGCACCAACTGGGTGGGGCCGGGCGGGCACGTGGTCCACTACCCGCTGCGCGCAGGCAAGCTCATGAACTTCGTGGGCGCGCTGGAGCGCTCGGACTGGCGGGTGGAATCCTGGAGCGCGCGCGGCACCCACGAGGAGCTGAGCGCCGACTTCAAGGGCTGGCACGAGGACGTGCATGCACTCATCGACCACATCCCGGTGCCCTACAAGTGGGCGCTGATGGTGCGCCCGCCCATGGAGCGCTGGACCCTCGGACGGGTGAGCCTGCTCGGCGATGCCTGCCATTCCATGCTACCGTTCCTCGCGCAGGGGGCGGTGATGGCGATCGAGGACGGCTACGTTCTCGGCAGAGCGATGAGCGAAGGGCAGGGCGATATCGCCTCCCGGTTGCTGAGGTATGAAAGCGCAAGGCGCGAGCGGACGAAGCGCGCGGTGGAAGGCTCGGCCAGCAACATCCAGCGCTTCCATAACCGCGAGCTCGCCGACCCGGTGAAGGGCAGGCAGTACGTGGACCGGGAATGGGCCGGGCAGCGGATCGCCGAGCGCTACGAATGGCTGTTCCGCTACGACGTCACCACAGTGGAGATTTGATTCATGGCTCGCTTGCTCGCCGCTTTATGCCTTCTCGCGCTGCTCGCGCCGACCGCGCTGGCGCAACCCTATCCGGCCAAGCCGCTACGGCTGATCGTGCCCTTTCCGCCCGGCGGGCCGACCGACATCGTCGGGCGGCTGGTGGCGCAGGAAATCGAGAAAGGCATCGGGCAGGCGGTCGTGGTGGAGAACCGGCCCGGCGCCGGCGGCACGGTCGGCTCCACCGCCGTGGCGAGGGCGCCTGCCGACGGCTATACGCTGCTTTACGGCAGCACCAGTACGCTCGCCATTGCTCCCAGCCTTTACCGCAATCTCGCCTACGACCCGCGCACCGCCTTCGCGCCGATCAGCCTGGTGTCGCGCGGCCCGATCGTCATCGCGGTGAACGCGGAGGTTCCGGCGCGCAGCCTGAAGGAATTCATCGAGCTCGCGAAGCGCAGCCCCGGAAAGCTGAGCTACGGCTCGGCAGGCAACGGCAC